>NZ_JAMYKY010000106.1:0-509 GCF_040317695.1 Mesorhizobium sp. M1403 | reverse complement strand
TCTGCCACTCGGCCACTTCCTCCAGGACCGCATCGGTAACCGCCGAGATCAGGTCCGGCGACACGTCGATGCCGTAGAGCTCCTCCAGATGGCCGCGGATCTCGCGCACTGTCATGCCGCGCGCGTACATGGAGATGATCTTGTCATCGAAATCGGGAAAACGGCGCTGGTATTTGGCGATCAGCTTCGGATCGAAGGTCCCGGCCCGGTCGCGCGGGATCGACAGCGTCATCTTCGACGTGCCCGTCAGCACCGACTTCCGCGAATGGCCGTTGCGGCGATTGACGCTGCCGTCGGTGCGTTCGTCCTCAAGGTGCTCGTCGAGTTCAGCGTTCAGAATCCGTTCCGAAAGCGCCTTCTTCAGGTCGTCGAGCAATCCGTCCTTGGCAAACACCTCATTCGGATCGCGGCCGGCAAGCAGTTGGTCCAGAAGTTCCTTCTCAATAGCCATGCGATGATTCTCTCCTTTCCATCATCATGGCCTCGCGCACAGAATTCCCGACAGTCCC
>NZ_JAMYKY010000105.1:0-567 GCF_040317695.1 Mesorhizobium sp. M1403 | reverse complement strand
TGAGCGAAGGAGCGACTGCCATTTCCTGCCTTGAGAGCTACTTTGGCGCGGTGCCTGATCCACGCGCGCCCAACGCCACGCACCGGCTTGGCGACCTGATCGTGATGATGATCGCAGCAAGCCTGTGCGGCGCCAGCAATGCGACGGAATTTGCCCTGTTCGCGCAGGAGCGCAAGCAGGCGCTGTCGCGGCTGATCGACTATGACGCAGCCCCCAGCCACGACACCTTCTCGCGGCTGCTGCGCCTGCTCGACCCGGAGGCCTTCGGTCGCGCCTTTGCTGCCTTTGCCGCAGCTTTCGCCCGAACCAGCCGAGAGACGCCCGAGGTGGTGTCGCTTGACGGCAAGGCTTTGCGGCGGGCCTATGAGAAGGGCTTGGCAGCCAGTCCGCCGTTGACGGTGTCGGCCTTCGCCGCCGAGACCCGGCTGTGCCTGGCGGCAGTCTCGCCGAGCGATGGTGAGAACGAAGTCGAGGCCGCGCTCAAGGTCGTCGAACTCATTGATCTTACGGGCAGATTGGTCACCGCCGATGCGCTCCACTGCCACACCCGCATGGCTGCGGCCATTA
>NZ_JAMYKY010000104.1:0-574 GCF_040317695.1 Mesorhizobium sp. M1403 | reverse complement strand
CAGCGGGGATCCCTGGATCGCTGAAAAAAGACGAGGCGGCTTGATGATCCTGCCCTCGCTGAAGCACCTCGCGAAACCCCTGTTCCAGTCGCAGAAGCTCCTCTGGATTGGTTGGCGACTCGTCAGCTCGACCATCGAACAGCGGCCGGAGCGCCTCGGACACGTGCTGCTCAAAGCCCACTCGCCGGGCCTGGACCGCTTGCCCGTCTTCCAAGCCGGCGTCCTGCACCTGCGACAAAGCTGTTACACGGGATGGATTACTATTTCGCGCGTTCATACCAGCCTCACATCAAACTGTATCGTCAAAGTCCTGCGCCAATTCACACAGCGGGTCATCGAGTTGAGATTCTGCGGAGAGCGCCTCCTCTGCTCCCATCAAGGGCGCCGGCTCCGGGAGGGCGCCTGTCTGGCTTTCAAAGATGCGTTTCAGAATGCGATCCGAGAAATAACGCACCTTCCTCAATTGCAATGGTGGCAGACCTTTGATGAGAACAATCTCGTAGTCGTCATCGAGCAGCCGAACCTGTTCGGGACGCAACAGCGGTGCACCTTGATGTGAATTCTGAATGTTCCA
>NZ_JAMYKY010000103.1:0-575 GCF_040317695.1 Mesorhizobium sp. M1403 | reverse complement strand
GGCGTCCGGCGTCTCATGATCCGCGCCAAAATGTCCTTAGTTTATAAGGCGATCGACAGATGAGCAGTATATCGCACCGCCGTCGCTGCCCGCGAAGAGGCTGTTCTTTCGGGTAATTGTCTGCGGCCGGATGGCGCGCTCGACGGTGTTGGAGTCGATTTCGATGCGGCGTCAGTGAGGAAGCGCTCCAGCGCGGCACGCCGGCCAAGTGCATAGCGGATCGCCTCGGCGGGCTTCGATTTGCCCGACAGCTTCGGCAGCTCCTTTTCCCACAGCGCAAAGAGAGCGGCAACGATGACGGCGGATTTCTCCTGACGCGCCATCACCCGGGCTGCGGGGTCGTGACCGCGGACGGCCTCCTCGGCGGCCCATAGTGGGGCCATCTGCGCCACCGTCTGCGAGGCGATGGTGGACGAGCCCGCGGCATGCAGTTCGTAGAACTTGCGCCGCACGTGTGACCAACAGGCCGCCAGCGTCACAGCGTCATTGGCCCGATCGGATCGGGCCAGCCGGTTATAGGCGGCGTATCCGTCGACTTGCAGGATGCCGCGATAGCCGTCCAGATGACGGGCGAC
>NZ_JAMYKY010000102.1:0-605 GCF_040317695.1 Mesorhizobium sp. M1403 | reverse complement strand
GCCGATGAGTTCATCCGCCGCTTCCTGCTCCATGTCCTGCCGCGTGGGTTCCACCGCATCCGTCACTATGGACTGCTCGCCGGCTCCGCCCGCAAAGCCAGCCTCGCACTCGCGCGCGAACTGCTGAACGTCGCTCCGCCGCCCCAAGACGACACTCCGGAAGAACCGGCTGACGTCCGCCCGCCTTGTCCCTGCTGCGGCGGACGCATGGTCGTCATCGAGAGGTTCGAACGGTGGTGCCAGCCTCGTGCACCGCCTGCCTCAAGAGCGCCGAACCGGGAGAACGCCCCATGACCCGGCATGGCCAAGTTGCTCGTACGACCGCGCCACGCCGACGCCGGTCAACGGGATGTTATGTGCACATTGCCGTCGAGCCGGTCGTCACGCACACCAATCCCGTCGGAATCAACGCTCCAGGCTCTGCGACCAGGCCCGGAAGCCGCTTCCACGCCATGCCCACCGCATC
Source organism: Mesorhizobium sp. M1403 (assembly GCF_040317695.1). Classification (NCBI taxonomy): domain Bacteria; kingdom Pseudomonadati; phylum Pseudomonadota; class Alphaproteobacteria; order Hyphomicrobiales; family Phyllobacteriaceae; genus Mesorhizobium; species Mesorhizobium sp. M1403. The sequence goes on along the minus strand of NZ_JAMYKY010000102.1, from coordinate 139 downwards.
CTATGCGGAAGTTCGCGACAGGCCCTGGCACACCGCGAGGCACAAATCCCCATAGGCAATCGTCTGCGGCCCGCGGGTTCCTGCATGAGAGACTTTCGTATGCCTGACGGCACCCGAAACCCTTAAGCATGTCGGTCAT
>NZ_JAMYKY010000101.1:0-620 GCF_040317695.1 Mesorhizobium sp. M1403 | reverse complement strand
GCCCAGATCTGTGCCAGCGTCGTCTCGATCTCGCCCTGCGGCGCCTCATAGGCCGCCCGCGCATAGGCGTCGTCGTCGGGAGCCGGCAGTCCCTTGCGGTCGAGCTTGCCGTTCGCCGTCAGCGGCAGCGCCGCAAGCTGCACGAAGGCCGATGGCACCATGTAGTCCGGCAGCCGCGCGCTTAAGTATGTGCGCAGGGTGGCGGCAAGTGTGCTTCCATCCTCGTCGTCCGATCCGGCCTCGGCCGCAACCACATAGGCGATGAGCCGCTTGTCGTCGGCGCCATCCCCGTGTGCCACCACTGCCGCCTCGCGCACCCAGGCGTGCTCGCAAAGCCGCGCCGCGATCTCGCCCGGCTCGATGCGGAAGCCGCGGATCTTCACCTGGTCATCGTTGCGCCCCAGAAACTCCAGATTGCCGTCCGGCAGGTAGCGCCCCAGATCGCCGGTCCGGTACATGCGGGCGCCAGGCTCGCCGCTGAACGGATCGGCCAGGAACCGCTCCGCTGTCAGCTCCGGCCGGTTGAGGTAGCCACGCGCAACGCCGGCCCCGCCGATGTAAAGCTCGCCCACCGCCCCGAATGGAACCGGCGCGCCATGGCCGTCCAGAAGATACACCCG
>NZ_JAMYKY010000100.1:0-636 GCF_040317695.1 Mesorhizobium sp. M1403 | reverse complement strand
GGACCTGTTGCGCAGTCATGAGCAAAAGCTTGCGGCGGCGGGGTTGCGGCGGTTGTTCGCTTGTTTGCGGGGGATTTGACGTCTTGTTTGGGGTTTCAGGCGGTCGTCCGACCCTGTATGGGCGGAACTCAGGCGCACCTATCCCGCGATAGCGGCCCATCGGCGCATGTTGAAGGCGATCGCCGCCATCGTCACCTGGGCGGTCGCCTTGGCCAGCCCGACATAGCGGATCGTGGTCAGCTTCATGCGGCACTTGAGGGTAGCAAAGGTGGTCTCCACCGCCGCCCGGCGTCTGGCGATCAAGCGATTGTAGTGCTTGAGACGCGGCGGCAGCTGCGGATGATGCTTGTTGGGGCGGCGCGCGATGCGCACCTTCTTGCCTTCGGCCTTGAGCCGGGCGCGGCGGGCATGGGTGTCGTAGGCGGCGTCCGCCCAAACCGTCTTCTCGTCGCCGCAGATCAAGGTGTCAGCCACGACCGTGTCGTTGACGTTGGCTGGTGTGGTGATCACCGTGCGGATCAGGCCAGAGCCCTCATCCACCCCGACATGAGCCTTGTAGCCGAAGGTGAAGCCGCCCTTGCCCTGCCGCGCGGTAATGCGGGCATCTGGATCCTTCGACGGCCGCTCAAGCGTCGG
>NZ_JAMYKY010000099.1:0-646 GCF_040317695.1 Mesorhizobium sp. M1403 | reverse complement strand
TCGCCCACCGCCCCGAATGGAACCGGCGCGCCATGGCCGTCCAGAAGATACACCCGCGTGTTCGCAATCGGACGGCCGATCGGGACGATTGATCCAGCAAAGTCTTTGGGACAACTCCAAACCGTCGCACAAACAGTTGTTTCGGTGGGTCCATAGGCGTTGACGATAGAGGCTGCAGGAAGGCCCCGGATCAGTTCGGCCCTCGGCAACTCCCCAGCAAGAATGACAACTTGCGACGCCAGACCATCCAGATTCTGGCTTCCCTGAAGCAGTGCGGGGGGCAGCGTCGCATGCGTGATGGCTTCGTTTCGAAGGTAATCCGACAGCTTGCCACTTGCTTGACGGATCTCGTCCCCAGGAAAATGCAACGCAGCGCCTGAGCCAAACGCCATGACAAGCTCCCAGGTGCTTGCATCAAAGCCGAAGGAGGCGAACTGCACGATCCGGCTGTTTGAATGAACCCCAAAAAGCGCAATTTGCGCCAAGCCCAGATTGACCACCCCCTGATGCTCGACCATGACGCCCTTTGGGGCTCCGGTGGAGCCTGAGGTGTAGATGACATAGGCGAGATGGCGGGGGGTGAGGCCGAGGGCGTAGGGATCGGGATCGGAAGCGGGCAGCCCGGCCCAGGCGGACGTGTCCGTCT
>NZ_JAMYKY010000098.1:0-690 GCF_040317695.1 Mesorhizobium sp. M1403 | reverse complement strand
GAGGCCTTTGCACAGAATCGGATTGGTGATTCTGTGGCGTGGTCGCTACGGGAGATTCGCGGATGGTTGATCGTGTGCTTGGTCAATTGAGCTTGGCGGACGGCCTTGCGGTGTCGGATGAGACGATCTTCGATCTTGTTGCGAAGGAGATCGACTGGGGTCCGATCGACGGGCTTTTGGGCGCACGCAGCGGAGCCGGGCCGGGCACGGCCAGCTATCCGGCGCCAGTGCTGATGCGCTGCCTTTTGTTGGGCGCATGGCATGGGCTGAGCGATCCAGCGCTTGAGGCACAGATCCGCGACCGGCTGTCGTTCCGCCGCTTTGCCGGCTTCAGCCTTTCGGACCGCACGCCCGACCATTCGACGCTGTGGCGCTTCCGCGAGGAGCTGACGCGCGAGCGGCTGATCGACAAGGTGTTCGAGGAGATCAACCGCCAGCTTGAGGACAAGGGCCTGATCGTCAAGCGCGGCACGCTGGTCGATGCCTCGTTCCTGCAAGCTCGCGGCCGCCCGCCGAAACAGCCCAAGAAGGGCCACCAGGGCCCGGTCAAGCCATCGGCGGACAAGGATGCGCGCTGGGGCAAGAAGGGCAAGAAGAGCACCTTCGGCTACAAGATGCACATCGGCGTCGACCAGGATCATACGCTGATCCGGCGCGTCGAGGTGAGCGACGCTTCGGTCACCGACACCG
>NZ_JAMYKY010000097.1:0-699 GCF_040317695.1 Mesorhizobium sp. M1403 | reverse complement strand
GCGCAACGCCGGCCCCGCCGATGTAAAGCTCGCCCACCGCCCCGAATGGAACCGGCGCGCCATGGCCGTCCAGAAGATACACCCGAGTGTTCGCAATCGGACGGCCGATCGGGACAACTGACCCGTCAAAATCAGCCGGGCAATTCCAGGCCGTCGCGTCGATAGCTGCTTCCGTGGGACCATATAGATTGTGCAGGCCGGTCCAAGGCAATATGCGCCGAACCTTGTGCGCAAGGGGGGCAGCAAGTGCCTCACCACTACACATGAGACGCTGCAGCGATGTGCAGCGATCAACACCCTTCGTGTCCATAAAGTTGACCAGCATGGATGGTACGAAATGTGCCGTGGTGATGCTTTGGCCGACTACCAAGTTTACAAGCGCTTCGGGATCTTTGTGTGCAGCCGGAGGCGCCAGCACCAGGGTCGCCCCTTCAAGCAACGTCCAGAAGAATTCCCAGGCCGAGACGTCGAAGCCAAAAGGCGTCTTCTGCAAGACGACATCAGTCGCATTGAGAGCGTAGGCTTTTTGCATCCAGATCAGGCGATTGACAATAGCCCGATGCTCATTCTGTGCCCCTTTGGGCGCTCCGGTTGAGCCTGATGTGTAGATGACGTAGGCGAGATGGCGGGGGGTGAGGCCGAGGGCGTAGGGATCGGGATCGGAAGCGGGCAGCCCGGCCCAGGCGGACGTGTCCGTCT
>NZ_JAMYKY010000096.1:0-756 GCF_040317695.1 Mesorhizobium sp. M1403 | reverse complement strand
CCTGCAGCAGGCGCGCTATGAGGCATCGCTCGCCGAGCGCCGCTATGCCGCTTGCGACCCGGAGAACCGGCTTATTGCGGCCCAGCTCGAGAGGAGTTGGGAAGCCACGCTCAAGCGCATGGAGACCTGCGAGGCCCGGCTGAGCGAAGTCCAGCGTGTGGAGCCTGTCGACGCGGTTCCGGACTTCACGGGCCTCGCCCAGGATCTCGAGGCCACCTGGAATGCGCCTGGTGTCGACATGCGCTGTCGTCAGCAACTGCTGCGCGCGCTCATCAAGGACATCGTGGCGGATGTCGATGACGATGCGCGCGACGTGATCTTGACCATCCACTGGCATGGAGGCCAGCACTCGCAGGTACGGGTTCGCAAGCCCAAATCCGGAGAGCATGGCCAGCGTACGCCTGAGGAGGCTCTGGCGATCATGCGATCCATGGTAACCCGATGGTCGGATGCCGAAATCGCTGCCACACTCAACCGCATGGGCATGCAGACCGGTCAGGGAAAGACCTGGACCGCGCGTCGCGTCCAATCGCTGCGCACGGTGCACAAGATCAGCGGCTATCGCTCTTCCGACAAGAACGGCGAATGGCTTACCATGTCGGACGCGGCCGCGAAGCTCGGCGTGTCGCACGTCAAAATCCGCCGTTTCGTCAGGGACGGCATATTGCCAGCCGAACAGGTCATGCGCGGTGCGCCCTACCAGATCCGCGCTAGCGACCTTGAAGATGAACGGATCAAGGCCGATTTGGCGCGCAA
>NZ_JAMYKY010000095.1:0-779 GCF_040317695.1 Mesorhizobium sp. M1403 | reverse complement strand
CGCGGCATCACCATTTCGACGGCACACGTCGAATACGAGACGGCTGCCCGCCACTATGCCCATGTCGACTGCCCCGGCCACGCCGACTATGTGAAGAACATGATCACCGGTGCCGCGCAGATGGACGGCGCGATCCTGGTCGTGTCGGCCGCCGACGGCCCGATGCCGCAGACCCGCGAGCACATCCTTTTGGCCCGCCAGGTCGGCGTGCCGTCGATCGTGGTGTTCTTGAACAAGGTCGACCAGGTCGACGACGCCGAGCTGCTCGAGCTGGTCGAGCTCGAGGTGCGTGAGCTTTTGACCAAGAACGAGTTCCCCGGCGACGACATTCCGATCGTCAAGGGTTCGGCGCTTGCCGCGCTTGAAGATAGCGACAAGAAGATCGGCGAGGACGCGATCCGCGAATTGATGGCGGCGGTCGATGCCTACATCCCGACGCCGGTTCGTCCGCTCGACAAGCCGTTCCTGATGCCGATCGAGGACGTGTTCTCGATCTCGGGCCGCGGCACGGTGGTGACCGGCCGCGTCGAGCGCGGCGTCGTCAAGGTCGGCGAGGAGCTGGAGATCATCGGCATCCGTCCGACCACCAAGACGACCTGCACGGGCGTCGAGATGTTCCGCAAGCTGCTCGACCAGGGCCAGGCCGGCGACAACATCGGCGCGCTGTTGCGCGGTGTCGACCGTGAAGGCGTCGAGCGCGGCCAGGTTCTGGCCAAGCCCGGCACCGTCAAGCCGCACAAGAAGTTCGTCGCCGAAGCCTACATCCTGACCAAGGACGA
>NZ_JAMYKY010000094.1:0-800 GCF_040317695.1 Mesorhizobium sp. M1403 | reverse complement strand
CGGTGCGCTGAGCGAGGAGCAGTACGCTCTGGTCTTCGACGAGATCGAAACCGGCGTGGCGGCCATCCAAGCGCAGATGGAGAAGTCTGCGGGCGGCTCGAAAGCGAAGCGCGCCCCGCGCCCTCGCAAAGGCTTTGCGGCCCATCTCGAACGGGTCGAGGTGGTCATCGAGCCCGAAACGCCTGCTGGCTGCGAAGCGCTGGAAAAGATCCTGATCGGCGAGGACGTCTCCGAACGGCTCGATGTCACCCCGGCGAAGTTCCGGGTGATCGTTACGCGTCGCCCCAAATATGCCTACAAGGGTTGGGACGGCGTCATCCAGGCAGCCGCGCCCGCCCGCATCATCGAAAGCGGCATTCCGACCGAAGCGCTGCTGGCGCAGATCGCGGTGTCGAAATACGCCGATGGCCTGCCGCTCTACCGCCAGGAAGCGATCTATGCCCGCGATCAGGTCGAGATCGACCGGTCACAGATGGCGCAGTGGATGGGCAAGCTCGGCTTCGAGCTCGAGCCGCTCGCCGATTACGCACTGGCTCGCATCAAGCAGGGGGAGCGGGTCTTCGCCGATGAGACCACGCTGCCAACGCTGGCGCCGGGATCTGGCAAGGCCAAGACGGCCTACCTCTGGACCTATGTCCGCGATGATCGGCCCTTTGGCGGCAGTGGACCGCCCATCGTCGCCTACCGCTTCGAGGACAGCCGCGCCGGCGAATGTGTCGCCCGTCATCTGGACGGCTATCGCGGCATCCTGCAAGTCGACGGATACGCCGCCTATAACCGGCTGGCCCGATCCGATCGGG
>NZ_JAMYKY010000093.1:0-800 GCF_040317695.1 Mesorhizobium sp. M1403 | reverse complement strand
GAGGAGCTCTACGGCATCGACGTGTCGCCGGACCTGATCTCGGCGGTTACCGATGCGGTCCTGGAGGAAGTGGCCGAGTGGCAGAACCGGCCGCTGGACGCGGTATATCCGCTCGTCTTCTTCGATGCCATACGGGTCAAGATCAGGGACGAGGGCTTCGTCAGGAACAAGGCCGTCTACATCGCGCTCGGCATCCTGCCGGACGGCACGAAGGAGATTCTCGGCATCTGGATCGAGCAGACCGAGGGCGCCAAGTTCTGGCTGCGCGTCATGAACGAGTTGAAGAGCCGTGGCGTCGCCGACGTCCTGATCGCCGTCGTCGACGGCCTCAAGGGCTTCCCCGAGGCGATCAACGCCGTCTTTCCCCAGACTGTCGTCCAGACCTGCATCGTGCACCTGATCCGTCATTCCCTGGAGTTCGTGTCCTGGAAGGACCGCAAGTCCGTCGTGCCGGCGCTGCGCGCGATCTACCGGGCCAAGGACGCCGAAGCCGGCATGAAGGCCCTTGAGGACTTCGAAGCCAGCTACTGGGGGCAGCGGTATCCGGCGATCACCCAAAGCTGGCGGCGCAATTGGCAGCACGTCGTCCCATTCTTTGCCTATCCCGAAAGCGTGCGGCGGATCATCTACACCACGAACGCCATAGAGGCGCTGAACTCCAAGCTGCGCCGCGCCGTCCGCACCCGGGGACACTTCCCCAGTGACGATGCGGCCGTGAAGCTGCTATATTTGGTGCTGAACCACGCGGCCGAGGAATGGAAACGACCGCCGCGCGAATGGTTCGAGGCCAAGACCCAGTT
>NZ_JAMYKY010000092.1:0-1009 GCF_040317695.1 Mesorhizobium sp. M1403 | reverse complement strand
CCACGCCGTCAGCACCGTCATGAACAGCGTCGTGCCATGCTGCCGGCTCAGCCGCTTCAGACCCCGCGTCAAATCCGCATCGATGACAACGGGCACACTGGCTCCGGCAAACGACTGTTGCTCCGGCCGCGGACGGTCCGTCGGCAAGCCAAGACGGGCCGGGGCGCCGGCGAGGGTCTCGCGCCAATAGTCCGCCTGGCTCTGCAGCCGGTCCCTCGTCAGCCACTGTCGCTGCCAGGCGGCATAATCCGGGTACTGGATTGCCAGCGGCGGCAAAGGATCGTCCTGTCCAGCCTCAAACGCCCGGTAAAGCTGACTGAGTTCACCCACCAGCACGCTCATCGACCAGCCGTCCGAGACGATGTGGTGCTGGGTCAGCAGGAAGACGTGTTCCTCATCCGATATCCGGATCAGACGCCCGCGGATCAGCGGCCCACGCGCGAGATCGAACGGCGTGAGGGCCTCTTCATGGCACAGATCCAAAAGCGCCGCCTCAGCATCTGGCCTGCCCTTGAGATTGTGCTCCAGCACCGGCAGCCCTGCATCCGGCGGCAGAACCGCGACCAGGGGCTTGCCCTCCGACGCGACAAAGACACTGCGTAGCGCCTCATGGCGGGCAAACAAACGGTCGAGGCCGCGCTGCCAGGCGCTGCGGTCGAGCACCCCACGCAGCCGCAGGGCCAGCGGCATGTGGTAGTTCGTGCTGCGTTCGTCCAGCTGCGCCAAAAACCATAGCCGCTGCTGCGCGAACGACAGCACCAGAGGCTCATGACGCGACACGGCCACAATCGGCGGCAGGTCTTGCGGACCGGAGCGGCTCAACAGCTCGACGATGCTTGCCGCCAGATCGGAAAGCGCCGGTTTGGCAAACAGCCTCGCCAGCGGCAGCTCGACGCCAACAACCTGCGACAGTCGGCTCGAGAACTGCACGGCCAGCAGCGAATGGCCGCCGAGCTCGAAGAAGTTGTCGTGGCGTCCGACCCGCTCGACCCTGAGAAGCTCCGCCCAG
>NZ_JAMYKY010000091.1:0-1025 GCF_040317695.1 Mesorhizobium sp. M1403 | reverse complement strand
GGTGCCGTCGCGGGAGTGGTTGGAATTGAAAGTTGGCGTAGTCTCCGGGGTGTCAAACCTCGAATCATCCGGCGTTAGTTTAGAGCGCCGGACAGGAGACGACGCCATGACAACGACTACCATGAATGCCGACGCCGTTCATCCTGAGGATGAGGCGACGAGCTATCTTTTCGACAACTGGTTTGATCCGATCGAAGCTGGCCTGCGCGAGCGGGTGCGCGGCTTCATCGAGACGATGCTCGAGACCGAGCTGGACGCGGTGCTTGCCCGTCGCCGTTATGGCCGGCAGCCGGCGGCGCGCAGTGATGAGACCGCCGGTGTCGCCGGCCACCGCCACGGCCGCCGGACGCGCACGCTGACAGGGACCTTCGGCACCACCGAGATCACGGTTCCGCGGGCCCGCCTTGATGCCGGCGAGGACAAGACGGTGGAATGGAAGAGCAAGGCCCTGCGCGCCTACCAGCGGCGCACGATGGCCGCCGACGCGCTGATCGCGTCGAGCTACCTGGCCGGCACGAACACGCGACGCGTGCGGCGTGCGCTCGCCGCGCTGTTCGGCGGCGCGATCGGCAAGGACGTCGTCAGCCGCACCTGGCGCAAGGTGAAGACGGACTGGGACGCCTGGAATGCCCGCTCGCTTGCCGACGAGCCGATCGTGCGCCTGATCCTCGACGGGACGGTGGTTCGTGTCAGGCTCGACCGCAAGGCGACCTCGATCTCGCTGCTCGTGGTCATCGGCGTGCGCGAGGACGGACAGAAGATCCTGCTCGCGGTCAAGAATATGGGCGGCGAGACGGCCGAGGCCTGGCGGGCCATTCTCGACGATCTCGTAAGGCGCGGCCTGCGCCGACCCGAGTTTCTCATCGTCGATGGCGCACCCGGCTTGGACAGGGCGATCGCCCTGTGGGACGGCGTGCCAGTGCAGAGATGCACGGTTCATTATGCCGACGTCCGGATTATGCCGACCATGGTGTGGAATCCGGCCTTTTGTGGCGAGGATCGCTGCGATGAGGTCGGCATAATCA
>NZ_JAMYKY010000090.1:0-1032 GCF_040317695.1 Mesorhizobium sp. M1403 | reverse complement strand
TGTGGAGCCTCAACAGGTTGTCCTCGGTTAGAGCGAGGCGACTGATAGGTGTTTTTGACTTTAGGCTGCCGTGGGGGCGATGCCAATTGTATCTGTGCAGCCAGACAGGCAGTTCTGCGGCGCGATGAGTCGATGTCGGGTAAGCGATGGCGTAAGCCCATTCGCGCAGCGCCGTCTGGATGAAGCGCTCGGCCTTGCCATTGGTCTTGGGCGTATAGGGCCTTGTCCTGACATGCTTGAGGCCGAGATCGCGGCAGGCCTTGGCGAAAGCCTTCGATCTGTAGCAGGAGCCGTTGTCGGTCATGACGCGCGCTATCGCGACGCCGAGACTGGCGTAGTAGGCCACCGCCGCCTCGAGGAAGGCGATGGCGCTCTCCTTTTTCTCGTCGGCCAGGATCTGCGAGAAGGCGATGCGGGAAGCGTCGTCGATGCAGACATGGACGAACTCCCAGCCGGCGCCGCGCGACTTGCCCTTTTGCGGATCGCCGGTGATGCGATGGCCGACCTGGCTGAAGCGGCCGAGCTTCTTGATATCGATATGGATCATCTCGCCGGGGTGCTCGCGCTCGTAGCGTCGGATCGGTTCGGCCGGCTCGATGTCGCTCAGCCGCGACAGCCCGGCACGCTTGAGAACCCGGCTGACGGTGGCGGGCGAGACGCCGACCTCATGGGCGATGTGACTGCCGGTCCAACGCTGCCGCCGGAGCGCCACAATGCGCTCGGCGGTCGACGCTGCGGTGGCCTGTGGCATATGGGCGGGCCGCGAGGAACGATCGACCATGCCGACCCGCCCTTCGGCCTTGTAGCGCTCGACCCAGCGCGCCACGATCTTGGCCGACACGCCGTAGACGCGCGCCGCATGGGCTTGGGAAAGACGCCCCTCAATGACCGACAGCGCCATCTCCTCTCGACGCAGCGGCGTCAGACGGGCATTCTTATGGATGTTCATTCGGACCCTCCGATGGATGCTGAAGCTTGGTAACTCCAGTCTCCTCGGTGCGGTCCGAATGGACAACCCTCTGAAAGCTCACA
>NZ_JAMYKY010000089.1:0-1195 GCF_040317695.1 Mesorhizobium sp. M1403 | reverse complement strand
CCCCCCCCCCCACACCCCCGATTTCTATACTGAGGCGCGCCACCCTCCCCCGGGGGGCGCGCCCCCCCCCCCCCCCCCCCCCCCCCCCCCCCCCCCGGGAGGGGTGGGATCGATGAACCGTCGGTCGTGATGGACCGAGCTAGAGTATGATCGCCCCTCTCTTTTCCATGAGGCCTGAACGGATAGCCGGGCATAACGGCCCGGATGACAAGCACGGGACACGGAAAAGATGACGGCAATCATAGCACGAACGCTCGGAATCGACATCTCGAAAGATCGCCTCGACGTCCATCTCCTGCCGGAAGGGACGGAGCGGCAATTCGCCAATGACGCAAACGGCCTGCGCGAGCTGCTGCGCTGGCTGGCTCCGCTTGCCCCCAGCCGCATTGTCTACGAAGCGACGGGCGCCTACCACCGGCTGCTCGAGCGCACGTTGGGTGCCAAGGGCCTGCCGCTGGTCAAGATGAACCCGCAGCACACGCGCGCTTTCGCGAAGGCCGCCGGCCGACTGTCCAAGACCGATCGCATCGACGCCGCCATGCTCGCCCGCTTCGGCGAACTGATGACGCCGCAAATCCGACCAATCCGCAGCGACACCCTTGATACGCTTTGCGAACTCGTCGCAGCGCGCCGCGCATTGGTCAAGGACCGTACCGCCGCCCAGAACAGGCAGAAGAACCTGACCATCCCGCTTTTGAAGCGCCAGGCCGAGCAGCGGCTCAGGCAAATCACCACCCAGATCAATGCGATCGACGCCGAATGTCGTACGCTGGTCGCCCGCGAGCCAGATCTTGTCCGTCGCTTCGACATCCTCACCAGTATCCCAGGCCTTGGCGAAGTCACAGCCTTCGCCATCATCGCCGACATGCCGGAGTTGGGAACCCTTGCCAACAAACAGGTCGCAAGCCTCGCCGGCCTCGCACCGGTCGATCGCCAGTCGGGGCAGTGGAAGGGCAAGTGCTTCATCCGGGGAGGAAGATCGTCGGTCAGGCAGGCGCTCTACATGCCAGCCCTCGTCGCGGTCCGTTTCAATCAGTCACTCAAGACAAAATACCAAGACCTCCGAGACGGCGGAAAACCTGCAAAACTCGCCATAACCGCCATCATGAGAAAGCTCGTCGTTCTCGCTAACGCCCTCATCAGGGACGACCGGAAATGGTCGCCATCCCTTCCTTGACCAAGACGGATACTCTAG
>NZ_JAMYKY010000088.1:0-1227 GCF_040317695.1 Mesorhizobium sp. M1403 | reverse complement strand
GGTGGGCTCAATCGGTGAGGGCAACACACTAGTCTTTCATCAGAGATGGAGTGTGGGCCATGAAGCAGCGAGGTCGCATCTATTATTCTGCCGCCCAGCGATCGGAGATCTGGGATCGATGGCAGGCTGGCGAGTCGATGAAGTCGATTGGGCGGCGGTTTGATCGGGCGTCATCATCGGTGTTCTCGGTGATCTCCCCAGCCGGCGGCATTCGCCCAGCCGAGCGGCGACGGGCGCCCAAGGCGCTCAGTCTGGGCGAGCGGGAGGAGATATCCCGAGGGCTCAGTACGCGGTGCTCTTTGCGTTCGATCGCCCACACACTGGGTCGATCGCCGTCCACGATCAGTCGTGAGATCCTTCGCAATGGCGGGCCTGATCGGTATAGAGCAGCACGTTCCGATCACGCCGCTTGGGATCGGGCCCTGCGCCCCAAGCTGTGCAAGCTGGCTTGCTGTCCGTCACTAGCCCGGACAGTATCGGTCAAGCTGCAGCGGAAATGGTCGCCAGAGCAGATTGCCGGCTGGCTCAAGCGCACCTACCCAGGGGAGCCGCATAACCAGGTGTCGCACGAAACGATCTATCGCAGCCTGTTCATCCAGGCACGTGGAGTGCTGAAAAAGGAACTGCTGGAGCATCTTAGAGCCAGGCGCACGATCCGCCGTTCCCGGCACGCCAGCATGAAGCGGAGTGGGCTGGGCCAGATCAAGGATGCAATTTCCATCAGCGAACGGCCCGCCACCGTCGAAGATCGAGCAGTTCCCGGCCACTGGGAGGGCGACCTCATCGGCGGGTCCAAGAACAGCTACGTGGCGACGCTGGTCGAGCGTCACTCGCGCTATGTGATGCTGATCAAGGTCGCCAACAAAGATACCGAAAGCGTCGTCTCAGGCCTAATCAAGCAGTCGCAGAAATTGCCCGGGGAACTCTATCAATCGCTGACGTGGGACCGAGGCAAAGAGCTTGCCGAGCACCAGCGACTGACACTGGCCACGGACGTCGAGGTCTACTTCTGCGATCCTCGATCACCCTGGCAGCGCGGCTCGAATGAAAACACCAACCGACTGCTGCGCCAATATCTGCCACGTGGCACCGACCTGTCCCTGCACAGCCAGGCAAAGCTCAGCGCCATCGCGCGGCAGCTCAACGAACGCCCCAGAAAGACCTTGCTCTATCAGACCCCAGCGGAGAAGTTCGCTGAGTGTGTTGCAGCGATCGGTTGAACCCGCC
>NZ_JAMYKY010000087.1:0-1381 GCF_040317695.1 Mesorhizobium sp. M1403 | reverse complement strand
TAAAGCTCGCCCACCGCCCCGAATGGAACCGGCGCGCCATGGCCGTCCAGAAGATACACCCGCGTGTTCGCAATCGGACGGCCGATCGGGAGACGGCGGAATATTTCGTCACTCAAGTTGATCTCGCAGGCTGTCGCGAAGGTCGTCGTCTCGGTTGGGCCGTAGCAATGAATGAGACGTACAGGACCTTCTTCTTTCAGCAATCTCAGAAAAGAGGAAAGGTCATTGCGCTCTCCTCCACAGAGAAGGTACTTAAGTTGGGATAACGTCGAGGCAATCGACGATGTATGTTGATTGAATAGTGCTGTTGTTAGAAAAAGGGAGGTCACCCCGTGCTGTTTAAGCACCCTAGAAAAACTGGGAGTGTCTATGACGGTGGTGGCATGCATTGTAACAATGCAACCACCGTTAAGCAGCGGTGCCCACACTTCGAATGTGCTTGCGTCGAAGGCGGGACTGCCAGCCCATGCCACACGATCCCTGGCATCGATCTTTGCATATCCATTATTGATCACGAGCCGATTGACAGCACAATGAGGAACAACAACTCCTTTGGGAAGGCCGGTTGAGCCGGAGGTGTACATTGCATACGCGGCGGCCTCGGCGCTCAACGCCAGGCCAGGATCGGAACCACATCCCGGTCCAATTGTGAGCGGCTCAATACCCAGACCAGGGAACGTCGACTCGACCAAACGATCATCGTCACTCTCGGTTAGCACCAGGCGTGGAGCACAATCGGCTATCAGCCATTCTTGTCGCACAGATGGAAGAGCGCGATCGATCGGCACATATACTCCCCCCGCTTTCAGGATCGCCAGTTGCGCCACCACAAGGGCGACGGAGCGGTCCAGCACTGTCGCAACGCAATCCGCCGGCTTCACCCCAAGCGCGATCAGGTGATGGGCAAGGCGGTTGGCGCGCGCGTTGAGCTCGCCATAGCTCAGGCGCTCGTCCTCGCAGACCACTGCCACCGCATCGGGGGCGCGCCGCACCTGCTGCTCGAACAGTTCATGGATGCACCGGTCCGACGGATAAGGCGCCGCCGTCCGGTTCAGCTCCTCCAGCAGGTAGGCGCGCTCGTCGGAGGGCAGGATGTCGATGCGGCCGACCGGCTGGCCTGCATCGGCGACCATCGCCCGCAGCAGCGCCAGCAGATAATTACGCTGCCGCTCGATCGTCGCCTGGTCGAACAGCGCCGTCGCATAGCCAAAGCTTCCGGCGATCTCCTCGCCATGCTCGCAAAGGCTCAGTTCCAGATCGAACTGGACTTGATCGAGCCCCTCCCCCGCAGCCTCTACACTCAGCCCCGGCAGATCCAATGACCCGATCGCATTGTTCTGCCAGGCCAACATCACCTGGAACAGCGGCGTGTGATCGAGAG
>NZ_JAMYKY010000086.1:0-1571 GCF_040317695.1 Mesorhizobium sp. M1403 | reverse complement strand
TAGTCCTCACATGAGGGTCATCACGTCAAGTCGGGGCGTCATGGCGACATTTTGCGTTCCTAATTCGGAGACGGCATCCACGGTCTGAGCCCGGTTGCATGACGCGGCCCCGTATCCGGGCCTGATCAACCTCACATCCGGTCGCCGCCCGTAGCGGCTGCACCACTATCCCGCTTTCGGCGGGCAAGGGCTCAGAAGGACGAGACCATTCTTGTAGGCGGCTTGCCTTAAGCCAAGGACTACCACGGTTCGTCCCCCTGGATCCGTCAGGGCTGATCAGGCCCTGGGGATGGGAATAGCTTCACGGCTGTTGTCGCATCAGGCGGCTTTGATGGCGGCTCCCTCGATGAGAACGCCGAGCGTCACATATTTCCAGAACGCGACCAGCAGTTTGCGGGCCAGGGCAACGATTGTCGTCGCCTTGCGCTTTCCGGCATTGTGCTTCACCCGTTCTTGGAACCAGCGGCTCAGTGTCGAATTCGGTTGGTGACGCAACCATAGCCATGCAAGTTGGACCATCGCTGTTCGAAGACGTGGGTTGCCTGCCTTCGAGACACCCTGCTCACGATTGATCGAACCGCTTTGCCAGGGGCTTGCGGCAAGTCCCGCATAGGATGCGACCTGTCTTCGATTGTCGAAGTGCCGGGACAGGCATTCGCTGGAGATGACATTGGCGAATTCTGGGCCGATCCCCTTGATGCCGAGCAACATCGTTGCGGGTTCGGTCATGGCCGCCTTCTCCTGCGCCAGAACCGCGTCACGTTCGGCCTCCACCGCCTTGATCTGTTCGATCAGTAATTCGAGGCGGACGAGTTCGCGAAGAAGCTGGGCCTTGATGTGCCGGGGCAGGTCGCGGTCATCACCCGTGCGGAGCTCCTCAAGGCGCTCGCGGCGATCGCGGCGCCCAGGCTCATACCCCCGAATGCCCTGGCTAAAGAGCAAACCCTTGATGCGGTTGATATGGAGCGTTCGTTCGTCGACGAGAACCTTGCGCTCGCGACCGATCCTGCGACGGTCCTCGTCCTGCGGGGTTGGAACCCGCACCATAGAGCAGACGCGGGGCTCCCCTCGCTTGTAGGCCAACAACGTCCGGATCAGCGTCTCGCCGTCGATCCGGTCTGTCTTCGCCCGCCGGCGCTTACGCGAGACGGCAATCGAGGCGGCGTCCACGACATGGCTTTCTATCCAATCTTCGCGTCCGAGTAAGCGGTGAAGCCAGAATCCATCAAGTCCGGCTTCGTGAATTGATACCACTCGATAGAGCCTGCCAGTCCTAGCCAGCGCCTTGGAACGAAGTTCGCCGATACGTACAAACAGTCCGGCAATGTCGCCACCGACGATCGTGTGCCGGGACATCTTATCGGCGGCACCCGGCGACAGCGAGGTGACCAGCCAGGTTGATTTGCTCAATTCCAAAGAGACAAAAATCGCGTCAAGCTCGACACGGATAGCGGCAGGCGCTGCAGATTGATCAGTTGAGATAGGCATGGTCGGTCTCCAGAGAGTTCAAGCAACCGCGCCCTTTTACAGCCCCGGCCGCTATTCACACCTCATGGGATCTTGTAGCGGAA
>NZ_JAMYKY010000085.1:0-1767 GCF_040317695.1 Mesorhizobium sp. M1403 | reverse complement strand
CATCGCATGGGCGAGGCCGTTACCGAGCAACTTCATATCGAGGTGAAGGCGAAGGTCCTGCAGAATGTGCGGTTCAAATATGCTTCACATGGGGATTACATGGTCAAGTGTGATTTTCCTCCTTCGCAGTTTCGGTCCAAGGTCTGAGCCCGATCACGTGACGCGGCCCGGTCGCCGGGCCTCATCCACCTCACATGCGGTCGCCGCTCCTGGCGGCAGCACCAATATCCCGCTTGCGGCGGGCGCAGGCTCAGGAAGACGAAACCATTCTGCCGATCGGCTGTTGAGGCCATGCATATTTTCGGTTCGCCCACCTGGATCCGAAAGGCTGATCAGGCCTTTGCGGAATGGAGGAAAAGGGTGGTGGAAGCGGTCATGCGGTTTTCATGAGCGCTCCCTGGATGATGACGCCGGCGGTCGCGTATTTCCACAGCGCCACCAGCAGCTTGCGGGCGAGCGCGACGATCATCGCCTTCTTGAGGCGGCCGCCGTTGCGCGCCACCCGTTCGCTGAACCAGCGGGCCAGGCCCGAGGCCGGCTGATGGCGCAGCCACAGCCAGGCAAGCTCGACCATCGTCGTTCGCAGCCGCGGATTGCCTGCCTTCGACACGCCTTGTTCGTGATCGATCGTGCCGCTCTTCCATGGGGAAGGTGCCAGTCCCGCGTAGGCGGCCACCTGCCTGCGGTTGTTGAAATGCCGGAACAGCCCTTCGGCGTGGAGGATCGTCGCGAATTCCGGCCCGATGCCCTTCAGCTTGAGCAACATCGCCGCCGGCGTCGAGGCGTCCACCGCCATCGCGGCGAGCAGCGCGTCGCGCTCGGCCTCCACCGCCTTGATCTGGCCGAGCAGCAATTCGAGACGGTCAAGTTCGCGGCCGATCCGGGCCTTCATGCGGGCCGGCAGGGCGCGGCCATCGCCGGTCCGCAGTTCTTCCAGGCGATCGCGGCGGTCGCGGCGCAAAGGCTCGTAGTCGCGGATGCCCTGGCTGAAGAGCAGGCCTTTGATGCGGTTGACGTGCTCGACCCGTTCGGCGACCAGCACCTTGCGCTCGCGGTTGGTCCGGCGGCGATCCTCATTCTCGGGCGTCGGCACCCGGACCATCGAGCAGACGCGCGGCTCACCCCGCTTGACGGCCAGCAGGGCGCGGATCAGCGCCTCGCCATCAAGCCGATCCGTCTGGCGCGACGGTGGCGGCGCGACACCGCGATCGATGCCGCATCGACGATGTGACTTTCGATCCAGTCCTCGCGGTTCAGCACCCGGTCGATCCAGAAGCCGTCCAGCCCCGCCTCCTGGATCACCACCAACGGATAAAGCGCGCCCGTGCGCGCCTCGGCCTTGCTGCGCAGCCCGGTGAGGCAGACGAGCAGCCCGGCACTGTCACCGCCGGCGACCATGTGGCGTGACATCTTCTCGCTGCCCGGTACAATCGAGGTGACTAGCCAGGTCGATCTGGACAGCTCCAGCGAGACGAAGATTGCGCCAAGATCCACGCGGACAGCGGCTTGTAGCTCGGATTGATCGGTGGTCGAAAGATGCATGAAAGGGCCTCCAAAGAGCGAGTTGCGATGGCCCACTCTGCCAGAGTGCGGGCCACGATCCACTCCCCATGGGATCTGCCGTCATTGCGACCGTACCGGCATCAACACGCCGGTCGTGACCGCGCCGATGCCCGCGCAACCCTTGCCGGGCAGCATCGCCACGGCTTCGAGGCTGGCCTTCGCGCTCGTTCACAAATACGTCGACGGCACACCGCTCTACCGCCT
>NZ_JAMYKY010000084.1:0-1905 GCF_040317695.1 Mesorhizobium sp. M1403 | reverse complement strand
CGGCTCCCGACGACGACGCCTATGCGCGGGCGGCCTATGAGGCGCCGCAGGGCGAGATCGAGACGACGCTGGCACAGATCTGGGCGGAGCTTCTCAGGGTCGAGCGGGTCGGACGCCACGACAACTTCTTCGAGCTCGGCGGCCATTCGCTGCTGGCCGTGCAGCTTTTGGAGCGGCTGCGGCGGCTGTCGCTCGGGGTGGAGGTGCGCACCCTGTTCGCCAGGCCGGTGCTGGCCGATCTTGCCGAAGGCCTTGGCAGCAATCACGAAGTGACGGTGCCTGCCAACCTGATCACCGAACAGAGTACGGCGATTACGCCGCAGATGCTGCCGCTCATCGAGCTGGCCCAGCCGGAGATCGACCGGATCGTAGAAACGGTGCCCGGCGGCGTTGGCAATGTCCAGGATATCTATGCCCTGTCGCCGCTGCAGGACGGCATCCTGTTCCATCATCTGCTGGTCAGCCGGGGCGATCCCTACCTGCTGGTGTCGCAGATGGCATTTGCCGATCGCGAGCTGTTGGACCGCTATCTCGGCGCGGTCCAGCAGGTAGTCGATCGCCACGACATCCTGCGCACCGCATTCGTCTGGCAAGGGCTGTCCAGCCCCGCCCAGGTTGTGTGGCGCAAAGCACCCCTCGAGGTGAGCCAGGTCGAGCTGGATGCCTGTGATGGTTCCGGCGCCGATGAGCTCCGGCGCCGGTTTGATCCGCGCCGGGAACGCGTCGATCTTGGCCGGGCGCCGTTGTTGCGTTTCGTGATCGCGCGCGAGCCCGGCAGCGGCCGCTGGCTGCTGCAGCAGCTGCAGCACCATTTGATCGGGGATCACACGACGCTGGAAGTCATGTATGCCGAGGTGCGGGCAGTGCTGGCGGGGCGGGAGCATGAGTTGCCGGCACCGCAGCCGTTCCGCAGTCTGGTGGCGCACGCGCGCCTGGGTGTTGATGCCAACGCGCATGAGCAGTTCTTCCGGAAGCAACTGGCCGACATCGACGAGCCGACGCTGCCGTTCGCGCTGCGCGACGTCTACGGCGACGGCAGCAGATCCGGCGCGGTGCATTGGATACTGCCGCAGGCGCTCAACGCGCGGCTGCGCAGTCAGGCGCGGCGGTTGGGTGTGAGCCTGGCAAGCCTGTGCCACCTGGCCTGGGGGCAGGTGCTGTCGCGCAGCAGCGGCCGGGAGCAGGTGGTGTTCGGCACGGTGCTGTTCGGCCGCATGCATGCGGGTGCAGGCGCCGACCGCACCATGGGCCTGTTCATCAATACCCTGCCTGTGCGCCTCGACCTCGACGGGACCGGCGTCGAGGAAAGCGTGCGCAGCACGCATCGCCGGCTTTCCGGGCTGCTGGCGCACGAGCATGCCTCGCTGGTGCTGGCGCAACGCTGCAGCGGCGTTGCGGCGCCGGCGCCGCTGTTCAGCGCGCTGTTGAACTACCGTCACAACACGCCGGCGGCCATGGCTGGTCCTGGAACGGATGATGTCCTGTCGGGCTTGGAATGGCTGGGCGGGGAGGAACGCACCAACTATCCACTGACCCTGTCGGTGGAGGATTTTGGCGAGGCGCTCGGCCTAACGGCACAGGTGGCGGAGCCAATCTCTGCAGATCGGGTCTGCAGCTACATGCAGCGGGCGCTCGAGCAGCTGGCGGAGGCGCTGGAGAGGGCCCCCGATCGGCCGGTGCGCGAGCTGGACATCCTACCGGCCGACGAACGCACGTATCTACTGGAGGAGCTGAACCGGACGGCGGCGCCTTATCCGTCGGACCGGTGCATCCATGAACTGTTCGAGCAGCAGGTCCGGCGCGCCCCCGATGCGGTGGCAGTGGTCTGCGAGGACGAGCGCCTGAGCTATGGCGAGCTCAACGCGCGCGCCAACCGCCTGGCCTATCACCTGATCGCACTTGGGG
>NZ_JAMYKY010000083.1:0-2191 GCF_040317695.1 Mesorhizobium sp. M1403 | reverse complement strand
AGCTTGACGGGTTTTTGAATGGCAACCGTGGCAAGGCGGCGCGCGAGCAACTGACACTGATCCGGATTTACGAAGAGCTTTGCAGCCTCGGCTACGAGGGAGGCTATGACGCCGTCCGCCGATACGCGAAGAGCTGGGCGAAGGCGCAGGGGTCGGCGATGGCGGACGCCTATGTGCCGCTATTCTTCGCGCCGGGCGAGGCCTACCAGTTCGACTGGAGCCACGAGATCGTCCTGATCAACGGCGTGACAGTGACCGTGAAGGTCGCCCATGTCCGGCTCTGCCACAGCCGCATGATGTTCGTCAGGGCGTATCCGCGCGAGACCCAGGAGATGGTGTTCGACGCCCATGACAGGGCCTTTGCCTTCTTCGGCGGCGCCTGCACGCGCGGCATCTACGACAACATGAAGACGGCGGTGGAAACGATCTTTGTTGGCAAGGACCGGCAATACAATCGCCGCCTCCTGCAGATGTGCAGCCACTATCTGGTGCAGCCGGTCGCCTGCACGCCGGCGTCGGGCTGGGAGAAGGGTCAGGTCGAGAACCAGGTCGGGCTGGTGCGCGAGCGCTTCTTCACGCCCAGGCTGCGCTTCAAGACCTATGAGGAGCTGAACGCCTGGCTGCATGACAAGTGCGTCGCCTACGCCAAGGCGCATCGTCACGTCGAGCAACCGGAACGAATGATCTGGAGCGTGTTCGAGGAGGAGCGTGGCAAGCTGGTCGAGTATCGCGGCCCCTTCGACGGTTTCCACACGGTTCCCGCCTCGGTATCGAAGACCTGCACGGTGCGCTTCGACACCAACAAATACTCGGTCCTGTCGACGGCCGTCGGCCGCCCGGTCGAGATCCATGCCTATGCCGACAGGATCGTCATCCGCCAGGACGGCGTGGTCGTCGCCGAACATGCCCGCTCCTTCGGGCGCAACGAGACGGTCTACGATCCCTGGCATTACGTCCCTGTGCTTGCCCGCAAGCCCGGTGCGCTGCGCAATGGCGCGCCATTCCGGGACTGGGCTCTGCCACCAGCGATGGAGCGTATCCGACGCAGATTAAAGGCGGCGCATGACGGCGATCGGCAGATGGTGTCGATCCTGGCCACGGTGTTGACCGACGGCATCGATGCCGTGGAAGCTGCCTGCCAGGAAGCGCTCGATCAGAATGTCTGCTCATCCGCCGTCATCATCAACATCCTGGCGCGGCGGCGCGATCCGGCGCCGGCCGTGACCATCCTCACCCCGGACGCACTTCGCCTGCAGCACGAACCGCAGGCCGACTGCGCCCGCTACGACAGCCTCAGGAGGGCAAGCTGATGGAACGCACCCAGGTTTTGGAACTGATGGGAACGCTGAAGCTCTACGGGATGCGCGGCGCCTATGACGAGGTCATGGCGACAGGCATCAAGCGCCAGCACGAGCCGCCGAGGATCGTCGGCGATCTGCTGTCGGCTGAGATCGCCGAGAAGCGGGCCCGCTCCATCAAATACCAGCTCACTGTCGCCAAGCTGCCGATCGCCAAGGACATCGATGAGTTCGACTTCGACGGCACGCCGGTCAACGAGGTGCTAGTCCGGGACCTTGCCAACGGCACCTTCGTCGCCGACCAGCGCAACGCCGTTCTCATCGGCGGCACCGGCACGGGCAAGTCGCATCTGGCAATCGCCATTGCCCGCGCCCTGATCCGCAACGGCTCACGTGGCCGCTTCTTCAACGTCGTCGATCTCGTCAACCGGCTCGAGACCGAGCACCGCGGCGGCAAGCAGGGCCGTATCGCCGATTACCTCACCCGGCTCGACTTCGTCGTGCTCGATGAACTCGGCTATCTCCCGTTCGCGCAGGCCGGCGGGCAATTGCTCTTCCACCTGATCAGCAGGCTCTACGAACGGACCTCGATCATAGTCACCACCAACCTGGCGTTCGGAGAATGGCCCGCCGTCTTCGGCGACGCCAAGATGACGACAGCGCTCCTCGACCGTCTCACCCATCATTGCGAGATCATCGAGACCGGAAACGAATCCTGGCGCTTCAAGAACCGCGCCTGATCACCCCATCAAGCTGCCAAGCGCCATCCGCGCTCGCCCGGGCTGCGCAACCCTGACCAGCTCCGCCCGGGCGAACGCTGACCGCCGCGCATTACATAAGGGGGGTCAAAATTGGACGCCGATCGGGGGTCAGTTTTGGACGCCGTTTGACAG
>NZ_JAMYKY010000082.1:0-2577 GCF_040317695.1 Mesorhizobium sp. M1403 | reverse complement strand
GCCCAACCAACGGATGGAATGGATAGGTGACGACAACGTCGAAGCCCGGATTCCCGGCATTATGACGCTGCTTCCGACGGCGGCGCCGAGCATTGGGCAACGATCGCTTCGCTGATCGAGACATGCAAGCTCAACGGCGTCGAGCCTCACACCTACCTCGCTGACGTGATCGCCCGGATCGTCGCCGGCCATCCACAAAGCCAGATCGACGATCTGCTGCCTTGGGCCTACAGACCTATGCCGCTCAAGGCCCTGGCCTGAGAACAGCGGTTACGCTGGGTAGTGCCGCGCGAGCAGAGGTGCGACCCCGGCCGAGCCGGCGACAGCGAAAGCCGGCGATAGCACCGCGATCATCGTCATTGCGGGAGAGACATGTCGGAGGTCTACGGCGCCAAGGTCCCCGTAACGAAGAAGACAAGCGTTACAATGCTGGACCTTCTTCCAACCATCATCGACAACAACCAGCGTCAGTTCTTCGCGCACACCCGGTCTCTTTGTCTCCGAGCAGCAGACGCCGTGGTCGCACATGACCGCTGGCCAAGATGGTTTCCGCAAGGCGTGTTCCTAAGAGCCTGACCCGAAACTCGGTTTTGGGGGTGGAAGCGTTGAGTGGCCCCGTCCGTTGTGATTCGTTTAAGTTGTCTAGACTTGAACGGGATCACGACATGGGTTGGACGGAGACCACCCGCCGGCGATATTGCCGCGCGGGGCAGCGAGATGCAAACGCGTTGACGGACAGGGAATGGGCGTTGCTCGAGCCGTTCTCGCCGGGAACGAAGACAACGGGACGACCGCGGACGACAGAACTTCGAGCGGTCGTGCACGCGCTCCTCTACATCGCCTGGACCGGCTGCCAGTGGCGGGCATTGCCGGGCCGGTTCCCGCCGGTCTCGACCGGTCAACGCTATTTCTATGCCTGGCGGGACAACGGGCTGTGGAAGACCATCAACTTCCACTTGGTGGCTGCGGCACGCCTGGCGCTTGGCCGCGAGGCGAGCCCGAGCGCCGGTGTCATCGACAGCCAATCGGCAAAGACCACGGACGTTGCCGGTTTGCGTGGTTACGACGCCCGCAAGAAGGTCAAAGGCCGCAAGCGCCATATCATTATCGACACCGAGGGACACTTGGTCGGGCTGACGGTGCACACGGCCGACATCCAGGACAGGGATGGGGCAGTCGGCGTCATCGCCTCTATTCGACGGCTTTATCCCTGGTTGCGCCATCTGTTCGCCAACGGCGGCTACGCCGGAGAAAAACTGTCGCAGGCTCTGGCCATTCTCGGTACATGGACCATCGAATTCATCAAGCGCTCCGACGCGGCCAAGGGCTTTGAGGTGCTGCCACGACGATGGGTTGTCGAGCGAACTTTCGCCTGCTGGGACGTTGTCGCCGGCTCGCCAAGGACTTCGAGGCGACCATCGACAGCGCCGAGGCATGGATCTTCATCGCCTCGATCGGCCTCATGCTTCGCCGTATGGCAGCTCCGCGTCGTGCGTAACCGAGTTTTGAGTCAGGCTCTAACAGGGAAACGGCCTTGAATGGCCACTGGACATTGACGGATTGTCACGCGTTTGGATCGATCAATCGCACCATCGCTCTTCTCTTGCAAGTTCACCGCATCAGCTCCCCACGACAGCGACTCTATCGCGCTCCCGTGACGGCCAATTTTCTATGCTGCCTGTGGCATCCTTCTATTCGCCGATACGTTTCGCCGCTCACCATGAGCTTCCAGGCAATACGAGCGATGTTGTTAGCAAGCGCCACCGCAACCAGCTTAGGCTTTTTCCGGCGCAGCAGTTCTGTGAGCCATCGCGAAGCATGTCTGGTTCGGCCTGGTTGAAGAATAGCAGTTGCGCCAACCACTAATACGCTTCTCAACATCTCATCGCCGGCGCGGGTAATGACCCCCAGCCTGACCTTGCTGCGGTTGAATGTTTTTTCGGTGTGAGGCCTGTCCAGGCATCAAAATCGCGACCAGACTTAAACATCCGAGGATCTGGGGTGTTCATCATCAAGAGGGATGCGCCGACCGGGCCAACAGGAGATATCGGCTAGGCGCCTGCTGCGGCGCGGTGCAGATCCTTCAGCTTTTCCTCGATCAGCTGGGTTCCAGAGGCCGACCGCGATATTCGTCACCATGCACAGCAAAAAGCTCTCTAGCGAGTTCCGGCAGCGACTGGTCTCCCGCTATTTCGGTCTGATAGCGGTTCGACCCTGCACATGCCAAAGGCCGCGGCGATACCGAATTCCATGGCAAATCCGCGTATGGCATTGGCGCGTTGTGTTCGATTGCGGATAAGTCTCTCTCGCATGCCGCATCAAGGCAGCCTGCTGGTCGGCGGTTTTCGCCGGAACGAACCGCATGGTGGGGCGACATTTCTTGCCGCCCGATCCGGCGAAAGCCGTCACAAATCAGAAGGTTCTCATTTCGTTCATGGATTCCGGGCATTACTAGTAACGCCCCTGCGCAACATGGTTTCTAATCGCAGCATTTGGTGAAATATCCATTGCAGCAGCGGGTCGCTATGACGCGAAACTCTGATCCTGTCATGTCACAGTGTTCTCGGTCGACAAACT
>NZ_JAMYKY010000081.1:0-2581 GCF_040317695.1 Mesorhizobium sp. M1403 | reverse complement strand
TCAGGCGACAGGGTCGCTCAGCGCCCGTTGGCCTTCTACGATGCCGTCGCCCGGGTGATGGCGAAGGAGCAGCGTCCATGACGAATGCGCTCGATACCACGCTATCCACAATCGACCGGAATCCGCCACGATCTCGTCGGCCTGAAGATGCCACGAGCGCTCGAAGCGCTCGATCATATCGTGCGCCGGCTCGAGCAAGGCGAGATCGCCGCCCTCGAAGCCATGGACATCCTCCTTTCGGAAGAGTTGACCCTCCGCGACAACAGCCGGATCAAGACGGCACTGCGCATGGGGCGCCTGTCCTTCCTACCGGGTGAAGTTGCGACAATTCCCGCTCGATCAAGCTTCGGTCCGGGTGCATCTCGAGATACGCACGATTCAGCTCGGCATCGATCCAACCGGGACACACGGTATTGCAACGTATACCATCCGGCCCGAGGTCAACTGCCAGTCCCAGCGTGAGACCATGCACGCCGGCCTTCGTGGCCGCGTAGGCAGTATGCCAAGGGTTGACCATATAGCCTTCCACCGACCCGATGTTGACGATCGTTCCCAAGCCGCTACGTCTCATTTCCGGGACCACGTACTTGGCCATTAAAAACGGACCCCGGAGATTGACCGCCATGAGCCCGTCCCAATCCCCGGCAGTCTGTTCGTCGAAGGACCTATGAATGACCTTACCAGCATTGTTGACCAGTACATCGATCCTGCCGAACCTCAGTAGGACCTCGTCAACGAATGCTCGGATCGAAACCTCCTTGGTGACGTCTAGATGCAAAAACACGAGCTCGGGAACGCTGCTGCCAAAGGCGGCAGGCTCCCCAACCAGGTCGCCGACGACAACCACTGCCTCTTCTTCAGCGAGCCTCTCGGCAATCGCCCGCCCTATTCCTCGGTTGCCGCCCGTCACGACGGCAACCTTGCCTGATAGCCGGTTACCCATGGATCCCTCCTATCCTGCCGTGAAGCCGCCATCTATCGGAACAGCGACGCCGGTGATGTGCCTCGCCTGTTCGCTCGTCAGAAACACCGTCAAGCTCGCTATTTCCTTCGGCGTGGGCGAGGCGCCCCTGCGGTATTGAATCGATATTCCTCTGCAGGATCTCGTCCGCCGTAGCCGGCTTGTTGTGAGCCGACACGAGCATGGGTGTATCAACGGCCCCGGGACAGACGGCATTGATGCTGATTTGCTCTTTGGCGTGATCTAGGGCCATGGCTCGAGTGAGCAGAACCACCGCGCCCTTTGACGCACAGTAGGCAGCCAGATTCGAACAACCAACCAAGCCAACGTTGGAGGCTATATTGACAATGCTCCCGCCACCCGGTCGTTCGCATGGACTTCACTGCGGCGCGGCTAAAATAGAAGACACCACTGACATTGGCATCGAATGTCTGGCGCCAATCGTCATCCGAGGTTTCAACCGCAGTTCCCCGCCGGATAATTCCGGCGCTGTTGACCAGGACATCCACCTTTCCATACCGCTCGACGGTAGAAGCAATGACTTGGTCGGCGAAGCCGGAATCAGCTACATCACCGAGCATCAATTGAGCTGGACAACCGAGTTTCTGAACCGCGTAGCGTTGGCCACGCTCGTGATCGCGGCCAACTAAGACGAGTGAAGCGCCCATTGCGCCGAAGGCCTGTACGACGGCGTCCCCTATCCCGGACGTTGCGCCGGTAACGATAACGACCTTTTTGGAATCCGTCATAATAGCAGTTGTCCTTTAGTAGTGATGATGATGATGCTCCGGCCGTTCCTGCATTGCCTGGGCGGCAAACTTGGCACAATAGTAGTTGCAACGCAGAATGTTTCGACAATTTCGTCCCATTCCGGCTCTTCATATGAATGCGCTGGCTCAATGATGTCGATACCTGCGTTGCAGACCGTCACATCGATCTGCCCAAATCGGTCCACCGTGCCACTGATCAGTGCCCTGCAATCGTCATGCGACCGTACATCAGCGCGGATAGCCGTCACGCTGATTCCTTCCGCAAGTTCGGCCTCTGCTTGCATCAGCTCTTCAATATTGTGCAAGGAAAGGGCTATCTTCGCACCCAACCGTCCAAAGCAGGTGGCGAGCGACTTCCCTAGACCGTGGCTCGAGCCTGAAATGCAGACTACTTTGCCATCAATTCCGATGAGCTGCTGGTATCCTTCTGCACCTGAATTACGAGTTGTCCAGACATTGCGATGCTCCTCCGTCGTCCCAGTCTTGGCTCATTTCGAACTCCACAACCGCCATCGGCAGGCTGACGACAAGGTCTCCTTGAATGAAGCTTCAAGCCGGTTAATTCGGCCACCATCCGTGGCTTTGGCGGCTTCTCCAAGCTTCACCGTGGCGCAACCTGCCTCGAAAAGAAGCGTGCCAAGCTCAAAATCGCCCACAATGCCTTGGTTTTCCGTGCTTGCATTGGCTTCGTTCATGCGACGGCTCCTATTGCGACGAATTGTTCAGGCGGTTGCACTCAGCCCGCCATCGATGACGATCAGCGCGCCGCTGACATAGGCCGCGCGGGCGCTGGCCAAGAATGCAGCTACTGCTGCGAATTCCGAGGGATCGCCAAGGCGTCGGGCCGGGG
>NZ_JAMYKY010000080.1:0-2605 GCF_040317695.1 Mesorhizobium sp. M1403 | reverse complement strand
CGCCGCCGTCGGAAGCAGCGTCATAATGCCGGGAATCCGGGCTTCGACGTTGTCGTCACCTATCCATTCCATCCGTTGGTTGGGCAGACCGTTGCGGTGGTCGGTGAGCATGATCATGACGGCATCCGCCACCTTTTGGTTCGGCAGCCGCACGGCGGAAGCTTCCATCTTCCGGACTGGATGGCCGCCCCACAGGCCAGTTCGGTTGCGATCGTTGCCGCGCCCCGACTTTCGCTCACACACCTCCTCGAACTTCGCGCACTTCTCGATCATCTCGTAGGCTCTCTTCCAAGAGACTCGATCTCCGGAGGAGGACATGCCGATGAAGAATCCGCTGCGCACCCAACTGGATTTGTTTGTGCCCACCATACCGCCGGCCAAGATGTCGGGCGAGGAACGCGTAAAGGCGGTGGTGCTGTTGCAGTCTCTACTCGTCGAAGCAGCGTCCGTGCCGGGCGTCGGACTGTCGATCCCGAACCGGAAGGAGGCGGGTGATGAGCAAGATTACCGCTGAGCACCTTTGCCGCAGCGCCATCATCTACATCCGGCAATCAACGTCCTACCAGGTCGTAAACAACCTTGAGAGCCAGCGTCGCCAATATGGCCTAGCTGAGCGGGCTCGGCAGTTGGGTTGGGATGATGTGCAAATCGTCGATGACGATCTCGGCCGATCCGGCGCCGGCACGGCTCGGCCCGGCTTTGAGAAGCTGTTGGCGGCCATCTGCGAAGGTCG
Source organism: Mesorhizobium sp. M1403 (assembly GCF_040317695.1). Lineage (NCBI taxonomy): Bacteria > Pseudomonadati > Pseudomonadota > Alphaproteobacteria > Hyphomicrobiales > Phyllobacteriaceae > Mesorhizobium > Mesorhizobium sp. M1403. The sequence continues at coordinate 1,872 of NZ_JAMYKY010000080.1, read as the reverse complement.
TGTCGGAGCGGTCGTCTCGCTGGAGGCGTCGCGGCTGGCGCGCAACGGCCGTGACTGGCACACCTTGCTTGAGTTCTGCGGGTTGGTCGGGACATTGATCGTAGATGAAGATGGCGTCTACGATCCGCGTCTGATCAACGATCGTCTGCTGCTTGGCATGAAGGGCACGATGAGCGAGATGGAGCTTTCGGTATTCCGGCAGCGCTCCATCGAGGCGCTCAGGCAGAAGGCTCGCCGGGGGGAACTTCTGCTGACTGTGGCTGTCGGCTATGTCAAAGCGGATGATGGGCAGCTCGACAAGGATTCGGATCGTCGTGTCCAGGACGGCATTGCTCTGGTGTTCCGCAAGTTCGCCGAGTTGCAGTCGATCCGGCAGGTTTTGCTCTGGTTCCGGCAGGAGCAAGTTCTAGTTCCGGCCGTCGTTCAGGGCCGCGGCAAACACGCGATTGAATGGAAGGTGCCGGTCTATCACACGCTGCACCACATGCTGACCAATCCGGTCTATGCCGGCGCCTACGCATTTGGCCGGCGCGGAACGCGCGTTGTAATCGAAGGCGGCCGCAAGCGCGTGATGCGTGACAGCATGCGCCGGAACTGGAAGGACTGGGAGGTTTTGATCCGCAGCCACCATGAGGCATATATTTCCTGGGAGGAGTTCGAGAGGAATCAGCACTTGATCGCCGACAACGCCAACGGCAAGAGCTACCTTGGGCGCGGGGCGATCCGCCGCGGAGAAGCCTTGCTGCCAGGCCTATTGCGCTGCGCACGCTGCGGCCGTCGATTGCATGTCGCTTACAGCGGCAAAGGCGGAAACACCCAACGTTACGTCTGTCGCGGCACCTTCAGCGACAAGGCCGTCGACAACTGCATCCGCTTCGGCGGTATGCGGGTTGACCGGGCAGTCGTCCAGGAGGTTCTCGGTCGACTGCAGCCGCTCGGCATCGAGGCGGCGCTGGCTGCCATGGAGGTGCAAGGCCAGGAGCATAGTGACAAGCGACAGCAGGTCGAGAATGCTTGCCGGCAGGCCCGGTACGAGGCGGAGCGTGCACGCCGCCAATACAATGCGGTCGATCCCGAGAACCGGCTTGTCGCCGGCGAACTCGAGCGACGCTGGAACGAGAAGCTGACCCACCTGGGCGAGCTTGAGGAGGAACTGGACCGCTTGGCCGCTCTGCAAGCACCAACGGTCTCCGCTGGAGATCGTGCGAGGCTGATGGCTCTCGGGAAGGACCTCGCCCAGGCATGGGACAGTCCGGGCGCTTCGAACGAGACGCGCAAGAAGATCATTCGCTTGCTGGTCAAGGAGATCATTGTCGATGTGGTGGACGATAGTCTGGCGCTCATCATCCATTGGCAAGGTGGCGATCACACACGTCTCATCGTGAAGAAGAACAAGGTCGGGCAAACCCGGTGGACGATCGAAGGCGATACCCTTGATCTTGTTCGGGCACTGGCCCGCCAGATGTCGGATCTGTCGATCGCCGCCATCCTCAATCGCGCCGGCAAAAGGACAGGGAAGGACAATAGCTGGACGCGTAGTAGGGTGTGCAGCCTTCGCAACACCCATGGCATTGCGCCATACTGCGACGGCGAACGTGCGGAGCGTGGCGAAGCTACACTCGATGAAGCCGCCGCGATTCTCCAGGTCAGCCCGTCGACAGTCCGTCGCATGGTCAACCGCGGCACGTTGGCAGCGAATCAGCTATGCAAGGGGGCACCCTGGATCATTCACCTCTCGGATATCGAGAATGATGCCGTTCGGCGTGAAGCTGATGCGCGGCGATCACGGCGTCCGGCGTCTCATGATCCGCGCCAAAATGTCCTTAGTTTATAAGGCGATCGACAGATGAGCAGTATATCGCACCGCCGTCG
>NZ_JAMYKY010000079.1:0-2740 GCF_040317695.1 Mesorhizobium sp. M1403 | reverse complement strand
TCTGGAGGCCAGCACGACGGCGCGCTTCGAAGCGTCGGCCAAGACAGGCAAGGTCCGCAGGTTCAAGGAGTTCGTTGACGGCGCCCGCGGCGCGGCCGGGCCGGCAGCACTCAGGCGACTATAACGGGCGCAGAGCCGACCCTGCGGCTTCCAGACATTGTCGTGTACAGCTTCAGACCCTCAAGCCGAGCCCGCAGGGCCTCGCTTACCTTTTACGGGGCGGCGGTACGTCCAAGCCGCTTCAACAGTTAAGAATTTCGCAAAGACGATACCCCCGGATCGTCGAGCTTCCGCTGCCACTTCCCGCATTCGCCGAGGCGGTCAATGACCCGCCCTTCACAATAGTTATCCGGCAAGCATCTGGATGCGAGAGATAATGTTGCCGGAGGCATCTCTCATGGCTTCTACACCTGCCTGAACGCCAGAACCGCGTTCGTGCCGCCAAAGGCGAAGGAGTTGCTCAGTGCCACGCGCACCTTGCGCTCGCGTGCCACATTGGGCGTGACGTCGAGATCGCAATCGGGGTCCAGCTCACGATAATTGGCAGTCGGCGGCACGACGCTCTCGCGGATAGCCATCACGCAGGCGATCAACTCGAGCGCGCCGGACGCGCCGAGGCAATGCGCGTGCATGGACTTGGTAGAAGAAATGGACATTGAGAAGGCGTGCTGACCGAAGACGCGCTTGATCGCCGCCGTCTCGATCTGGTCGTTGGCCTTGGTGCCGGTGCCGTGCGCGTTGAGATAGTCGACATCCTCGGCGTCCAGCCTGGCATCGGCAAGGCAGGCCCGCATTGCTGCCTCCGGCCCCTCGACAGTCGGCGCGACGATGTCGGACGCATCGGCGGAAAGGCCGGCACCGGCAATTTCGGCAAGGATGGTGGCGCCCCGAGCCAGGGCATGCTCGTAGCTTTCCAGCACCGCCATGCCGGCGCCTTCACCAAGCGACAGGCCCTGGCGATCGGCCGAGAATGGCCGGCAAGTATCGGGCGAAAGCACGCGGATCGCTTCCCATGCCTTCAGCACACCCCATATGAGCGGCGCTTCGCTGCCGCCGGCAAGCATCACGTCGGCCCGGCCGAGCCTGATCTGGTCCACCGCGCAGGCAATCGCATGGTTTGCCGAGGAACAGGCGGACGTGACGCCGAAGACCGGCCCGCGCAGGCCGAGACTCATGCTGACCTGGCCGGCAGCGGCACCCGGCATCGCCTTGGGTACAGTCAAAAGAGCGGCACGCTTACCGCCCAGAAGGATGGCGCGGTAGGTTTGCTCGATCGCATCCCACCCGCAGCCGCCAACGCCCACCGTCGCACCGAAGCGATAGCTATTTCCCTCTTTGGAGGAAAGTCCGGCCTGACGCATGGCTTCGCGCGCCGCAAGCACAGCGAGCAGGCTGAAGCGGTCCATGGAGATGAGTTGCTTGCCGTCGATGTCATGCTCCGGCAGCGCCTTGATCTCGGCACCGATCCTGACCCTCAATTCATGGAGCTCGGAGTTGACGATTGGGCCGATGGCGGAGCGGCCTTCTCGCATCTCTGTCCAAATGGCGGCGGCGTTGGTCCCAAGCCCGCAAATCCCGCCAATCCCAGTAATCACGACGCGCCTGTCCATTCACACCCCCTTAGCGAGCAAGCTGCGCACGGCTTCCACCATGTCCCCAACATTCTGGAGATCCGACCATGCCTCGGCCGTATTCATCTCGATCTCGATGCCGTAGGCCTGCTCCAGGTCCCAGAGAACGTCCGCCAATCCCAGTGAATCGATACCGAGCGAAGTCAGTCCCGTGGCAGCCGTTATCTCGCCGCCTGTGGCAGGCGCTATGCCGCCCTCCGACGCGGCGCGCTTCTTGATCATGGCGATTATTTCGTTGGCGAGTTGATCTGCCATCTTGTTCCTTTCCAGCTTGCGTTTTCGGCGTCGTTCAAAACCCGAGTCGCGTCGCGTTGCCAAAATTGCCCCTCATAGAGCCTGTGCGACCGACCAAGCCCAATGCCCATAGGAACCGGACGAGTTCCGGCTTCTGCGGCGTCAGCCCGATGACGAAGAAAAGTCGCCGGCCCTCCCGCTTTTGCGCCAGCACATCAAGAATCTGCGTGTAAATGGATAGGAACCGTCGTCAAACGTCAGCTAAACGCTGCGACGGTGGGTGCTGTCAGCGTATTCACTCGGCACCTCATATGTAATCGAGATGTTTCATAGCTCCGGACCAGTTGCGATCAACTATTGTACCGGTCCGCCATTCGTCGGAGAGTTCGACATGATCGGAGCGCTGCCTCTCATTCCCAGTACAATCTCCACCGCACTCGACAGATTTCCTCTTTCGGGCTCTTCTCAAGGGACTCGCCACGCGATAGAGGCAGTGATCGGCGCACGTGAGGTCCTGCCAAGTCCATGCGACATTCCGGAAAATTGGTAAAATCGTTTGTTTCAATCAAATGCATCCACGCTATGGATAGCTAAGACATGCGTTTCAAAGGGCTCGATCTGAATCTTCTCGTCGTTCTCGACGCGCTGCTGAGCGAGCGCGGCCTCACGGCGGCGGCACGCCGCATCAACCTAACCAAATTCATGGGGGTTGGTGGATGGGGCGCAAGCCGTTGAAATGACGTAGGATTTGGTTGCTTAAGCCGATCCGAACCATTTCCCGGAGACCACACCCACCATGAACGATCTTGCGCTGCCGCTGAGCGGTTTGTCATCAGTCGGCGGCAAGTCCGTCGTCGCCCGTTTCGACGGCGGCA
>NZ_JAMYKY010000078.1:0-2790 GCF_040317695.1 Mesorhizobium sp. M1403 | reverse complement strand
CGGCGTGGCCGGGGCAGTCGACATGGGCATAGTGGCGGGCAGCCGTCTCGTATTCGACGTGTGCCGTCGAAATGGTGATGCCGCGTGCCTTTTCTTCCGGCGCCGCATCGATCTGGTCGTAGCGTTTGTATTCGCCAAAATACTTGGTGATCGCCGCCGTCAGCGACGTCTTGCCGTGGTCGACGTGACCAATCGTGCCAATGTTCACATGAGGCTTAGTGCGCTCGAATTTACCTTTTGCCATAGTCTCTTTCCTTGGACGGCCTGAGGACGGCCTGGACCTTCAGTTCAGTCGAATGCGGGGCGATTAGCGACTAAGGCCGAAAAACACAAGCGCCTTGTGGCTGAGCGCGGCTCACTCGGTTCGAACCCATGATCCGATTTAGGGGATGTGGCCGATATGGGAATGGCAAGACGGAAATGTAAGATGAGCACGACCCAAGGCCGGTGGCGCCACAAACCCTTAATGACACTGGCTTAATGACACTGGAGCAGAATGGCGCCTGGGCACTTGCGGGTAAATGAGCATCATGCGGATTGCCACCATCGCGACAGGGCAGAACCTGCAACGTCTGATCTATCTGGCCATATGCGGCTTGATCTGCACTTACATCGGCGTGCTTGGCATTTCGATATTGATCGGCAGCTGGCTGTTCGACGAAAACGGGCGGCCGCTGGCGACCGACTTCATCGCATTCTGGGGCGCTGGCAAGCTTGTCCTGCAAGGCCATGCCGCCGATGCCTATAATTGGGACCTGCACAAGAGCATCTCGACCGCTGAAAGCGGTGCTACCTTCGACGGCTATTTTTCATGGCAGTATCCTCCGACTTTCCTGATCGTGACCGCCGCACTGGCGTTGCTATCCTATCCGGCTGCATTGGTTGCATGGATGGCGACCGGGATAACGCTCTACGCCGCCGCCATACGGCTGATCGGGAACACACGCGTTGCGATTCTGGCAGCCATGGCCTGGCCCCCCGTGCTTTGGAATACCGTGGTCGGCCAAAACGGCTTCATTACCGCTGCGTTGCTTGGCGCAGCCATCGCCTCGATCGAAAAACGCCCCGCGCTGGCCGGCCTCTGCTTCGGCCTGCTCACCTATAAGCCGCAATTCGGTCTGATGATCCCGCTTGCGCTCATCGCTGGAGGCTTTTGGCGAGTGATCGGTTGGGCCGCTGTTTCCACCACCGTCATGATCATGCTTTCCATCGGCCTCTTCGGCGCCGAGATTTGGTCCGATTTCTTCGATGCCGCCGCCAAGGTCAACGGCACCATTCTCGTCGATGGTAGGGCTGACTTCTCCAAGCTTCAAAGCCTCTACGGTTTTGTCCGCGCGCTTCGGTGGAATTGGACGCTCGCATGGACCGCGCAGGGCCTGCTCATCGCAGTTCTGAGCGCTGGCATCATCTGGATATGGCGTCAAAAAGTGGCGTTCGACGTCAAGGCAGCAGCGCTCGCAACCGCGACGATTCTCGCTTCGCCCTACGCGTTCATCTATGATTTCGTGGCTCTCGCAATCCCGCTGGCGTTTCTGGGAAAATCAGGATTTTCGGCGAAAGAATGCGCTGTCGTGATCTTTGCCGGCATTCTGCTCGTCTCGGGCCCCTCGGAACACCTGGCCACCGCCTTTCTCTCGGCGCTGCTTGTATTGGGCCTGGTGGTCGGCCGCGCATGGCAGGCTTTTCCGACACTTGGCTTCGCGGGCTGGAGCGCTCAACGTGAATTGAAGCCATAATCCGTTCAATTGCCGCTGGAAATCCGTTCGCTTGCCGCTGGCCCATTGCCGCTGCCGCGCCGGTCTGATTTCGTCGGCCCATGCATTTCATCCCGACTGCCATCCGAGGCCCGCTGTTCATGGTCGTTTCGACCGGGTCCTACATCGTGAACGACACGATGATGAAGCTCGCAACCGCGGGACTGCCGCCCTATGAGGTGCTGTTCCTGCGCGGCGCTGCGGCAACATTGTGGGGCATTCCGCTGCTGTTCATGCTGGGCTATGGCAAGCAGATCCCGCTGATCCTCGACGCGAAGGTGTTGCGCAGGAACCTGCTCGAACTGGGTGCTATCCTTTGCTACGTGGTGGCGCTCGCCAACATGCAGATCGCCGATTCGACCGCGCTTGGGCAGATCACACCCTTGCTGATGCTGGTCGGCTCCTCGATCCTGTTTGGCGAACGGATCGGCGGGCTGCGCCTGGCGCTGATCGGGCTCGGCTTTATCGGCGCGGTGATGGTGGCACAACCGACGATGCAGGGGATTTCGGTCTACGCCCTGCTGGCGCTAGGCAATGCCGCTCTGTCCGCGGCGCGCGATCTGGCGGGACGCAAGGTCGCCGCCGAGGTGCCGGGGATGGTTGTCGCAATTTCCGCGGTGATTGTGGTGCTGGCCGGCGCCGGGGCAGCTCATTTGCTTTCCGAGCAGTGGGTCGTGCCTGAAACCCATCACCTGCTGCTGATGGCGGGGGCCGGACTGTTCCTGATCTTCGGCCACTTCTTCATCTTCATGGCCTATCGCGTCGGGCCGACCAGCGTGGTGGCGCCGTTCTACTATTGCTTCACCGTCTGGGCGGTGATTTCGGGCCTGGTGGTATTCCGGCAACTCCCGAATGCGCTGGCCATCTGCGGTATCCTGCTGGTGGTGGCCAGCGGGTTGACAATCGTCTCGCTCGACGAGCGCAAGCGCCGGTTGACTGTCGTCGCCTAGATGTGGAGCCTCAACAGGTTGTCCTCGGTTAGAGCGAGGCGACTGATAGGTGTTTTTGACTTTAGGCTGCCGTGGGGGCGATGCCA
>NZ_JAMYKY010000077.1:0-2985 GCF_040317695.1 Mesorhizobium sp. M1403 | reverse complement strand
GGTAAGCGCGAATTTCCCCGCACCTTTTGCTGTTGAGTGCTCTGATGCATGAGAAGCTATGCGGGGAAGCGGCGAGGTGGCACCATCGTCGTACGATCAACCCGAAGGATAGACTATCATGTCCAAAGTCGACGATCTCAGCCGATCAATCACTGTATTGGATCAAGCTCGCACTGTGCTCGTCGTTGTAGAAATGAGTCAAAATAACTGGCTGGTGGCCGGAATGCTTCCCGGCGTTCAGCGACACCCCCTCAAGAAACTCGATCCCGATCCCAATGCATTGCTCGGTTTGATCGCGCGTTGGCGATCGGAGGCGGAGGCTGCGGGCATGCCGATAGACCGGGTCGCGCTGGCCTTCGAGGCTGGGCGAGACGGCTTCTGGCTGGCCCGGTGGCTGCAGACGCGAGGCATAGACGCTCACGTCATTCATTCAACCAGCGTCGCCGTGAACCGTGAACACCGACGGGCGAAAACCGACAGGCTAGACACGGCCATGCTGATGCGCGTGTTCCTGGGTTGGCTGCGTGGCGAGCGTGGCCACTGCCGCATGGTGGCGATCCCATCACTGGCGGAAGAGGATGCCAAGCGGCCGAGCCGCGAGCGGGAGAACCTGGTCAGCGAGAAAACGCGGATAGTCAATCGCATGAAAGGGGCGCTGGCTCGGCTCGGCATCCGTGGCTTCAAGCCCGAGCTTCGCCGGGCGCCGAAGAAGTTGCCGGACCTGCGCACTTCGGAAGGACAGCCGCTTCCGCCGAATATGCTGGAAGAGATGCGGCGCGACATGGCTCGGCTTGCGGTGGTGCGCGATCAGATCACGACGATTGAAAAAGCCAGAATTGCCCAGCTTGAGCAGGCGCCCGCGTCGGGGTATAATGCAATGGTTGTGCTATTGGCGCGCGTGATTGGTGTCGGGGTTGAGACAGCCGACATGCTGGTCCACGAGGTGCTTAGCCGCAACCTCAGAGACCGGCGCGCGGTGGCGCGTTACGCCGGTCTGACAGGCTCCCCCGACGAGAGCGGATCTAAACGACGCGAAAAGGGGTTGGCCAAGGCGGGCAACGCCCGGGTGCGACGCGGGCTGATCCAATTGGCCTGGCGCTTCCTGAGATTCCAAAAGAATAGCGAACTGACGCAATGGTTCCAGGCACGAGCGGCACAGGGCGCCCGCAAGACGACGATGATCGTGGCGCTCGCACGCAAGTTACTCATCGCGCTCTGGCGATTGGTTACCGTCGGCGAAATCCCGATGGGCGTCACATTGCGCCCGATGAACTGAACACACTGCAGGGCGCCTGACGGATCAACCGCCGTAATGACGCCCGCGCGTATCGATTCGAGGTGGCGGTGTCCCGATGGACACCATGGCGTTATTTGCCGTCATGAGAATGGGCCCGCCGCCTCGGAGCCTTGCTGCTGAAGCCAATGACTGCTTCATGGTCCGGGTCTTTTGCAGACCCACCGAATACAAGGTTGCGGCGTAATGCGATGCGCCCAAAGGCAGGCTCCCCTCGAATTTGATGCTCGCGGACCAATGCACAAGGCAGTGACCAACCGTTCTGTTATGGCTATCCTGACCGCTTTGCCGCGAAATCAGTGAAGGCCCCTTGACAACGAAATCCCCATACAAGGTGTCCACCAAAATAGGTGGACACCTTGTATGGAAGAAGATGAGCAGAAACTGCGGGTGAGGCTTGTCGGTCGGGACGGGCGACGCCGATACGACCCGGCATCGAAGGACCGTCTTGTCTCGGCCTGTCTTGAGCCTGGCGTGTCGGTATCTAGGCTTGCGCTCGAACATGGGGTCAATGCGAACCTTCTTCGGAAGTGGATAAAGAAGCGGGCGGAGACCCAGTCCCTCCCACAGCCCCCACCATCGGCGTTCATCCCGGTTCAGATTGAAAGCACTTCCGATCGGGCCTTGCTGCGACAGAGCAGCATGGCTGCGGTGGATTTGCCGGGGACTTGCGATGGGGCACGTAGGTCGGCATCGAAAAGGACAGCGCCTTTTTCCTCTCCAGCCAAGGTGAGCGCGTCGCTGCCGAACGGCGTGAAGTTGACGCTGGAATGCGGTGATGTGGATGCGTTGACGGCGACCATCGGAGCACTGGGTCATGTTCAGACTGGGCGCTGACCTGAAAGTCTACCTGCACCGCGAGCCGATCGACTTTCGGGCCGGCATCAACAGCCTTGCGGTTCTGGTCCAAGAGACGATGGCGCTCGATCCGTTTGCTCCGGCGGTTTTTGCGTTCTGCAATCGCCGTCGCGACCGGATGAAGCTCCTGTTCTTCGATCGGTCGGGCTTTGTGCTGGTCCTGAAGCGGCTGACCGAGGACAAGTTCCGGTGGCCGCGCCGGGAGGCAGCGGTGGTCACGCTTACGACCGAGCAATTGCACTGGATCCTCGACGGCATCGACATCGATGCGATGGTCCGCCATCCGGTGCGGCAATATCAGGTTGCGGGTTGAGGGCTCTCGAATTGAGCGGTTGACGCGGCGGCATGCTTTCGATTCAAGAATCTGATGAATCGACCCGGCGAACCGACTGTTGAAGCGTTGATGGCGCGTATTGCTGCGCTGCAGGCGCAGAACCGTCAACTCACCGAACGCGTCGTCAAACTCGAGGAAGAGCTGGCGCTTGCACGACTGCATCGTTTTGCGCCGCGCAGTGAAAAGCACATTGACCGCCTCTTCAATGAAGCCGAACAGGCCGCGGATGAGGACGCCGCCGACAACGAAGATGGCGCCGTCGTTGTCCTGCCGGACACGGGCTTGCCGGCGAGCGAAGGGGCGACGGGAAAGAAGCGCGGCCGCAAGGCCTTGCCGGAAAACCTGCCGCGCGAGCGCGTCGAGTATGACCTTCCCGACGATCAGAAGGCTTGTCCTTGCTGCCGTCATCAGATGCATCGCATGGGCGAGGCCGTTACCGAGCAACTTCATATCGAGGTGAAGGCGAAGGTCCTGCAGAATGTGCGGTTCAAATATGCTT
>NZ_JAMYKY010000076.1:0-3163 GCF_040317695.1 Mesorhizobium sp. M1403 | reverse complement strand
CGACGGCCTGAGTATCGTACAAACTTCTCTTCTTTTTTCAAAGAAGGGGAGTTTTCATGTCGATCGATCCGTTTCGCGTTCGCGTCCAGGGCCCACTTGCCCCATTTGCGGCTGGCTTTGCCGCCGAACTCGCCCGACAGGGCTATGCGCAGATTTCCGCCCGCGAGCAGATGCGGCTGGTGGCGCGATTAAGCTGCTGGCTCACATTGGAGGGCATGGGCGTGGAGGACCTGGGTGCGACCGAGGTCGAGTGGTTTGTCCGTACCCGTCGTGCCGCTGGCTGGCAACTCCGCTCGATCAAAGCGTTGCGGCCCATATTGGGCTATTTGCAGTCTTGCGGCGTGGTGCTGCCGACACCCCGTGCACCCGACAATCCGGCAGAGAATCTGCTGGAACGGTACCAACGCTCCCTGGCGACTGAGCGCGGTTTGGGGAAAGCGACCGCCGATGTCTATGCCCAGATGGTGCGCCCCTTTCTGCGTCATCAATTGTCGTCCGAAGGGCGTGCCTTGGACCTTGCGGGTTTGGCCGCGACCGACATCACCGCCTTTGTGGTGATGCATTGCCCTCAGCTGAGCCGCGGCACGGCCAGCCTGACTGTGACGGCGCTGCGATCGCTGCTCGGATTCCTTCATGTCGAGGGCCTCATCGCGCGTCCTCTTGCCGCTTGCGTGCCCTCGGTTGCCGGTCGGCGACTGGCCGGGCTGCCAAAGGGACTGGATACCGATCAGGTTGAGCGTCTTCTGGCATCCTGCGACCGCGGCACGTCGCTCGGCTGCCGCGACTTCGCGGTCTTGACCGTGTTGGTGCGTCTCGGCTTGCGGGCGGGGGAAGTCGGCTCAAACTCGACCTGCATTGGCGGGCCGGCGAGATCCTCGTGCGGGGCAAGGGAAGCTGCATCGAACACCTTCCCTTGCCGCCCGACGCCGGCGAAGCGGTGGCGGCTTATCTGCGCCACGGCCGCCCCGGACCGCCCAAGGCCGGACGGTATTTGTGCGGGTCAGGGCGCCCCATAATGCCCTCACCAGCGCTGGCGTGTCGCAGATCGTGGCTGCCGCCGGTCATCGCGCCGGTCTCGGCCAGATGTACGCCCACCGCTTGCGCCATACGGCGGCGTCGGCAATGTTGCGCGCCGGCGCGTCGCTGCCGGAGGTCGGGCAGGTCCTGCGTCATCGCCGCGCCCTGACAACGGCGATCTATGCCAAGGTTGATCGCGAAGCCCTGCGAACGGTCGCCCGCCCCTGGCCGGGAGAGGTGGCATGAGCGCGCTTCGCCAAGCCCTGGCCGACTACCTGGCCGTGCGTCGCGCCCTCGGCTACCAGCTTGCTCGGTCCGAGAAGCTCCTTGCTCAGTTCCTCACCTACCTCGAGGCACAGGGCGAAGACCGCCTGACCACCAAGACCGCCCTCGCTTGGGCGATGCTGCCGGCAGGCGCCGATCGAAGCTGGATGTCCACGCGGCTTTCCGTGGTTCGCCGCTTTGCGACCCACCTGCGCGGGCTCGACCCGGCAACCGAGGTGCCACCCCGTGATCTGCTGCCGGGGCGGTCTTGCCGAGCCACGCCCTACTTCTATTCGCAGGAGGAGGTCATCGCCTTGATGACTGCGACCGCAGCATTGCGCACGCCACATCGGCAAGCGACCTACCGGACCCTGATCGGCTTGCTGGCCGTGACCGGGATGCGGATTGGAGAAGGGATCGGCCTCGACCGCGACGACTTCGATGCCGTCGGTGGCGTCCTCACCGTCCGGCACGGAAAGGCCGGCAAATCCCGCGAGTTAGCGTTACATCCGAGCACTGTTGCAGCCCTCGGCAATTATTTGCGCCGCAGCGATCGGCCCCGCCGGCCGCCGAACACGCCCGCCCTGTTCGTCTCGCCGGCCGGAACCAGGCTGCTCTATACCAACGTTCAAAACACGTTCCAGAAACTCGTCTGTCGCGTCGGCATCGCCCCGCGCTCGGCCGCCTGCCGACCGCGGCTCCACGACCTTCGGCACGCGTTTGCCGTTCGCACTCTTCTTGATGCTTATCGCGACGGCGGCGACCCGGGAGGCCGGCTTGCCCTGCTGTCGACCTATCTTGGCCACATCGATCCAGGCAAGACCTACTGGTATCTCTCGGCGGCCCCGGAATTGCTGCAACTGGCCAGTGATCGTCTGGAGCGACAGATCGGGGGCGGCGCATGACCCGCGCGACCTTGCAGGCGTTCTTCAGCGACCGCCTGATCCGGCAGCGGCAAGCCAGCCCGCATACGCTCGCGGCCTATCGGGATACCCTGCGGCTGATGCTGGTCTTCGCCGCCGCGCGGCATGGCACGGAACCATCCAAGTTGGAGTTCAACGACCTCGATGCCGCCTGTGTCGGCGATTTCCTCGATCATCTCGAGCATCATCGGGGCAACAGCGCGCGGACGCGGAATGCGAGGCTTGCTGCTATCCGATCGTTGTTCCAATTCGCCGCGCTTCGTCACCGCGAATATGCCGCGACGATCGAACGAGTGCTTGCTATTCCGCCAAAGCGCTTTGAGCGAAGGCTTGTGACGTTCCTGACGGAGGAGGAACTCGATGCATTGCTGTCCGCTCCCACGCGGTCGACCTGGACCGGGCGGCGCGACCATGCCTTGCTGCGGCTCGCCGCGCAAACCGGCCTGCGGGCATCCGAACTGATCGCCCTTCACTGCGCCGATATCCATCTCGGTTCCGGTGCTCATGTCAGCTGTATGGGAAAGGGACGAAAGCAGCGGATCACACCGATCACCTCCAACATGGCCGCCGTGCTGCGCGTCTGGCTGGCCCAACGTGCCGGGCAACCGGCCGATCCCCTCTTCCCCACACAGACCGGCAAGATGCTCAGCCGCGACGCTCTCGAGCGCCGGCTCGCGAAATATGTCGAATTCGCTGCCAAAGGCTGTCCGTCGCTGGCGCGGAAAAGGGTCACACTGCACACCTTGCGTCATACCGCGGCAATGCGGTTGCTGCGCGCCGGCGTCGACACCTCGGTGATCGCGCTGTGGCTTGGCCACGAACAGATCGAGACTACCCACGTCTATTTGCACGCCGATCTGGAGCTTAAAGAGCGCACCCTGGCGAAAACCACGCCGGCCAACACGGCGCCAGGCCGCTACAGGCCGCCCGACAAGCTTCTCGCGTTCCTCGAGGCGCTC
>NZ_JAMYKY010000075.1:0-3750 GCF_040317695.1 Mesorhizobium sp. M1403 | reverse complement strand
GTGGCGTTGCGGCATGGATGTCAAAAGATCGGCGATGCCATCCATCGCCTGTGTGATCGATGCGGCGCGCGTTATCCTGATCTTCTGCCACGGCTCCGCGCAGCCGCACCCCTCATGTGACGATGCAACACCTAACTCCGTGTCCATGGAACCGGCAGCAGGCCAAGTTGACCCTACCCAGCCGTAAGGGAATGACAAACCCGAAAAGAACGGCTCGCCCTTTCACAAGGCGGGCCGCTCGTTCGCTTACAGAAGATACGAAAACGCCGCTCGACCGGAAGGGAGCGGCGTTTACCAAGTGTGGTGTCCTAACCCTAGACGAAACCCCGATTGGTCGGGGCCGCCGGACTCGAACCGACGTTTCCCAGCTTGTTCGCTATCAACCTTTAGATGGTGATCTCCCGTCGTCCTTGCAAGCGCCATCGGCGCGCATAGTGTGGAAGGCTAGACGCGAGCCAAACGCTACCCAGCCGTGGAACCAACACTTCGCGCATATGATAGAGACCGGGCGGCCCCCCGCCGCGTCCGGTGGCTACGAAGCCGCTTTCAAACATCCCCTCTGGAAAGCGGGTTTTTTTGTGCCTTCCCGGCGAACGGATTCACCAATGCCGGTGACAGGCCGGCACATAATGACTCGCAAATGGATTGTCGAAAGCGTACACTCCCAATGTCGCTGGCCACTGAACGGGCGCTGGCGCTTGAGAGCGTAGATCGTACTCCCGCCCCTATGGGAGTTATGTGATGGAAAACGACAGCCGCTCAGACGGATTTATCTCCGCTCACGACTTTGACATTCTGTGCGACGCCTTCAAGGCTTCGGTCGAGGAAGGACGGGTAACCAAAGCGCACAGGATTCAGCACGCCAAGAATCTGGTGCGCGAACTCACCGGCCAAGAGAACGCCGACAAACTCCTGATTAGCCGGATGATGCGGGGTTGCCACGCTACCCAGCCGTAGGGGAATGGCGGGCCTACTTGGGTTTGGTAGGCCGCTTCCGTTCCTTCGCATCTTCAACGCCTCGGTCAAACCCGGCTTGATTATTCGGTCTTGCCTGCGGGGATGGAGTGGCTTGGGATGCCGGGTAGGATGCCGGGCGAAACCGTCTTCCAACCGTCCAAATACCCCTTCTCGAAAGATCCAGACATTACTTCTGTTCCGATGGTTTCTCGTCTCGCCGCTCACCAGTATGTGCGGCCTTGGCTATCTTTTTGACCGCAGCATCAAAGTGCTCCTCGGACTGGTCGGTTTGCCTCGGCGGTAATCAGAAGCGTGGCGATGGAACCGGCGTCCTGCAGGGCCGTCCGAACGACCTTGGCGGGGTCGACGATACCGGCCTTGATCATGTCGACGTAGAGGTCGGTCTGAGCATCGAAACCTTGATTGTGATCCTTGCTGTCCATGAGTTTCCCAACGACGATCGAGCCTTCGAAGCCGGGAATTCTCGGCGATCTGGCGGATGGGGGCTTCGAGCGCTCTCAGCACAATCGAAATACCTGCCGTCATGTCAGCATTCGCGCCAGTAAGCTCAGTCAAAACTGCCTTGGCACGCAGAAGCGCCACGCCGCCGCCGGCAACGATTCCCTCTCTTCGCGATTGCCTTCAGCCGCAACACGCTCGTGCCGCTCCTCATCATTACGAATCCGGTACTGAGGGGAATTGTCGCTTGGTGGCATTGTCCCGGTGACCCGAAACATATGCCCGGTCTGAAGCGACATGCCGATTGTGCCTTTCAATCTGACCGACTGCCCGACGGCGAAACGATGAACGTTCATTGCTGGATCCCCCTGATTGTGCCTAGCGCCTGTTCCTGATCCTGCTCTAATGCAGCTTCGAGTTCGTAATGGTCGATACCCACAAGCTAGCTCGCGAGATGGAGGGTCGAGGAGACGGCGGGAATATGGATGAAGGTGGCGACACGCCGGTAGGCGAGCCAGGAAATCCCGTCGATCAGTTCCTCGTCCTCGTCGATTGCATAATCGCCCGGCGGCTGAATCTCATCGACGCTTCTCAGCGAGAATGGTGCCGTGAATTTTCACGGTCGTGTGCTTTGTGCGGGTGTTCATTTGCATATCCCTGGAAAGAGCAGATTATTGCGCTCGCGAAGCGACGCAGCCCTTTCAAAATCGATGATTTGGGGAGTTGGCGGGTCGAGAGCCTCTGACGCCGCGATAGCCAAGCATGGCCAAAAGAACGATGCACGAACGGTATGCGCCACCAAGCCGCTTCCGCCAGGAAAGCTCCAAAAAACTATTATGGATGCTCTTTGTGTGATAGGGTGATCTTCTGGCCGAGAAAATAACAAAACAAAGGAGGCCGGTGTGAAAACCTATATCCCTGCTCAGGTTTACCTTTACGACTACAAGAGCTTATTCGTAAGAGCGTCGGTCACGATTGCCCTAGGCATCATCGTCTATTTGACGCCAAACGTCCTGGAGTGCGCTTCTAGAGCGCGGGCTTCGCTGGAGGCCGCCAGTCCAGCTCCGCCATATAGATCTTTGACTATCCCACCCAAGAGGTGCACCGCCACGAACGACACCAACGACAAATGCCGCGAAAATCGCGATGCTGTTGATATCAGCATTTGGGAGAACGAAGGCGGAGCCTCGGATCGATTCGATATGAATCATCACTACGGCCGGCGCATAGAGCCGGACGGGTCATGGACGATCTATCATGTCTTCACCGGGGCACCGGCAGATATGGGAAGCCGATCCATGGCTGGGCTCAGCAAAACAGATGCCACTACCAGAATGATAATTCTGAACGCGCACAATGCGAAGAGACGCAAGGCCGCGAGCTTGCAACAGACGTTCGCTACGCGGTTCTAACGGCTTAAGGTCTGTTCAACCTTGGCGCTGACTTTTCCGAATCGAAGCCGCAGCTACGACGAGGCCGGACAATACCTCCATTTTTCTCGGCTACGATGGCATGTTTGAAATGCCGTTCTTGATTGAGATTGAAGCGCTCGCGAACGCAAAACCGGAAGCAGCCACAGCCGAAGCGGGTTATTTGGCGACCTTCGATGCATCACGGGACTCCATTCGTGATGTCGCGCGGAAAGCTTACTCCCACGGCCGCAAGAACGTGTACCAGCCCAGAAGACCTCAACGCTTCGAACGGCGGACGAGCAAAGCGGTCCCCGTAAGGGATCGGCTTATCCCTGCGACCGCGGAGTTGTGCGGTTTCGACATGGTTGGGGACTACGCCCTTGTCCCCGTCGATTAGAGGATTATCCTTGACAGGTTTGGGCGAGGCGATCGCCCATGGAGGTTGTCATGGCAGACGACAAGTCAAAGCGTGGTCCGCAAGACAGAGCACGGGTCGACGGTGGCGAAGACTATGAAGTCGGGTACCTCATGAAGAAGCACCATCTCGAACGGGCTGATGCCCTCAGGCTGGTAAAAAAGTACGGAAACAACCGCGCAAAGATCGAAGAGGAACTCGTTGCCCGAAAGGTTTGATCGTGTATTGCCGTGAGGCTGGCTGAGTGTGACCAGGCTGCAGGCATAATCATGGCGCTTTTCAGCAAAGGCATCGGCACTGCTCAGGAATTGAAGGCAGCGCTCCAGTTCCGTTTGGAGAGTGAGTTGCGACGGTACGGTCAACGCCTATCCCGCCTAGCTGAGAACCGCTTGTCTTATGATTTTCCGTCGTTTCGAGGCCAAAGTGGGTTGCCCCCACCCGGCCCTAAACACCCCCCCCCCGCCGGGTGGGTGGGGTGGAATAAACCGCGGGGGTGTATTAACCACA
>NZ_JAMYKY010000074.1:0-3827 GCF_040317695.1 Mesorhizobium sp. M1403 | reverse complement strand
AACTGCCTCTCCAAAGAATCCTTTCTCAGCCTAAACTCAACCCCAAAATCGCCATATGCGATTCCCCTGCCCTCGTGGGGGAGATTACGCAGCTCAACCCGCCAGTCGGCTAACCATCTCGTGCTGCGCGTAGGCGCGGCCGAAGCGGTTGGCCAGGAAGGCGTCGAGCGCGATGTCCTCCTGCTTGATGAAGCCCTTTGCCGGCAAGGTGCCATCGGCCAGCATGTCGAGCACGGCGCAGATGGCGGAGGCAGTGGTGATCTGGATGGCGCTGCGTACCGTATCGCCGACACGCCTGGCGTAGATCTTGTTGGCGTAGGTCTCCTGCAGCAGGCGGCCGTTCTTGCGGCCGCTGACGGTGACGAAGACGATGACGACGTCCTGCAGCGTCGCCGGCAGGGCGCTTTCGAAAATGTCCTTCAGCACGTCGCGGCGGTGGCGCAGGCCGAGGTCGTTGAGCAGCGCCTTCATGATCGCGGCGTGGCCGGGGTAGCGGATGGTGCGGTAGTTCAGCGTCCGCACCTTGCCTTTCAGCGTTTCGGCCAGCGTGCCCAGCCCGCCCGAGGTGTTGAATGCCTCGTAGGTGACGCCGTCGAGCGAGAATTCTTCACGCTCCTCCAGCGGCGGCACTTCGACCAGCTCGCCTTCGACGATCGCCTCACAAGGCTCGCAATATTCGTTGATGACGCCGTCGGTGCTCCAGGTCAGATTGTAGTTCAGCGCATTCGACGGGTATTGCGGCAGCGCGCCAACCCGCATGCGCACGCTTTCCAGCGTGTCGAAGCGGCTGGCGAGATCGTTGGCAACGATCGAGATGAAGCCCGGCGCCAGCCCGCATTGCGGGATGAAGGCGCTGTTGCCGGAGCGCGCCAATTCCTTGACGCGCCTGGTGCTGACGACGTCCTCTGTCAGATCGAGATAGTGCACGCCGGCGCTGGCCGCCGCTTCGGCGATGCGCGTGGTCAGATGGAAGGGCGCAGCGCTGAGCACCGCGAACTTGCCGGCCAGGGCGGCTTCGAGGGTGCCGACGGCCTCGATATCGAGTTCCAGCGTCTCTACGCCGGCCGGCAGTTCGGCCGCGCCGAGCTGCGCAGCCGAGCGGTCGACCAGGGTGACATGGTAGTCGCCCGTGGATGCCAGCATCTCGGCTATGGTCGAGCCGATCTTGCCGGCGCCGACGACGATGATTTCCTTCATGACCGGTCCCTCGCACCAATATTAAATAGACGGCTAGAATCGCAGCTTGCCTGTCGAAAGGAAGCGTGGGATTGTGCAAAACGCAGTCTCTGTTTGATCAATACGCCGGCAAGGTTCGTCGAAATGCTTAGTGATGCCGACCAGGCGCTGCTTTCCCTGCTGCGCATCAATGCACGCGCCTCGACCGCCGAACTGGCGCGGCGGCTGGGCGTCTCACGGACGACGGTGCAGAGCCGGATCGAGCGGCTGGAGCAGCGCGGCACCATCACCGGCTACGGCGTGAGGCTTTCGCCGGATTACGAACAAGGACTGGTGCGGGCGCATGTCCTGCTCACCGTCACGCCCAAGCTTGCCGACAAGGTGGTGCGCAGCCTGCAGGCGCTGCCGCCGGTGCGGACGCTGCATTCGGTCAGCGGCAATTTCGACATGATCGTCATCGTCGAGGCGCCGTCGATCAGGGATCTCGACACGCTTCTCGACCAGATCGGCGCCATGGACGGGGTCGAGCGGACGTCGTCGTCGATCATCCTGTCGACGCGGATCGATCGCTGAGCGGGCTGGTGTCGCGGGTCAAGACGCTGGCGGGACAGCGCCCCCCTCTGCCCTGCCGGGCATCTCCCCCTTTTGGGGGGAGATCGGCAGCTTCGCTGGCAGCGCACCTTTTGCAAGGTCGGTGGTTGGCGAAATCAGTGATGACGGCCAATCTCCCTCCTTGTGGGGGAGATGCCAAGTAGTGGGAAAGAGGGCAGGACAGAGGGGGGCGCGAAGGGTCACCGAGCGTGGTGACCAAGCTGGCGCTCCCGCAGCAAAGCGATATAGCTTCCAAAATGTTGGATGAGAACCGCGGTGGCAGGCATAAGGGCGGTCACGCAAGATTTCCAGAGGAGGCCTCCTTGCCCAAGCAGTGTTTCGGAAAATCCCATGTGCCGTTGTCGCCGGCGGTCAGGGCCGGCGATTTCGTCTATGTCTCCGGCCAGGTGCCGGTCGGCGGCGACGGGCTGGTGGTCAAGGGCGGCATCGCCGAGCAGACCGAACAGGTGCTGTCGAACATCAAGGCGGCACTGGCGCTGGCCGGCTGCACGCTGGACGATGTGATCAAGACCACGGTCTGGCTCGAGGACGCGCGCGACTTCGGCATCTTCAACACGGTCTATGCCCGGCATTTCCCGAAAGATCCGCCGGCACGCACGACTGTGGAGTCACGGCTTATGATCGACATCAAGATCGAGGTCGAAGCCGTCGCCTACAGGCCGGCCTGACGGAAAAGCGGAGACAGGCGCAATGCAATTCGATCTCCTGATAAAAGGCGGCCGCCTCATCGATCCGGCGTCCGGCCTCGACGCACAACGCGATCTGGCGATTGCCGACGGCCGTATCGCCGCGATCGACACCGAAATCCCCTTCGAACGTGCAGCCCGCGTCATCGACGCCACGGGCTCCATCGTCGCGCCCGGCCTGATCGACCTGCACAGCCATGTCTATTGGGGCGGCACGTCGCTCGGCGTCGATGCCGACCGGCTTGCGGCGAAGAGCGGCACCACCACCTTCATCGATGCCGGAAGCGCCGGCGCCGGCAATTTCCTCGGCTTTCGCCGCCACGTCATAGAGCGCTCGAAAGTCCGCATCCTGGCCTACGTCAACATTTCCTTTGCCGGCATATTCGGCTTCTCGCAGACCGTGGCGGTCGGCGAGTGCAGCGACCTCCGGCTCTGCGAACCGCGCGAAACGGTGGCGGCGGCGCGCGAGCACGCGGACGTGGTTGTCGGTGTCAAGGTCCGCTCGGGTCGCCATGCCGGTGGCACCAGCGGCATCGCGCCGGTCGATCTCGCGCTCGAAGCCGCCGACAAGGCCGGCCTGCCGCTGATGGCGCATATAGACGAGCCGCCGCCCGGCCGCTCGGAAGTGCTGCCGCGGCTGCGCAAGGGCGACATCCTCACCCACTGCTTCCGGCCGTTTCCCAACGCGCCGGTCTTCGCCTCGGGGGCGGTGCGGCCGGATATGCGGCTGGCGCGCGAGCGCGGCGTCATCTTCGACCTCGGCCACGGCATGGGCTCGTTCGATTTCGAGGTGGCCAAAGCGATGCTCAGCGAGGGTCTGGCGCCGGACGTGATCAGCAGCGACGTGCATCTCTACTGCGTCGACGGGCCGGCCTTCGACATCCTGGTCTGCATGTCGAAACTGCTGGCGCTCGGCATGCCACTGGTCGAGGTGCTGCGCGCCGCAACGCAGCGGCCAGCGGAAGCGATCGCCAGGCCAGATCTCGGCAGGCTGGCGATTGGCGTGGTCGGTGACGTCGCGGTGCTGCGTCTGCGTCCAGGCCACTTCACCTTTGTCGATTCGGTCGGCGCCTCGCTGGTCGCCGAGCAAAGGCTGGTCTCGGCCGGCATCGTGGTCGGCGGCACCTGGTGGCCGAACGAGGCGGTGGACGATCTCGGCGAGACCGAACGCTTCGAAGCGCATGCGCACGACACGCATGTCGAGGTGGCGAGCCGGCATTTCGGACATAGCCACGATTGACGGCGATGTGGCTCCCCTTCTCCCCTTGGGGACCTGTTGCGCAGTCATGAGCAAAAGCTTGCGGCGGCGGGGTTGCGGCGGTTGTTCGCTTGTTTGCGGGGGATTTGACGTCT
>NZ_JAMYKY010000073.1:0-4329 GCF_040317695.1 Mesorhizobium sp. M1403 | reverse complement strand
TGGTGCCACCTCGCCGCTTCCCCGCATAGCTTCTCATGCATCAGAGCACTCAACAGCAAAAGGTGCGGGGAAATTCGCGCTTACCTGCAAACCCCTCTGCGCCAGCCGAGCAGACCTCCTGCAGAAATCGGTGTGAGAGCAGCTTATGGCTTTCCACCGTCGAGGCGGCGAGCCCTCTCTCATTTGTGAGATAAGCCGCGAACACATCAACAATCTGCTCGTGCTCCGTGCGCTCAATCGGAGGCACGGCTGGTATCAAACCTTCTTGCCGTAATGAAGAAAGCAAGCGCCGGAGCGCCGATCGGTCCCCCGAGTCGAGGCTCCAGTGTTTGGAACGGTGCTCAAGAAACCGGTCAACGTGAACTTCGCTTAAATCGTGGGGATCGTGCCCGTTGCCAACATGCCAGTCCATCAGCTCGCGAAACAGGCTCAGCGATCGCCAGGTGCATTGCCGACCAAAGCCTTCGTTCGACAATCTGGCCGCGTAAATGCGGGCGAACTCGCCATACGACCCGTGGATCAGCTTTCGATAAAGTGTGCTGCGTTGCAGATAATCACTTGCGTTCATGTGTCCTCTCCTTCGCATCAATTGCGACGGAGAGAGCCTAGGCTATGCCGATCCTGCTACCGCTACGTTACGGAAAGCATTGGTAAAAACTTGCTCACTCGGCATAGTTCGACGGTCGGCATAAACCTGCAAGCTCAACGCTATCGATCCGTTCGCCTATCTGAGCAGCACGCTGACGGCCATTGTCAACGGTCACAAGCAAAGTGGGATTGAGGAACTCCTGCCTTGGAACCATCGGCCCCTCCGGTAACGGAACATAGGCGGCCGCAGGTCTACCGCCTTTGACTGATGGAATCTTTCCGCGATATCATCGGCGGCAAACCGGCGAGAGCGAGACGATGAAAAAGTTCTTTCATAGCGACATACCGGAGATTGACGCATTTGAAGAATTCTTGAGAAGCGATTGGCAGCTCTTCGATTGCCGCATCGATGGATCAGCTAGTCAAGCCGTCGCAATGCCCGCTATCCAGGCTTATTATCATCAAACGCAAAGTCTCTGGGGTGGCTATCCCGAGAACTACATTCTGGCGGTACGCGACCAGCTACCGGCAGTAAAGAGCCTAGCCGCAATCATGGAAAAGCTGGACCAAGTCGACGAAGAAGAAATAATCGCTTTTGTCGGATACAACGACGGTGGCTTGATCTCCCTTTCCAGCCAACTCTGGCCGCCACAGCAAGGGGCAAAATCAGCCGACTGGTGGACCGGAAAGTTTGCGCAATAGTGCATGATGCAACTGCCTACCCAAGCTTGACCGCGTCAACGTGAGAGCTGGGCACCGCTTACTGTCTTCCATCGCAGGAATGATCTTTTCGAGCGTGTGCCCGTCGTAAGGGTTCCCGGGAAGTGCCATGGCGTGCAGGGCGGACTGACCGCCCTTTGAACGCTTCAGCGTCGTCGCCACCGACACCTTCACCCCGAACTCGTAGGGCGCGTGCGCTTTGCCTTTGCCGATGCACTCCACCTCATGGGCGTGCAGGCTGTAGATCTTGCGGCCACGCTGGCGTTGCCTCGGCGATGTCACGTTGTTCGCTTAATCCCCGCAAGGCGTTTGCCGATGAACTTACGCAGTTGCGCCGGTCACGACTTTCCAATGCGCTATTGCGCGGATCCGATGAATGTGGGTGGCGAGGGCTGAGCGTTTCTGGTGCGGCGGGACGAAGAGATTTCGGACTGCTGAAAAGACCGAGATGAAACCTTGCAAGCCGCCGACGGATCGGAAGCACTGCATCATCCGCTCTCGTTTTCGAAGCGGCACGTGAGAATTCTCCGCGCGATTGTTCAGGCCCTTGTGTGATCGATGTTCGACGCCGGGCATTACATCGCGCCCTGCCGCTCCGTATGAGCGCAGTTTGTCGCTGACGATGCGCTTGGGCGACAGGCCTTGCTTCTTCAGCAGCCTGACCAACAATCGCTTGGCAGCCTTGGTATCGCGGCGGGCCTGGACGATCTCGTCGAGAACGTAGCCGTCTTGGTCAACGGCGCGCCAAAGCCAATGTTTCTGGCCGCCGATGGAAATCACTACCTTGTCCAAATGCCAGATATCCTTTTGCGACGGCTTCTTTCTGCGCAACTGCTTGGCATAAGCCGCCCTGAATTTACGGCCCCATCGCCGGATCGTTTCGTAAGATACGACAATGCCCCACTCCAACAGCATTTCCTCGACCAACCGCAGGCTCAACGGAAACCGGAAACACAGCCACACCGCATGGGCGATGATCTGCGGTGGAAAGCGGTGGTTCTTGTAACTGATCGTCGTCGAGCTCATCCTCGCCCAATTATCCGTCAACCGTTAAGCTGCAGACAACGTGACATCGCCACCCAGACTTCAGCCGCCTTCTCAGCCGCCATCGACGAGGCCGGCCGGTTCCGCAAATCGCGAGACGCGGGTGCCTACTTTGGCCTGGTGCCCAGGCGTCATCAGTCCGGCGAACTCGACTGGACCGGCCGGATTACCAAGCAAAGGTGACAGCATGGTCCGCAAGCTTCTCTATGAAGCAGCCAACTCAATTCTGACCGGGAGCGGGAGAGCTTCGCCCTCAAGACTTGGGCGCTGAAAATCTCGAAGCACCGCGGCCTGAAGAAAGCCCGAGTGGCACTCGCGCGGCGCCTCGCTGTCATCATGCATGCCATGCTGCGCGACGGCACTTTGTTCGAGGCTCGAGATGAGGTAGAAACAGTTTGCCAGTGATAAAGCGCCAGCGCTGATCCGAGGGCGGTGTCCCGCGAGGGAACGCAGGGACGGACGATATGCGAAGGTAGTCAGATGGGCCCGAGAGCCCGCTTCGAGTCAATGCAACGTCCGGCCTTGTGAGACCCGATACAGCACGACCAGCTCCGGCTCGGCGAGTGCGGACAGATCCTTGAAACCCTCAAGGGAGACACCGCCAAGCTCTGCAAATTACAGATCTGGACCCTAAAAGACGTTGCGCCGAAGTACAACTATAGCAGCTTGGTGGCAGCCATCGCGGTCTCGCTATCTGTAACCAAATCGGTAAGCATTCCGCCACGTACAGCAGCAGCTACGATATCCCCTTTTGACAGACCGGTTGCCGCCCCAACGCGAATTGGAACGCGGCAGAAAGCATCCATTTCTATCGCGCAAACTGGGATGTACTCTCCACTGACTACAAGCTCTCCCCTTTCGTTGATCATATAGCCGCCCACATCGCCAACAGCGCCACGTTCACTCAACGCGCTCATAACTCTAAGCGAGACATGGCCTCCCCGGGCAAGCGATGAAACTTTAGGGTCCAGTGTGCCCAACCCAACGATTGCAGCCGTCGCTCTCAAGCATTTATCGATGCATTCCTGATTACCAGCATTGCGTATTAAAGAGGCGAGCATCTCACGATTTTCAACCAGAAAGGGTGCATGGAGGAACGTGCTGCGGCAGTTGTATGCACTCGAAAGCAACCGTACTGTAGCATGACCGTCAAGACCTAGTTCCGATGAGCCTACCGACCCGCACATTTGAACAACATCAATGTTGATGGGTGGCAACAGTGCAAGCGCGCGTGCGATACGATGAACCATTGTCCCTAACGTCACAGCGAGTATAGACGTATCGGTCAGCTGAGAATATACTAATTGTGCTGCCCAACTCGCAATGAGGTCGCTGACGGCATCGTCCGGAAGACTAGACGACCGGAGTACGTGCACACGTGTCCGCCCGCCTAATTTGGTAAG
Source organism: Mesorhizobium sp. M1403 (assembly GCF_040317695.1). Taxonomy (NCBI): domain Bacteria; kingdom Pseudomonadati; phylum Pseudomonadota; class Alphaproteobacteria; order Hyphomicrobiales; family Phyllobacteriaceae; genus Mesorhizobium; species Mesorhizobium sp. M1403. The sequence goes on along the minus strand of NZ_JAMYKY010000073.1, from coordinate 574 downwards.
TTGATTTGAGAGTTGAAGGTCGTGACTGAATTCTCTACGGACTTTGATTTCAACTATACCTGCTGCACGTGCTTCGGCCAAAACTCTGGAGATGGCTGAACGATTGCACCCAAATCGTTCAGCAATATCCGCTTGACCTAAGCCATCGATGTAGTAGGCCTCCGCTATCGCGGCCAGTAGTTGAGACCGATCGGATTCTTGACGTCGCTGTGCGGCGGGTGCAATTATCTGGATCGATCTATGGGACGTACTATTCATCGAAGACCCATGCCTTAAACAAGGAATGATCGCATAAGTGCGCCCTAACCGGCCAACGCTAACTCGTCTGGGGGCCACACCAGAAGCGTCCGATACAGGATAATTATCGTAACGTAAAGCGCGGCCGGGTGGCACGCTTGACGACAGTCGAATTTCTTTTTGAATTTATGATTGCATAGTGCGTTCTTGTCGAAAGATGAAATAGCCCAGACAGGCTACGCCCATCTTAGAGGTGCCGTCGCGGGAGTGGTTGGAATTGAAAGTTGGCGTAGTCTCCGGGGTGTCAAACCTCGAATCATCCGGCGTTAGTTTAGAG
>NZ_JAMYKY010000072.1:0-4709 GCF_040317695.1 Mesorhizobium sp. M1403 | reverse complement strand
TTTTTGCTGGGGCGTCGCGCGTGGCGGGGGGGCGGCCCCGCCGGCCCCCCCCCCCCCCCCCCCCCCCCCGGGAGGGGTGGGATCGATGAACCGTCGGTCGTGATGGACCGAGCTAGAGTATGATCGACGCGTTGGTGCCAGGCTTCTGAATGACAATCACGACGATGGTAGTCATTCTCGACGATACAAGAGTTGCTGCCACTTATTCGGACAGGAGCTACCGGTTCGATTGAACCGGTAGCGGTGAACGGAAGGGGCACAAACACCCTTCGGCCGCGATTTCGCCAATAGCAATACCGCAGAAACGTGCCACTTTGGCGGACGATCTGCGCCCTCCGAAGGCAGAAGTTACAGGTTCGAATCCTGTCGGGTGCAGCATTGCCGCAGTTCGCTTGCCGACAACTATTCCTGCTGGAATTGACAGGGCCAATCTTCAGGCCTCGTCAAGCCAGAAGGCAACTCGGTCCGGGCGTCTCCGCAAGCCATGTTGAGCTGCCACTGGGACAGACCCGCCGAATTGGAAAGATCGACACCCTCGATACGGGTCAGAAAGAAAAAGGCGCGGTCAAAGTCTATCGGCGCGGTGAACGTCGCTCCTCGGAAGTCCGCCCGTGCGAGATTGGCAAACGAGAAGCGGCTGCCGCTGATATCGGCGTCATGGAACTGCGCACGCCCCAATTCTGCCTTTGTGAAATCAACATTGGTCAGATTGGCGCCCTGGAAATTCGACCGCTGCATTTCCGCGCTCGCAAACACAGCGCCCTGCGCGTCCATACGGCTGAAGTCGGTCCTGTAGGCCTCGATTCTGTCGAACCGGGCGCCTTTGGCGGTCGAGTCGGCCAGGGAAGCACGCACAAGCGTTGCCTTCTCAAGATTTGCCGCAAGGAGATTGCTGTTCCTGAGGTCGGTCGAAGTGAAATCAACACCGAACAGGTTCGCCCCGCTCAGGTCCTGTCCTTCTAGGATGAGAAGCTTCTTGTCACACTCGTGCCAATTAACGCCAGGCGTCGCGGCTGCGTGGCAATTGTGAGCAGCAGTGGCGTTCTGCCAAGCAAACACAGTGCAAACCGCTAGAGCCAAGCCGGATGCGCCGTAAGCTCTGGTTCGCCTCAAAGTCATTGTTGCTGGACCTCTGCTACTCGCCGACACTCAACCTTACCACATCTGCTGACACTCGAGCCACGGTGACCACCGCCGTCACAGTTAGCGCATTTCTCATATTCAAGCTTTGATGTTGTTCAACCGATCAACCCGCGCGTAGGGCGCGATTTGCGAGCGCCTCCCCATATCATCGGCGGTCCAGCAGAGATTCATTTGTCACCGGCCAGGCGCATCATTCCGTAGGTATGCTTGACTAAGCCGAGGAGAGCGGTCGTTCAGGCTGGCGAAGTCGCGTGCCAAGATTGGCCTCCGCTCTGGACGCTTGTCTCGCTAATTGGGAGCCTGCTCGAGTGCAGACCGCCAACCGCCGGCGTCCGCTGCCGACAAGCGTGAATCCGCTTGGTTCCGCACCGGTCGGTACTTCCCGACGGCGAGGTTGACCCGGCACGGGGTGCTAGTCGCGTATCCTGATTCCGCTGTCGCATGAATCCCACGACTTCGCTTAGCGAGGCCGAAGTTGATCTCTGCCATCTACCAGGTTGAAGCATCAACCCGCATATTTGTGTCGTAAGCTGACGTGCCGCGAATACGCCGTTTTCGGTAGGCGGGCTTTATGGCGGGCGCGCAACCTATTCTTGTATTTTTATCAATGTAAAACAATGTCTTATGGCGGAGAGGGAGGATTCGAACTCCGCGCTTGGAAGAGCGTCCTTCTCGTCTTCACCGTGCAGGCCGGTTACTCTGGGCGGCAGAGTGCCCTTCCGCGCTTCGCCAAACCTGCCGTGGAAAAGGCCTTGCCGTTTTTTCCGGCGGGGCTTTGATCAGATCGCGACTATTAGTGATTTATGCTGGAACTGGTTGCGGAGGTCGGAGTCGGACTTATTTGCGCTGATTAAGAAGCCCCGTCAGCAAACGAATTCGGTGGCCGCACTGTATTGACGGTATCCCTCTCCCGACTCGAACCCCCGAACTCGTTTGCGAATTATTGGCAGCAAGCCGCCTAACCCTTCCCGCTCATCAGTTCAGAAAGCAGGCGCCTGCTTGGAAATGCGGGCCACGCGAATCTACGGCGCTTCGTTTCTTTCTGTCGCGATTGCCCCGCTTCGAGCATCCGACGTGAGATGACCTCCTGCTGCTGGCGCAGGTGGTCGCTCAGCAGTTTGTTGCGCGTGATGTAACCTGCATTAACACCCGGGATCGAGTGGTTCATCAGAAGGTGGACGTCCAGCTCCGCAACGCCCGCGGCCTGGGCGATGGTGCGGAACGTCTGCCGCAGGTCATTCCCCCATTTCGACAGATCGCTGCGTTTTTCCTTATGCTCGATAATGTGACCGCTTTTGCTCTCGGCTGGGAACAGCCATTCACGCGATTGTTCGCCATAGAGAGCCCGGCCAATGCGCATCACTCGAACCAGGCAGCGGATCATGGCTCGCGAAAGCGGTATGTCGAATGCCTTGACCTCGCCGCCCTTCGGCCTGGGTATGTGCAGGACACGTGCGCGAAAATCGACATGCTCGACCCTCGCCTTCCTGATCGCCTCAGGGCGATGGCCTGAGAGCAACATGAACAGATGCAACTCCCGCCGAATTGGGTTCTTCAATGCCGTGAGTTGGGTGAACCAGTCCTCGAGGTCCGAAAGCCCCAGCGCGGTATTGCGCCGATGTTCGGCATCCCAATCTATGGCTGAGACCGGATTGTCCGCTGGCAGCGTGCGGGCGGCCCTGCGAGCATGATTGTAGACGGCGCGCAGCGTTCGCATGCACCCGTTGGCGATATAGGCGCCGTTCTCCTTGGTGAGTTTCTCATGCCGCACGGTCACGATGGAAGGATCGTTGCCGAGCTTGGAAAGCGGCTCGTCAAGCCAATCAGCCAACAGCCGCTCGACGTGATCACGATAGTTGTTGATCGTCCCACCGCTTCGGCCTTTGTTCTTCATATGCCCGTCGCGATAGCGTTCCCAGGCAATGCGCAGCGTGGGGTTCGCAATCGATGGCAAATCAACCGCTGCAACATTGCCGTCCGGCTTGCGTGTCGACGCGCGAGGGTCAACGCCGTTGGCGATCTTGCCAAGAATATCCTTCGCCTTCTTCCGCGCCGCGCGCGTCGTGAGTTCACCAACCTCAGCAACCTTCATTCGGACGGAAAGCCGCTTGCCCGCCTTCCTTCGCTCACTCTGGACAACGAATGTCTTTTGCCGTTTGCCCACAAGCACCATGAAGCCCGGCAGATCGGTGTCACGAGCAAAATATTGGCCCGAAGACGCCGGCTGGAGACGTTCGATGGCGCGGTCGGTGAGGGAGAGGCGAAGGTCTGTCATGAAATTAGTACGGGATTAGTACGGCAATTGCGTCGTGTTCGATCTGGCTCGATCTGTTGGTTTGTCTACCCCATGATAGTCGCGCAGTACGAAAACAGCAACAACTTTAACATGTTAGAACCAGCGCAATCGTACAACGAGCGGCATTGGGAAACACCAGGAAAGGCGATCTGACAAATTCCTAATCTGTAGGTCACAGGTTCGATTCCTGTCGGGATCACCACTCAGTCACAACAAATACGGCTCGCACCGGGTGGCTCGAAATTCGCTCGACGTATCCGTAGGCTAGGCTGGGCGGTCTCTGAACAGTCGGGCTTGGTCGCCGAGCCGGTCTCTGTTTCTACAGCCTTTTCACGACCTATCTCTGCAGGTGGTTTCCGTCGTGTTTCAGGAAAGGCCAGGAATTCGCTCAGAGTTCAAGCTAGCCGCCAACGAATTTCTGGCCGGTTGGCCCGAAAGCTGACCTGTTGAAGGTCTGCTTCGGGTTCAAAAAGCTGCCAGTGCCGCCCTTGCGCATTAGAGGACATGAACACCATAGCCGAATCGCGACCGGGAGGATCCGCATTTGGCGCGAAGCCGACCGTCAAGGTCGCAGAGCATCATTTATGGAACCGTACATCGAACCGCGCGCCCGGGCAGCACCGCCCGGAACACTGGGTTCTATCTGAGCTCAAACAGCCTTGAACAGTCGGGTGAGAATGGGACAGCTACAGAGTCAAGCACCAGTGCGATGCTTCGCTAATTTCCTAAGGGTCGTCTGTTCGCGGAACCATTCTCGCAGAGGTCTGGCGGGCATTCCGCCCCAGCGCTCGCCTGCCGGTACGTCTCTCATGAACCGCGAAGCCGCCGCAAGTTGAGCGCCCTGGCCGATGTGCAGATGGCCAGCAATCGCACTATGGCCACCCACCGCAACGTAATCCTCCAGCACGGTCGAGCCCGCGATCCCGACTTGGGCAGTGATCACGCAATGACGCCCGATCCGTACATTGTGCGCAATCTGGACGAGATTATCGATCTTTGTTCCGTCTCCAATGACAGTATTGCCGGCGCTACCGCGATCGACCGTGCTGTTGGCTCCGATCTCGACGTCGTTTCCGATCGTGACGCGGCCGAGTTGCGGAATTTTTACATGCCCTGAACTACTCATCGCAAAGCCGAAACCATCCTGGCCTATACGCGCGCCCGCATACACGATCGACCGATCACCTAAGTGTGAGCTTTCAGAGGGTTGTCCATTCGGACCGCACCGAGGAGACTGGAGTTACCAAGCTTCAGCATCCATCGGAGGGTC
>NZ_JAMYKY010000071.1:0-4834 GCF_040317695.1 Mesorhizobium sp. M1403 | reverse complement strand
ATCAACCATCCGCGAATCTCCCGTAGCGACCACGCCACAGAATCACCAATCCGATTCTGTGCAAAGGCCTCACAAGGGGAGAAGGTGGCCGAGCGAAGCTCGGTCGGATGAGGGGTGTTCCAGCTTGGCACCGACGGTGCTCCATCCAGCACCCCTCAACCGTCTTGGCGCCGCGCGCCAAATCCACCTTCTCACACAAGGGGAGAAGGCAGACAGGGCAGCGCCGGGCGTTCTCTATCTGCAATGGTCAGCGCAGTTATGCGCCTGAAGCCTCTCTGTTCTTGACAGCTCGTCCCGGCGGGCACATGTGTCGGCAGATTTGAATCGGAATATACAGATGACCAATCGCTATGATGTGGTTGTGGTGGGTGGCGGCCATGCTGGCTGCGAGGCGGCCAGCGCTGCCGCGCGGGCTGGTGCCAGAACCGCGCTGGTGACGCTGCGCTTCGACACGATCGGCGTGATGTCCTGCAACCCGGCGATTGGCGGCCTCGGCAAAGGCCATCTGGTTCGCGAGATCGATGCCATGGACGGGCTGATGGGGCGGGTCGCCGATGCGGCCGGCATCCAGTTCCGTCTGCTCAACCGTCGCAAGGGGCCAGCGGTCCGCGGTCCGCGGACGCAAGCCGACAGGAAGCTCTATCGGCTCGCCATGCAGGCGGCAATCCGCCAGCAGGCCGGCCTCGATGTCATTGAAGGCGAGGTGCTGGACTTCGACATCAATGACGGAGAAATCGACGATGGGCGCATCGCGGCGGTGCTGCTGGCGGATGGAAGCAGGCTCGCCTGTGGCGCCGTGGTGCTGACGACCGGCACCTTTCTGCGCGGGCTGATTCATATTGGCGAGAAGAAAATCGTCGCCGGCCGCATGAACGAGCAAGCGAGCATCGGCCTGTCGGCGACGATGAGCCGCGCCGGCTTCAGGCTCGGGCGGCTGAAGACCGGCACGCCGCCGCGGGTGGACGGCAGGACGATCGATTGGGCGTCGCTTGAGAGCCAGGCGGCGGATGAAGATCCCGTGCCGTTCTCGCTGCTCACCGACCGCATCGAAAACCCGCAGATCCATTGCGGGATTACGCGCACGACCAATGCCACGCATGAGCTGATTCGCGCCAATCTTGGCCGCTCGGCGATGTATTCGGGGTCAATCGAAGGCGTCGGGCCGCGTTATTGCCCGTCCATCGAAGACAAGATCGTCAAGTTCGGTGACCGCGAAGGCCACCAGATTTTTCTGGAGCCAGAAGGGCTCGACGACGACACAGTGTACCCGAACGGCATCTCGACCTCCCTGCCCGAGGACGTACAGCTCGACATCCTGAAAACCATTCCGGGGCTGGAGCGGGCAACGATGCTGCAGCCCGGCTATGCCATCGAATATGACCATGTCGACCCACGCGAACTCAAGCCGACGCTGGAAACCAAGCGGATCGCCGGGCTTTTCCTCGCCGGCCAGATCAACGGAACCACCGGCTACGAGGAGGCTGGCGCGCAAGGGCTGCTCGCTGGCGTCAACGCCGCGCGCAAGGCGTCGGCGAGCGCTGAAATCGTGCTGAGCCGCACCGAAGCCTATATCGGGGTGATGATCGACGATTTGACCAGCCGCGGCATCGCCGAACCCTACCGGATGTTCACCTCGCGGGCCGAGTTCCGGCTATCGCTGCGGGCCGACAACGCCGATGAGCGGCTGACGCCGCTGGCGATGAGACTAGGGATCGCCTCGCCGGGGCGGATGCAGCGGTTCAACACTGTCGTGCAAGACCTTGATAAGGCGCGGCAGCTCGCCCTCGGCACCACGATGACCCCGAATGAGGCGGCGCGCCATGGGCTCGAGATCAACCGGGACGGCGTACGCCGCTCGGCCTATGAGTTGCTGGCCTATCCCGGTGTCGACATCGCCTGGCTGGGGCGCATCGAACCTGCTTTTGGAGCAATCGACGCCAAAACGGCCGAACGTCTTGAAACGGAAGCCAAATATTCCGTCTATCTCGACCGCCAGCAGGCGGACGTCTCGCAGATCAGGCTTGAGGAGAGCCGGCTTATTCCCGAGTCGCTCGACTTTGCTTCTGTTCCCGGCCTGTCCAATGAGCTGAAGCAAAAGATGCTGGCACGCCAGCCGCGTTCCATCGCTGACGCGCAGCGTATGGAAGGCATGACGCCGGCGGCGCTGGCGATTATCGTCGCGCATGTCCACAACGCCGAGGCGGCCGCGCGAAAGCAGGTCGCGTGAGCGCTGCGTCCTGGGCGAACCTGCAACAGGCAGCAGGCCCGGTTTCACGTGAAACATTCGATCGTCTGGTCGAGTTCGAGGCCGTCTTCCAGAAATGGAATCGCCGGATCAATCTGGCCGCGCAATCGACGCAGGACGATGTCTGGCGCCGCCACATCCTCGACAGCGCGCAACTGGCGCGAATCAAACCGGACGCGAAGCGCTGGGTCGATCTCGGCTCCGGCGGCGGTTTTCCCGGGCTTGTGCTGGCCTTTCTGCTGGTCGAGCGTGAAGGGGCCAGCATCGACCTGGTTGAAAGCAACCGGAAAAAAGCATCGTTCCTGCAAGCGGTCGTCGGACAGTTCAGCCTGCCTGCCAAGGTCATCGCGCGGCGCATAGACGACAGCTATCCTCTTGTTCCTGCACCACAAATCGTCACGGCCAGGGCGCTTGCGTCGTTGCCGACCTTGCTCGACTTGGCGGCGCCGTGGCTGACGAAGGGCGCGCGCGGCCTGTTTCACAAAGGCCGGGATTACCGCGCCGAAGTGGCAGAAAGCGCTCAACGATGGTCTTTCGATCTGGTAGAACATACCAGTGTAACCGACGCGCAGGGCGTCGTTCTCGAAATATCCGACTTGCGACAGCACCCTGGCTAGTGACCGGCGACCCCGAATGAATTTCTGGCATAGACCCATGATGAAGAACGGCCCCCGAATCATCACCGTCGCCAACCAGAAGGGTGGCGTCGGCAAGACGACGACGGCCATCAATCTGGCCACCGCGCTGGCCGCCATAGGCGAACAGGTGCTGATCGTCGATCTCGATCCGCAGGGCAACGCCAGCACCGGGCTTGGCATCGACCGGCGCGACCGCACCGTCTCCTCCTATGATGTGCTGACCGGCGAACTCGACCTGGAAGCGGCGGCGATCCCGACGGCGGTGCCCGGCCTGTCGATCGTGCCGTCGACACTCGACCTGCTCGGCATCGAGATGGAAATCGCCTCGGCGCCGGATCGGGTGCTGCGGCTGCGCAATGCGCTGCGGGCTTCGGCCGAGCGTTCGGCCAATTTCGGCTATGTGCTGATCGACTGCCCGCCCTCGCTCAATCTGCTGACGCTGAACTCGATGGCCGCGGCCGATTCGGTGCTGGTGCCGCTACAGTGCGAGTTTTTCGCGCTGGAGGGCCTGAGCCAGCTTTTGGAAACGGTCGAGCAGGTGCGCCGTTCGATCAACCCCGATCTGACGATCCAGGGCATCGTGCTGACGATGTTCGACGGGCGCAACAATCTCGCCAACCAGGTGGTGCAGGATGTGCGGGCGCATATGGGCGATAAGGTCTATGAAACCGTCATCCCGCGCAATGTCCGCGTTTCCGAGGCGCCGTCCTATGGCAAACCGGCGATTCTCTACGACCTCAAATGCTCGGGCAGCCAGGCCTATCTGCAGCTTGCTTCGGAAGTGATCCGCCGCGAGCGCAAATTGCGTGCCGCCTAACAGTAGCCAACAAGCGATTCGATACCGAAACGATCTGGACGGACGATGAACGAAGACCCTTCGAGAAAGAGACTGGGACGGGGACTAGCCGCATTGATCGGCGAAATCGATCGCCCGGCGGCACCGGAAAAGCCGGGGCTGGCGGCCGACGGCAAGGTGCCGATCGAGTTCCTCAGTCCTAACCCGAAAAACCCGCGGCGGCATTTTGGCGACGCCGACCTGACCGACCTCGCCCAGTCGATCCGCGAACACGGCGTGGTGCAGCCGGTGGTGGCGCGGCCGTCGAAAACCCAAACGGGCCGCTACGAGATTATCGCCGGCGAGCGTCGTTGGCGTGCGGCGCAACGCGCCGGGCTGACCGAAATCCCGATCATTGTGCGCGATGTCAACGATCGCACGGCGCTCGAACTGGCGATCATCGAAAACGTCCAGCGCACCGACCTCAACCCGGTTGAGGAAGCGCTGGGCTACCAGCAGCTGATCGACGACCACGGCTATACCCAGGCCGATCTCGGCCAGGTGATCGGCAAGAGCCGCAGCCATGTCGCCAACACGCTGAGGCTGCTCAAGCTGCCCGACGTCATTCGCGACATGCTGGTCGATGGGGCGCTGTCGGCCGGCCACGCCCGTACCTTGGTGACGGCCGACGACCCGGCCGGGCTCGCCAAGCGGATCATCGATGAGGGGCTTTCGGTGCGCCAGGCCGAGGCGCTGGCGCAGATGCCGGTCGGCGCGCCGGCGGCAAAACGCCCGCCCGCCGCACCGCCGCAAAAGGATACCGACACACTGGCGCTGGAGCGGCAGATGACCAGCACGATCGGCATGATCGTCACGATCGAGCACAACCAGCGCGGCGGCGTGATCAGCGTCGCCTACCGGACGCTGGAGCAGCTCGATGAGCTTTGCCGAAGGCTGAAGCGGGAGTAAGTGGGGCCTGGTACCTTAGCCGGCAAACTACTCGTGAATCGGCTGCCGTTCTGACAAGAATTCGCTCCTGTTTCGGGTGTTGGCGCCGCCCTCATCTGCCTGCCGGCATCTTCTCCCGTATAGGACCTGTTGCGCAGTCATGAGCAAAAGCTTGCGGCGGCGGGGTTGCGGCGGTTGTTCGCTTGTTTGCGGGGGATTTGACGTCTT
>NZ_JAMYKY010000070.1:0-5673 GCF_040317695.1 Mesorhizobium sp. M1403 | reverse complement strand
CGGCCTCGGTCGCCGGCCTGCTGGTCACCACCGAAGCCATGATCGCGGAGGCTCCGAAGAAGGAGTCGGCTGGCGGCGGCATGCCGGCTGGTATGCCCGGCGGTGGCATGGGCGGCGGCGGCATGGGCGGCATGGGCTTTTAAAGGTTCTCGCATCTCGACAATTTCGAAAGGGCGGCAAGCAATGCCGCCTTTCTTCGTGCCCATTGCGCCGGTTGTCGGCGACCCGCAAGCCGGGGTATATGCCCGCCAAGGGTTGTGCTTATGTTTGGACGGATACTGCCTTTTTTCCTGGGGCTGGCTTTACTGTTGGGCAGCGGCTGCGCGCGCAGCGATGATGGTACGGTGGTTATTCCGCGATCGCTTGATGCGAGGCGATTCTTTGACAAAGAGCCGCCACCGCTGCAGCAGCCACAGATCGAAACCAGCGTGTTTCCGGTTGCGCCACAGGAGCCGGAAAGGCTCGAACCGCGCCGTACGGCAAGTCACAAGACATCAAACAGACGTGGATCGCGGGTCGCAAGTCCTCCGCTCTCCTCTTCCGAGCCGCACAAGCTGCTTGTCTGCAAGAACGTCAGCGAGCCCGGCAAACGGTACCGTATGGTTTGCGAATAGGGCATTTGGTCTGGCCAGCGTTCTGCCCTCAGAGGGTCGCGCGCCTTTCCGGAATGAGGTTTTACAGAGCGCCGTCTCCCTTCTTTCCCCATGATCTAGTCATTCATCATTCTATAATCCCAGCTTCACGAACCGGTACGAATATTGCCGGCGGCAACCATCGCCGGCGGCCCTTCCCGCGAAGCGCTTGGCTAGCGATCAAAACCGTCTTTGGAAGAAAAGGCCGCGCTCTGTCGCGATCGCAACTGCATGCGCCAAGCTTTTGGCACCCAGCTTGGCCCGTGCCAGATCAAGATGAAATCGGACCGTGCGAGGGGATAGCGACAGTATCTCTGCGGTCCGTTTGACCGTGAGCGTCACGAACACCCCGTCTTGCCTGAGGGCTATGCACTGGCGAGATTTGCCGCCTGATTTGCGAGGAGCGCAGGCGCATGGAGCGGGACGAGCCTGATGCCAGTCATCAAGACAGTCATCAAGGCAGGCATGAAGAGGATCGCTATCGCCGGATCGAGGTGATCACCGGCCGGCGGCGGCGGCGCAACTGGACGCCGGCGGAGAAGGCTCGGGTCGTCGCGGAGAGTGCGGAGTCGGGCGCCAACATCTCGGCAGTCGCGCGACATTGGGGCGTAAGTCGCGGCCTTCTTTCCGTCTGGCGGCGACAGGCGGGCCTGGTGCAGGCGAAAGCGGCTGCGGAGACGACGCCAGCCCTGCAGTTTGTGCCAATTACGATCGCGGGCGAGGACCGGCAGGTCGAGCACGCCGGCGCAGTGAAGCGCGAGGTGCCCACGTCGGCCGGTCGGATTGAGCTCGAGATTGGTGAAAGCCGCCTCGTCCTGACGGGCTCGGTCGATCCGACCCTGGCGACCGCCATCGTGGATGCCTTGCGTGTGCGGCGGTGATTGCGCTTGCCGGCGACGTGAAGGTCGTGGTGGCGACGCAGCCGGTCGACTTTCGCCGCGGCATCAATGGCCTTGTTGCCCTGGTCGCCTCGGCTCTTGCAGCCGATCCCTATTTATGTGTCGGGCGAGATTATGTGGCGGAGCCGCCCTGACGCCCGTCAGGGCCGGCCAAGTCTGACTGCCTCCGCCACATAATATTTAGATGCCATTCAGCAGTTGCAGAACGGCGTCGTTTGGTCGGAAACGCACGCCGTGGTCGCCGGCGACGCCCGCCTTCTCGAGCCCGTTGCGCATCATCTCGACATCCGCGGCGGCATAGCGGTGGGTCGTGGCGACCTGTGCGTGCCCGAGCCAGGCTTGGATCGTTAAAAGGTCCACGCCGGACTGGAGAAGCTTCATGGCGAGGGAGTGCCGGAAGATGTGCGGCGATATGGGCTTGTCGGCCAAGGCAGGCCTGACAGCCACGGCCTCGGCGGCCGCACGTCGTACGATATGGGTCGCTCCGAAACGAGTCAGGCGCTCGTTGCGGGCGCCGACGAATATCGGTCGCGGCTCGTGATGGGCGATCCCGCGCTCGCTCAACAAAGTTGTCAGTGATCGCGCCAGGTCCTTAGGAATGGGGACGATGCGGTCTCTGCGCCCCTTGCCGCGCAGCAGCACTTGCGGGTACGACCGCTCCAACTGAAGATCGTTTGCGTTGACGCCGGTGGCTTCGGAGACCCGGGCGCCGGTCCGTGCCAAGAAGAGCAGAAAGGCTCGGTCGCGCCGACCACGGGGCGTCTTTGGATCGGGCGCCGCGATGAGGGTGTCCACTTCGGCCTTGGTGAGGTGGTGCGTCACCTCAATGTGCGTCCGTTTGATGGGAATCGTCAGCACGCGTTGGGCGACGCCGAAGGACGCCGGGTCGGCGGCAGCGACGTGGTGGAAGAAGATCGGATCGCGGCCAGGCGGGCGTTGCGCGTGGCGACGGAATTGTTCCGCTTCTCCTCGAGCTCGTGGAGAAAAGCGAGAACGAGGTCTCGATCAAGCTCTTCAAGCGCCAACGCCGCCGGCTTCTTCCGCAACCGGGCGGCGGCAAAGAGGATCAGCATGCGCAAGGCGTCGCGATAGCTGGCCACGGTCGCGGGAGTCGCGTTGCGCTGCTTGGTCAGGCGCCGGCGAAAGTAGGACTCCAGGAGCGGCGCCAGGAGCAAATGTTCGCTCATGCTGCACCTCCATCGAGGAAGGCGCGCTCCGCCGCAATGGCGAGAAGATCCGCCGAGCCAGTGAGGTAGTAGGCTGTATCGCTGTAGCTGGCGTGACCGAGATATGTGGCGAGCAAAGGCAGCAGCGCCTGAACGTCTGCACGCTGTTGGTGCCAGAGGCTGAGGCGGGTCACAGCGAAACGGTGCCTGAGATCGTGCGGCCTTAACGGCTTGCCGCCATCAAGATGGGCGAGCTTGCGGACCTCAGCAAAACCGTTTTGCAGGCCGGTCGCCGAGAGGCGGTTGCCTCGGGAGCTGAGGAAGAAGGCCTGGTCCTTGGGCGTGGGAAAAGCAGCATCGCGCTCATGCACATATTGACGAAGGGCTGTTTGGGTCGTCGTGTGAACTGGAACGAGACGATCCTTGCGGAACTTCGTCTTCCGAATGAGGAGGACCCCGTTGGCCAGATCGACGTCGGAACGATCAAGCCGGACCACTTCGCCCGATCGCAGTCCCGAACTCGCCAACACTCCGATCACTGTCACCAACGTCCGCCCCCTGAGAGGGGTCCCTGGCGAAATGCGGTCGCATGCGTCGATGAGCGACGCCAACTCTGCCTCGCTGAGGATACGCGGAGGCGGTATCGCTCTGGATCTGGGGAAAGCTCTGCGCTCCAAGGCCTCGGTTTGGGTGTCATAGACGGCGAGATACTCGTAGAATCGGCGGAGTTGCGGCCGTTGGCGGCGCCGCCGAACGACAGGACGAAGTCCAGCGCCATCGTCTGGGTGGCGGAGGGCATCGAGTTGAGCGCGCTCAACGTAGCGGACGAAAGCCCGCAACGTGCCGGCTTGCTTGCTGAAGGCGTAGCCGAGGGAGTGGCGCAGCTCGATGTAACGCTCGGCCTTCTCGCCGAGGAAACGGACGAAGGCGGTCATGCGACGCCTCCCGGAAAAGGGAGTGCGACCTCGGCGAGCTGCGAGGCCGCGACCTTTACGTACAGCGCCGTTGTATTGATGCTGCGGTGCCCGAGAAGATCGGCGACCTCGTTGATCGGCGTTCGCTGCCTGACGAGCTGGGTGGCAAGGCTGTGGCGCAGGAGATGTGCACTTGCGACCCGCCCGAGTTCGACCCCGCCATGCCGCAACCGCTTCCGCACGATCCTCGAAACAGGCGATGCGCACCTGAACGGTCCCACGGGCGGCGTGAAGGACAGGAACAGATATGGGCTATCCACCTTCGGTCGAGCGCGCAGGCTGTAGTCGGCGAGCGCGGCGCCGGTCTCCTCGAGGAGCGGCGCCACCCGATCACGCTTGCCTTTGGTGCGCCGGACAAAGACCTCGCCAGTTCGCCAGTCGATATCCTGCAGCTGAATGGTGCGGAGCTCGCCGTTACGAATACCCGTGGTGGCGAGCAGCAACAGGACGGCTCGATCGCGGATGTCGACCGGCGTCGTTGCGCCGACCGCATCGATTGCGCGCCGAACGTCGTCCCATGCAAGGCGCGGCGGCAAATGCGCCAAACGCCAATGGGGCGGCCTTGGGACGACGCGGGCGAGATCCTGGTCATGGTGGCCAGCCCAATTCAAAAACCGAAGAAATATTCGGATGTGAGAGGTCGCCGCCGTGCGGGTGGCGGAGGTCGCGATAGCGACAGCCGATGCTCAACGGCGGCGAAGACGTGCTCCGCCGTCAACGCTTGGAGCTCGTGGTCGGGATGATGATGGCGGAGCCAATCCAGAAAGCGGCGGCCGCCCAAAAGAACGCCTTCGCGGGTCTTCGGCTCCAGGCCCCGCACTTTGCGCAGATAGTCCGAAAAGGAGGCCAGAAGCGGAGCATCTGGATCATCGTCTACACTTGGAACAGAACCAATGAACCGCTCCGGAGCCACTCGCCGTGCGTGTCCCAGAGCCGACACTGCCCCGATGCGCGGAGTATCAGTAGTAAACGTGCACAAATAGCTGTCGATGACATCTTGAGGGATAGGCATCGGACCACAGCGCGTCGCGGCAAACTGGCCAAAGCGCGCAATCCGGCTCAGGTAAATCTTGGCGGATGCTGGCTTATAACCAAGCATGAAAAAATGCTCCGCGAGGCGATCCATCTCGCCACCGAGTGCACCGCTACGCAGGCGCTTGAGCACCCTGCGATACGAAAAATAGAACTCGAGCATCCTGCCCCTCCAGCATCGCGGCGCAGGGGAATCCCGCGTCCGTCAGAGAGGCATGAAATATTATGTGGCGGAGGATTCCAGACTTGGCAGGCCCTGACGGGCGTCAGGGCGGCTCCGCCACATAATCTCGCCCGACACATAAGAACGGATCGGCCCCAACGTCTCTCGCACCAGCGCCGCCAGCCCCTCCGCGCCCTTGCGGTTATGCGGAGCCCTGCATAACCGCAAAGGTCCCGACGGCCTTTTGGCACTGGTGCGCGATGCCGGCTCGGATCCATTCAATGGCGCACTTTATGTATTCCGCGCCAAAAGAGCGGACAGGATCAAGATCGTCTGGTGGGACGGCAGCGGCGTGTGTCTTTATGCCAAGCGGCTGGATGAGGCGAAGTTCTGCTGGCCGCGGATCGGCCACCACCGGGTCCAGCTCAATCATGCTCAGCTCATGGCTCTGGTTGACGGAATGGACTGGAAACGGGTTCGAACGGAGACCGTCAGGCGGCCGCAATCGGTTGGGTAAAACCCTGCGGCATGATGAATCAGGGAGCTGAAAACGCGGGAAAATTGCCCGCGAATATGCTCTGATTTTGGCCATGTCGGCACCCGATCTCGCGCTCCCGGACGACGTTGACGCGCTCAAGGCGATGGTTGTTGCCATGGCCGAAAAAGCCGCCGGTCTGGAAGAGCGTAATGCCGATCTCGAAGCCCACAATACGCATCTCGAGTTGGTCAACAAGAGCGCCGAGGAGCGGATCGCACGACTGACGGCGGTGGTGAAGATGCTGGAGCGGTCGCGCTTCGGCAGCCGCT
>NZ_JAMYKY010000069.1:0-5789 GCF_040317695.1 Mesorhizobium sp. M1403 | reverse complement strand
AAAGATTGTAGACGAAACTGTCGCTTCGCTTGCGCGTCAGCCCCATGCACATGCCAACGGCAATGCCAAGGCCGTGACCGAGCGACCCGCCGGTGATCTCCATGCCGGGCGTGTATGGCGCCATGCCGGACATCGGCATACGGCTATCGTCGCTGCCATAGGTCTCGAGCTCTTCCTCCGGTAGCACGCCCGCTTCGATCAGCGCCGCGTAGAGCGCGATGGCGTAGTGTCCGATCGACAGCAGGAAGCGGTCGCGTCCCTCCCACAGCGTGTCGTCCGGCCGGTAGTGAAGCGCATGGAAATAGGCGACGGCAAGCACGTCGGCGATACCCAGCGCCTGTCCGACGTAACCTTGGCCCTGGACTTGACCCATCCGGACGGCATATCGGCGGATACGATAGGCTCGTTCGGCCAGGCTGACATTGCTGCCGGCGCGAGGCATCTCAAGATCCGGTGTCCTCTCAGCCATGGATCAGCATCCCACCGTTGACGTCGATCACGGCGCCGGTGATGTAGCTGGCCAGATCGGACGCCAGAAAGAGATAGGCGCCGGCGACGTCGCGTGCGTCGCCCAGCCGGCTGAGCGGGATTCCCTTGATGATGTCGGCGCGCATGGCGTCGGTCAGTTTGCCCCCAGTGATGTCGGTCTGGATCAGGCCCGGTGTGACACAGTTTACGCGGATGCCTTCGGGACCGAATTCGCGCGCCATGGCCTTGGCAAGCCCGAGCACGCCGGCCTTGGCAGCCGAATAATGCGGGCCGCCGAAGATGCCGCCGCCGCGTTGCGCGGAAACCGACGACATGCAGATGATCGACCCACCGCCATTTTCGCGCATGTTCGGGATGAATGCCTGGCTGAGATAGAGCACGCCGCGTAGGTTGACATCGAGCATGCGGTCCCAGTCAGCCGGGCCGATATCCAGTGTCTTTGCGGGCTGCGTGATCCCGGCAATGTTGCACAGCACGTCGACCTTGCCGAAGGCTTCGGCCACTTCGGCAGCAGCCCTCTTGCACGCATCGAGGTCGGCGACGTTACAGGCGAGGCCAATGTGCTCGGGCCCAAGCGACTCGGCGGCGTCACGGGCCTGTTGCTCATCGAGGTCAAGAATAGCAATGCGCGCGCCTTGCTCCGCCATCAGCGTTGCCGTGGAGCGGCCAATTCCGCGGGGGCTCGCGGCCCCCGAAATCACCGCGGCCTTGCCCTTCAGCAACATGTCAAAGTCTCCTGCTATTTAAGTGTCCTGGCGAATGATCTAGAGGCGGTAGTACCGGGCGGCGTTGTCATGGAACAGCGCAAGCCGCTCCTCATGGGGGTAGCCTCGCGTGATTTCCTTGAAGGCGTTCACGATCGCATCGAAGCTTGAGAACAACTTGTCGACCGGGAAGTTCGTCGCAAACATGCTGCGGTCGACGCCGAACGCGGCGATCGCTTCCTCGACATAGGGACGGATCGATGCAGTGGTCCATCGCCAGTCGCCCATGCCGAGACCGGAGATCTTGCAGGCGACGTTCGGCGCTTGCGCCAACTGGTGCATGCCTTTTTTCCAGGCGCCAAAATGCTCGGCGCCGTCGACCTGCATGCCGGTGTGATTGAGAATGATCTGGACGTCGGGAAAGTCGCGCGCGAGTTCGAGGAACTCGCCCATCTGGGGATAGTAGAGCTGCAGGTCGAAGCTCAGCCGTCGCTTCGCCAGCTCCCGGAAACCACGCCGCCATTCGGGTGTCCGGCTCACCTCCGGCCGCGCCTGATATGTCTTAGCGGCGTCGGGATGGTAGTTCATCGACTGCCGAATGCCGCGGAAGTTCTGATGTTCCATGTGGCGGTCGAGGAGCTCGCCAACATCGGGTCTAGACAGGTCGGCATAGCCGACGATGCCATGCGGAAACCCCCGCTTGTCGGCGATCTCCTGCAGCCAGCGCGTCTCCCCAACCGGATCGCTGGGATCGAACCCCACATCCAGGTGCACCGATTTTACGAGGTTCTGGTTCTTGCCGTCCTCAAGATAGTCCTCGAGAAGGTAACTTTTTCGGATCGCCTCGTAGTCACCGAAGGCTGACGGCTTAACCCCGTCGGTCAGCCACGGATAAAAATTGGTCTCCAGATCCCACAAATGATGGTGCGGATCGATGAGCGGCAGCTCGGCCACGGTCGGGATTCCTTGCTTGAGGTCTGGACCGCCGGCCAAGCCGGCGGGTCCATTGGGTGGCGGTCAGTTGCTCGGGGGAAAGACGCGGGCGATGACCTTCTTGGCCTCGGGACTATCAACCTTGTCGGCCGTAACAAGAGGCATGACCAAGGCCAGATCCTGGGTCACCGCCGCGCCCGTCAGTGCGTTGTAGACCTGTTGAGTTCCGTCGATGCCTTGGCCTACTGCCTCCTGGAAGAAGATGCCCTGGAGCGCTCCCTTCTTGAGCAGCGCGATCGTGGTCGGCGAGCCGTCGGCCACGGTGATGCCGATCTTGCCGGTGAGGCCCCGGGTCTCGACCACCTTGGCGGCGCCGGTGCCGGCTTCGTCATACATGCCGTAGATGGCCTTGATGTCGGGATTGGCGGTCAAGAGGTCGTTTGCCTGGGTGACGGCCTCGTTGATCGTCAGACCCCGCGTTTCCAGCATCTGGACGAGGTCGCAGCCGTCGGCGGCAAACGCCTCCTTGGCGCCCTTGAGGTATTTCTGTGCATTCTCCCGGTCCTGCGGCAGCGACAGCATGCCAACCTTGTTGCCGCCACGCTCCTTGGCAAGCTCGCAGGTGAATTTCCCCTGCGCCTTGCCGGTCTCATAGTTGTTCGCGGTGACCGAGGACGTATAGTTGGTGAGGCCCGGTTGCGGCCCGATGCCGGCAAAGGCGATCGGCACTTTCTGCTTCGCCAGATAGTCGAGCAGCGGCGGTGTCGAGGTCGAGCTGACGGGGGCGATCACGATGGCCGCGACGCCTTTGGTCACGGCGGTCCGCGCATTGTCCATCTGCTTGGCGGGTGAGTTTTCCGAAGTGTACTCGACATAATCCATGCCGAGTTCCTTGGCCTTCTCCTTCACGCCGTACCCGACCCATTGCCAGTAGGAGATGTCCAGCGACGGGGCGATGTAAGCGACGGTCTTTTTGTCCTGCGCGTATGATGCGCTGGACAAGGCGGCCGCCGCCAATGCTGCAAGTAGTATGGTCTTCAACTTCATCTTGGTTCCTCCCGTTGATGATCTAGAGTCGGTTCTTGCTGCTGAAGCGGTCGATCAGAACCGCGAGCAGGATCGCGGCGCCGGTGACGGAGCCTTGCCAGAAGCTGTTCACGCCAATGAGGTTCACGCCGTTCTGGATGCAGGTGATCATCAGAGCGCCCAGCATGGCGCCGATCGCGCTCCCAGTTCCGCCAAATAGGCTGGCCCCTCCAATGACGACGGCGGCGATTGCCTGCAGCATCAGGCTGGCGCCGGCAGTGGCTTCGGCGTTAAGGATGTAGCTTACGGTCAACAGCCCGGCGAAAGAGGCGAGCAGGCCCGAAGCGACATAGGCAGCAAACTTGATGCGCAGAACCGGAATGCCGAGCAGCCGGGCAGCAATTGCCGACGAGCCGACGGCAAAGAACCAGCGTCCGAGCACGACCTTGCGCAGGACGTATTCCAGCGCGATCATCAATATGATGCAGAACAGAAGATGGTTGGGGACGCCCGGGATAATCTCGCCGGAATTCAGGAGCCAGAAATCCGGCGCGCCGATCGGCATCGAACGACCATTCGTGACGATGAAGGCCAGACTGCCCGCCACCGCGTAGGTGATGAGCGTGACGACGAAAGGCGCGAGCCCAACGACCGTGACCAGAAGACCATTGATCGAGCCGAAGACAAGGCCGACGGCCAGGCCGGCAGCACTGGCGGTCAGTCCGTCGGCGCCACTGGCCATCGCCAGCGCGGTCACCATACCGGTCAAGGAAAAGACTGAACCGACCGAAAGATCGATGCCGCCGGCGACCACGACCAGCAAAACACCGAGTGACATGATGATGAGGGGCGCGGCGGCCTGGATGATGTTTTGCAAATTGCCCATGCTGAGTGCAGCGGGCACGAACATGCCGACGGCCAGCAGCAGGACGACGATTGCGGCGGCAATCGCGCCTTCCGTTCGGTAGCACAAAAGAACTGCTGGGACGCGCGAGTTGGTGGTCCGGAGTTTGTCGGTGGTCGTGGTGCCGTTGCTCGCGTCGGTCATGCCGCCATCCCCGTCAGTTCGGCGAGCCCGTCTTCGGTGTAGTGCTCTTCAGGCAGGAATCCCTTCGGTTGCCCATCAGTGTCAAAGGCGAAAATGGCGTCGCAAAGCTCGAGCAGTTCGACGTTCTCGGTCGACCACCAGATGATGATCGCGCCAGCGTCGGCCATCTCCCGGATCAAACCGTAAATGTCATGCTTGGTGCCGATGTCGACGCCACGCGTCGGCTCTTCCAGCACCACCATCCGGAGCGGCAGCCCAAGCCACCGTGCGACGAGAAGCTTCTGCTGGTTGCCGCCGGACAAGGAGGCCGGCAGGTCCCAGATCGAGCTGGCTTTCAACTTCAGCGCTGAAACGAGATCGTGACATTCCTGCCGCTCGGCTGCGGCTACGATCCGCCGCCTCTCGCGAACCCTGCGTGCTGCAAGCACGTTATCGACGATGGGCAGCTGCGAAAGGATCCCCTTGGTTGCTCGGTCGCCAGAAACAAAGCCGATACCGGCCCGCGCCGCTGCTGCTGGGGACGAGAAACGGTCCCCAAAGCCCCCGCCCGAAAGGCGCCAGCCAGCTCCGGGTCCGGCGCCCACCAGGGGAGCAATGAGGCCGGTCGGGCCCGCGGGTGCGCCGGCCAGTCCCAGGATGGTGCCCGACGACATCGCGATCCTGACGCCGCCGGGGCCCAGCAGCTCGATCGGTGCGCTCTGTCGGAGGCCCTTTTGCAGTTTGCGGTGGGTTGCTGGACGCTGCGCGGGTTGTCCCATCTGCTGGACGATTTTGGCGTCGCTGAGCGATGCAAGCGGCGTGGCATTCGCGATCGTGACGCCATCGCGCAAGATCGTGCAGACATCGCAGAGCGCGCGGATTTCCCGCATACGGTGAGAAACAAAGACGATACCAATGCCTTCTTCTCGCACCAGCCGCTTTAGCACCGCGAAGAGTTTGACCGTCTCGCCGGCTGTCAGGTTGGCGGTGGGCTCATCGAGAAGCAGCACTTCCGCTCCGGTCGAAAGTGCGCGGGCGATCTCGACGATCTGGCCTTCGTGGAGGGACAATTTGCGAGCCGGCCGATCGATGATCTCTTCGCCGATCGCGGGGTCGATCAGGCGTAGCGCACCAAACGCGATTTCCCGCATGCAGCGACGGCTGATCTGCGACCAGCCCGACCTCGCATGCACAATGCCGATGTTTTCCGACCGACAGCTCGGGCAACAGCGCCAGCTCCTGATGCACCACCGCGATGATCGGGCTGGTGTGGCCGGCCTTCGACGAGGCGAAGCCAATCTCGCCGGCATCGCGTGAGATCAGCCCGGTGACGATGCGGATCAGGGTGCTTTTGCCGGCGCCGTTGCCGCCCAGGAGCGCGTGGATTTCGTCGGCCCGGACCTGAAAACTCACGCCCCGAAGGACCCGTGTTGCGCCGTAGTTCTTCTCGACATTGGAAGCCTCGATCAGGGGCTTCCGGGTCAACGGCTGTCCGACTACCGGCACATTGCCGGCACTACCCAACCTTTGGGTTGAACTCGGCTCCATCCTGTATCTCCTTCCGGGACCACTGTGCGACCGATTGACATTCGGCTCAATTTTCGTTTCTT
>NZ_JAMYKY010000068.1:0-6004 GCF_040317695.1 Mesorhizobium sp. M1403 | reverse complement strand
CGACCATCAGGAGAAGCATCAACGATTACGCGCCGCCGGTCTCCCGGAGCGCGCTCCGGAAGACCGGCGGCAGCGCTATACTGGGGAAGATTCAAACGGCACTTCTGGGGAGTATTGAGCCGGCATCGACAAAGAGCAGATCCATAGACCTGAATGGTACGGAGCTTCGGCCCGGTCGGCTCGTTCTCTTTGATGAGAGCCGCTGTGTAATCTCTGATGAGCGCGGCGTCGACAGGGTCGGGATTCCGGACAGCGCGGCCCACCATTGGCGCTCCGCCCGCCATCCTCATCCGTCTCAGGGAGATCTGAGCCTCATCGAAGCCGCGGCCCCATGGGAAGCGCAGCCCATGATGCAAGGGAGCGGACAAGAACACGCCGCGGCGCCGTACGCCGGAGGCAGTGGGTCGATGCTGGGTGCCTCGGTGCTGCAGCCGGGTCACTCAACGGCGCGCCATCATCATGCGCCGGATTCGTCAGTGGTTGATCTGAATCCCCCCGCACCGTTCGAGTTGCGTGACCATGCTCATTCTGTGCTGCCGGGGCCTGCCGGGCCAGCGTTCGCCAGGGCAGAGGAGACGCCCTCCGCGGTTGGCGAGGCCGCGGTGGCCGAAAGGCTGGCTCGGTTGCAAAAGCAAATGGACGAACCAGAGCATGATCCCGGCCATCAAGTGGATACATCGCCATGGGAGGCGCAGCCCATGATGCAAGGGAGCGGACAAGAGGACGCCGCGGCGCCGTACGCCGGAGGCAGTGGGTCGATGCTAGGTGCCTCGGTGCTGCAGCCGGGTCACTCAACGGCGCGCCATCATCATGCGCCGGATTCGTCAGTGGTTGATCTGAATCCCCCCGCACCGTTCGAGTTGCGTGACCATGCTCGTTCTGTGCTGCCGGCGCCTGCCGGACCAGCGTTAGCCAGGGCAGAGGAGACGCCCTCCGCGGTTGGCGAGGCCGCGCAGGCCGAACGCTGGCTCCCGGCCATCAAGTGGGTACATCGCGCCATGGGAGGCGCAATTCGATCCTCCAATAGTGGTCTCCGGTCGCGACAAGCGTCCTCTTTATTCCAACGATGCGACCGTTGTCGAAGGACTGAGGTCAGCACTCTATGCCGGTAAGGCCGGGGAGAGGACGGTCACGCGCCATGTAAATTCTCTTTTCGGCTTTGGTCGTTGGCTCCTTAAAAACAACAGGCCGGGATTTGCTGCTCGGCTTGACGATCCGTTGCTGGATCAGGATCTCAAGGAGTACGAGAGCAGGGGTAGCTCCTCGGACGTGGCTGGGGCACTGGGTCGTCTCAAGACGTGGAACGGGTCTGGCAGAGCCGGACCGCCGGGGGCGGGAATTTGGGCAGCGGCTCGGCGCGCCTCGCCCAAGCGCTGCTCAAAGCCCTCTTGCCCGGCCTGTGCCGCTTGCTCTTGAGATGCCGGGGGCTGCACCTGCCGCCAAGCTGTTACATTGGATAGGTCAAATTTGTGCCGGTTCACGCTAGCCTCACGTCCACAGATCAGCTGAGCTGCCTACTCGGGCATACTTACGAGAAGCTGACGAGGTCCGCGGTCCCGGAGCGGGTAGGCCTAATTTTCTGCGCGCCGATTGCGCTGGCGCGACGTAGCCCGGCCTTTTGCCAGCTCGGCAGCTACGGCTCGCAAAGAGCGTCGTAAGGCTTGCGGAGCCGCCCCTCAGCTCCCGTCGAGGAGCAATCCACAATTCACATATTTGGAGATGGCTCGCTGGTTTGCCGGTCTGCGAGCCCTGCAAGCCGAGGCTTCAGATGCCGCCCGTGCAGAGGTGTTTCATTTCGAGGTAGTCCTCGAGGCAATGGCGGGAACCCTCCCGCCCGATGCCGGACTGCTTCACTCGACCGAAAGGCGCGGCTTCCGACGACATGCGTCCCGTGTTCATACCCACCATGCCATATTCCAAGGCCTCGGCCACACGCCAAACACGGTTCAGGTTGGAGGCAAAAAAAGTGGGCGGCAAGGCCGTAGATCGTGTCGTTGGCCTCATGCACGACCTGATCCGCATCGTCGAAGCAATCACAGGCGCCAACGGCCCGAATGTCTCTTTCTTGCGCGATGGTCATCTCGCTGGAGACAGGACCGATAGTTCGAAAAACGTGCCATTCGCGCCGATGCGTTTGCCCCCGCATCGAATTGTGCGGCCTTTCGCGACCGCATAGGCGATATGGGATTCGATTTTGGCCAGAGCATGCCTGTCGATCAGCGCACCGATCGCCACTCCGGAGCAAAGCCGTCGCCAACGATAAGTGGCGGACTTTCTCCACGAATTCTCGACGAACTCCTTCGTGAACGCCTGACTGGGACGGGGGTTGCCATGCCGAACAGGTCGCATAACCACGCTATCGTTCGGCGACTGCAGCCGCGAAGCGTCTCGAACGCATCGGCTCGATGCGGTTGGCGTCCAGAATGCATCGGCGAGCGCGGGAGTCTTCGCTATATTCGCCCCCGACTTCCCGAAGTCCACCAGCTTGCCTGCCAAAAAGGGGTGTTGCATGAATAAACATGACGTAATCGCGGGAGCGGTGGCCACCTGAGACGTGGCGGCGATGTTCGAACCTCTAGCCGGCTGGCTGTCCCCCGATAGGATGAAGAACGGGCTCACGATCGACACCGGGCCCAGGCATCGAACGGAGGACAGCCATGAAGCAGTATATCGGTCTCGACGTATCCATGAAAGACACGGCAATATCGATCCGGCAGGACGGCAAAAGGATGTGGCGGGGCAAGTGCGCGTCCGACCCACAACTGCTCGCGGCGGTGATCCGCAAGCGCGCACCGTATGCCCGGCGGGTTGTGTTCGAGACGGGGCCGCTGTCGGTGTGGTTCTACCATGCGCTGACGGCAGAGGGGTTGCCGGTAATCTGTATCGACGCGCGGCATGCCAAGGCCGCGCTCGACATGGCCGCGAACAAGACCGATGCGAACGATGCGGATGGCCTGGCACATCTGGCCGAGGTCGGCTTCTACCGCGAGGTTCGGGTCAAAGGTTTCGACAGCATGCTGATCCGCACGCTGATCACCGCACGGCGCCAGCTTCTTAAGATGCGTTTGCAGATATCCAACCAAATCCGTGGCTTGATGAAGACGTTCGGCCTCGTCGTGCCCAGGGGCGCAGGCAGCGTGTTCGAGCGCAACGTTCGCGACCTTCTGGAAGGCGAAGACAAGCTGGCGCGCATCGTTGCACCGATGCTTCAGGCGTGGAGTAATATGCGAACCCAAATCGCAGAGCTGAGCAAGCAGCTGGCCGCTATGGCGCGTGAGGACCAGCACTGCCGTCTGCTCATGTCAGTGCCCGGCGTAGGCACCGTCACAGCCACCGCCTTTGCCGCAGCCGTGGATGATCCGGCGAACTTCAGGAACTCGCGCGCCGTGGGTGCATGGGTGGGCCTGACCCCGAGGCGCTACCAGTCCGGTGAGGTCGATAATGACGGACATATCTCGCGCCGTGGCGACAATCAGTTGCGCGGACTGCTATACGAGGCGGCCGCGGTCATCCTGAACCGGTCGACGGATACCAGTACTCTGCGAACCTGGGCGTTGGAGCTCAAAGAACGGCTCGGCTTCAAGCGAGCGGCCGTGGCTCTGGCGCGCAAGCTGGCAGTGATCATGCATGCGATGCTCCGGACGGGCGAGCTGTTCGATCCGCACGGAGGAATGCCCGCCGCAGCCTGATCTGCATATGCCTGCGACGATTTCTTCACTCAACCGATAGCGTTCTTCCAGGACGCACCGAGCCGTCCCTGCCGGGACGTGGCTGAGATCATTCCGCGAAGCTTGAAGCAACTGCCTCCTTAGCAGAGTGCGTAACGAACATAGGAAGATCTCACCAGCGAAACTCATCCTGCGGCGATCAGCTTTGCATCGACCGCGTAGACGACCCTGTACCCGGCATGCGAACGAGCATCGGCAAAAAAGGACGACTGCCTTGCACTTACCCCCTTGACGGTCGAGCGATTAGACGACCCGCTTTCGTCGCCGTCAGCCGCGTGCCCAGGAAGCACGACAGCCTCCATAGCAAGAATGCGAGATGATCATCGTGCGACAGCGTGCCGGCGAACGTGGGTTTTCGGCAGGCCAAATAGCGCGATGCAGAAGGATGGTGAGGATTTCGCGTCCGCCACTGCGATGCATAGAGCCAATGTCTTCCTTCGGAACCGACCAGCGCAACAGTTTCACCCAACCGGGGAGCGCGTTCGGATTTCGGTGGCGCCATCAGAAAAAGGGGCGACGGGTCATATCCGAATTCCACCTCCATCGTTAAGCCTGCCCTATTTGAGGACGTTATGTTTCCGGGAGCAGCTTGGGAAACAGCCTATCCAGGGCATCGGCGGAAAAGCGCAGCGACGCAGGCCATTTCGGGGTTTCGGACGCCAGCAGGCCAAGCGAAATCACGTCGCTGAGGACCCGCCGTGCCGTCCTCTCAGGCAGGCCATTGATCGGGAGATCTCGCCGCGCTCAAATTCGCAGCCATCATCGCGTCCTCCAGCAATCGGCCAGTCGCAGGTTTCAGCTCGTTATGCGGCGCGTAGGTTCGTAGACGCTTATCCGAGATAACAAGGCCGGACATGAACGTCACTTGATCGATGCAGATGCGCAGGAACGAACTCTGAGAGCGC
Source organism: Mesorhizobium sp. M1403 (assembly GCF_040317695.1). Taxonomy (NCBI): domain Bacteria; kingdom Pseudomonadati; phylum Pseudomonadota; class Alphaproteobacteria; order Hyphomicrobiales; family Phyllobacteriaceae; genus Mesorhizobium; species Mesorhizobium sp. M1403. The sequence continues at coordinate 1,371 of NZ_JAMYKY010000068.1, read as the reverse complement.
ACCCTGCGAGAGGTTGCGCTTGCTGACGCGGCTGTGGAAGAAGCAGGGGCTCGCGCCGAAGCGCATGATCACCGACTAGCTTCGCTCGTATGGAGCGGCAAAGCGACAGGTGATGCCGGACGTCGAGCACCGGTCGCACAAGGGGTTGAACAACAGAGCGGAGAATTCCCATGTGCCGCCGCGAAAACGGGAGCGGATGATGCAGGGGGGCCGATCGCCGGGAGGCCTGCAACGCTTCGTCTCGACCTTGTCAGCCCTCCGCAACCTCTTCGTCCCGCCCCGCCCCAAACGTTCTGCTCTCGCCATACATGTTCATCGCTTGCAAGCCATCGCCGAATGGAAGGCCGTGACTGGAACGCCCGCATGAATTCTGCAGCAGCAGCCCTCGGCCGGCCAATTTCAGACAACGTGACAAGCCCGGCCAACAAGCCTATGTCGTCAAATCGCCAAAACCGACGCGAATTGTCGGACACGGTGGGAGGCCGCTTAGCCTCATCCGCTTCGATGAGAGCGGCGTCGGCGGGTTCTGTCGCAAACATTTCGGAAAGGTCATTTGCTGCAAAAAATCGCCTGCGGCATCTCGACGAGCACTGAAGTCGATCAGCATCCGCAAGAGCCAGTATTTCAACAACCGGGCTCGAACACATCTCAACCGGTGAAAAGGTTCTCGAAGTCCGCGAGGCCCCCGCGGCGGCCATCATCATGGACGCGCTGCGGCACCTCGAAACCGCTTCCCTTGGCGTCGGATCAATCGTGTTGAATCAAGGGCTTGAGCAAGCCTGGTCCCAGGAGGCGGTTTCAGGTGCATGGGGCAGTACTATTCACAAGAGGTGCGAACGGGGCATAGCGTGCGCAATCGAAGACGTCAGCGGGAGCGTCAGCTACATAGTCGATAACACGCGCTTTTTACCTCGGTCTCGGCTCGCAACGATGGATTGCTAACGGCGAACTCATGCTGGTCGGCAAGGCGATACTGGCTGGAGCATCAACTCGGCCGACGAGAGTGGCCACCATCCTAGACAGGATCGGCCGATATGCCCGGCATCGCCGCTCTGCAAAGAGCACAGCGGGCATCCAGACGTTGCCGGGTTGACTATGGGTGTCCGAATCGCGACAAAGGGGCCGCTCTTTATGAGTGGCGTGCGCCGGCAGTCTAACCCCAAGCCCCCCGCCCGGGCTGCCGGCGCGCTTCTAGGAACATCGAGGTAGATGACGAGACTAAAGCTATCGGTGAATACACATTTCAAGCCCAATCGATTTCCTACAGCCAGGCGCGAACGTTCGATTGGAACATTCAGAATTCACATCAAGGTGCACCGCTGTTGCGTCCCGAACAGGTTCGGCTGCTCGATGACGACTACGAGATTGTTC
>NZ_JAMYKY010000067.1:0-6507 GCF_040317695.1 Mesorhizobium sp. M1403 | reverse complement strand
CACCGGGTCGTCTTTCTGTCGAGCGACGACGAGGACGCGACCGCTCCGGTGGCGGCCTTGGCCAAACAACTCGGGTTCGCACCCGTCAAGCTGGGAAAGCTCAACGAGGGTGGCGCGCTGGTGCACGCACGCGGCCGCACTTGGGGCCAGCTCATCTTCCAGGATTTGTTCAAGAAGGAGCAGTAATCGATGTATAATCATGTGATTTGGCCCGAGCGATATGATCCGAAAACGTCGGCCATCTACGCACTCAACGACATTGACGTGAAGGCGCCGGCTGAAGTGGTCTGGAAGCTGCTCGTCGATGCCGAGAATTGGTCGAGCTACTTTCCCGCCGAAGATCAGGTCAAGATCTTGACCGGCAAGCCGGAACTGGCGCTTCAAACCAGATACAGCCGGGTGACGGTTGGCTTTCCGATGAGTCTGGTCGTGACGGAGTGTGAACCCTTCCGCAGGCTCGCGTGGGCGACGACGGTCGATGGCGACGAGACCGGCTCGAGCGCGTACCACGGCTGGGTCATCACTCCTACGGTCGATGGCTGCCATGTGCTGACCGAAGAAACGCAGCAGGGCCCTTGGTTCCTTGAGGAACTCGGGCGCAAGCATCCCGGTGCACTCTACCGCTATCACCAGGAATGGGTCGAAAGCCTCGCCCGCGCTGCGGAGGCGGAAGTGGCAAGCAGGGCAAGTTGAATGGGCTTGTCTTGAGGCCTGGCCGGTTGCTTGGGCCGCAACGCTTTCGACCGAACAGTGCTGGGCCTGCCTTCGTCCCGAATATTGTCGGTACTCAACAGACGACGGGCGCTTCCAGCCTGGATCGGCGGATGATCACCCACCTACCATTGGAGATAAATGACATGAATATTGAACTCAGGGGCCGCAAGGCGATTGTCACCGGATCCACCGCCGGTATCGGCCGCGCGACGGCGGAGGGGTTTGCCCGTGCCGGTGCATCGGTCGTCGTCAACGGCCGTGGGAATACCCGGGTCGACGAGGCGGTGAGGCAGATGCGGCAGGCCTTTCCCGGAAGCGACATCTCGGGCATCGCCGCCGATCTTGCGACAGCGGAGGGTGCCCAGGCCTTGATCGCGCAGGCGCCGGACGCCGATATCCTTGTGAACAATGTTGGTACGGCTCACATCCGGAGCTACAGTGGCGTCGAGGACATCGCGAAGATCCCCGACGAGGACTGGCTTGGCCTCTTCCAGTTGAACGTAATGAGTGGCGTGCGCGTGACCCGTCATTATCTGCCGCGGATGGTGGCGAAAGGCTGGGGCCGCGTCGTGTTTGTAAGTAGCGAGTCCGCAGTCAACATCCCTAAGGAAATGCTCGACTACGGCATGACCAAGACCGCTCAACTCGCGGTGTCGCGCGGGCTCGCCGAGGCGGTCGCGGGCACGGGTGTCACAATCAACGCCGTCCTGCCGGGACCTACCCGCTCTGAGATCCTGGGCGACTTCATGGCGAAGCAGGCTGACGCAAACGGAATCACGCAGCAGGAGGCCGAACAGGGCTTCTTGAAGGCGATGCGTCCGACCACCCTCATCCAACGCTTCGCGACCACCGATGAGGTGGCCAACATGATCATCTACGCATGCTCGGAGCAGGCTTCGGCGACAACCGGCGCGGCTTTGCGGGTGGATGGCGGCGTGGTCCGCTTCGTCGCGTAGCTGCCGAGACGGTTATGGCGCTAATGGCGCCGACCAGCGGACGGTCGACACCTGCGGCTGAGTTTCCCCTGCCCGGTGTCTTCAGGCCAAATGCTGGCCGTGACCTTCACCTGTTTCTCGACACACCCTGCAACAGGTCGAGGAAGGCGCGCACAGCGGGATTGGCGCGCCGGCTTTCCGGCCAGACCGCCGTGATATTGTGCCGCTCGACCGCATGGTTGGAAAGCACCGGCTCCGAAGCATCGACCAGGATCAGCGGCAGATTATAGTGCTGGCGAAACATCTCCACGAACTGATCGCGCGCTAACTTCTTCGAGCAGCGCGCGACCGAAGATTTGAAGGCCACAAAGTCGCGAAGGTTGGGGTAGGCCCGACGGGGTATGGGCGCCGTTCGAAGAGCGGGGAGACGCCCGACAGAGCGGCAGATCTGTCGGTCGCCTAGAATCTATCGACTGCTATCGATGGCCTAGGATTCGCTCGAGTGTCCTCTGCTATCCGATATTACTCCACAGCACTCCCCTCCGTTCGCGCAGCCAGAGTGGGCGTTTGTGTTCACTCCATCGCTTTCGTTCGCCGACATAGAGCTGCCCGCTTCCGCAGCGTCAGAGCCGATTCTCTACATGTAAAAGCTGTACCTTGGAGCGATCTCCTGCCCGTCTCCGAGGTACTTCAGCACCTGCCCCACCTGTCTTGCCGTCGCAATAGTAATCGGCATTCCGTTGTCGAACTGAGTGTTGTTCCAATTCATCTTGGTCAAAGCCAGGGTCTCGTACGCGATATGCTGCAGTGGTTGACCGAGGACCTGACATCGCAGTATCAGCGGCCGCGGCACATACATTCCGGGATATGTGCGGAAGAAGTCGACGCTGCCGCGCGTGTAAAGGTGCGGAAATCGACGCCTCAGTTCGACTTTCTTCTGACCGCTTACAATCTTGGTAGCGTACTCTGGCTTGACGCTCAGAACGAAGTCGTGGCGGAAAGGTCAAGGTTGTTCATTCAGTGACGATCGCAAAATTTCCCACGATCGGGCATTATCCTACGCGAAACAAATTGTGAACCGCTGATTGATCCAAATCGGCGACGGAGGTCACCGAGCGATCTGCTTCCGATATTGCGGTTCGCAAGCCCGCAGGAAACGCCGAAGCAACAGGCGTCACACTCGCCTGTCTGTAACCCAAAGGCCGTAGTGTGGCAGAGCAATGGCTCTTGGGATCATCACAAAAGAAAGGACGCTTGGCTGCCGCTGTTGCAGTTGTGGGAACAACCGCTTTCAAGTCGAGGCAGAGTTTGGGTTAACGACTGAGATGAGGCGCAAAGCAGCCATGCCGCCGTCGCGTGTGAGACTCTGCTTCGGGTCACAAGCAAAACAGCAGCCCTATGGCTCGTCCCTCACATCGCGCAAATTAGACACAACCCGGCGGTTCTGCGACCTGCAGGCGTTGTCGGGGCACTCGCGGACGAGCCTGTCCTTGCCGTAGCCCTTGGCCCACATGCGGTTGCGGTCTATGCCGCCGGCGGCGAGGTAGTCCATCACCGCATCGGCGCGCTGCTGCGACAGCGCCGTTTCACTTGCGCCGGGATCGTCGGCGAAACCCTGCAGCTTGAGCAGCCAGCGCGGATGTTTTGCTAACCAGGCGATCTGGGTGTCGAGGGTGGCCTTGGCGACAGAATCGAGCGCGGCCGAACCTTGCGTGAAATAGGTGCGGCGGCCGACATTGAGGATAAAATCCTCCTCGCTGCCCGGCTGCACGTTCTGGAAGCCGGCAACCTCGGTGTTGGTGACGTCGGGCGTGGAAGGGGCCAGCGTGTTGCTGGTCGAGCAGGATGCGACCAGCACCAGCAGGCCGGCGGCGAGCAGCCGGCGCGTCTTTTCAATCATGCGGTTCATGAGGCGCCAATCATTCGACAGTGGTGGAAGCGGGCGCCTGGTCGGCGATGTGCGGCAGGACCTGCACCGCGGTGCCGATCGGGCAGCGCTGGTAGAGGTCGATGATGTCTTCCGGGAACATACGGATGCAGCCGCTGGAAGCGTCGGTGCCGATGCTCCATGGCTCCAGCGTGCCATGCAGGCGGTAGCCGGTGTCGGCGCCGTCGCGGTGCAAATAGAGCGCGCGCGGCCCGAGCGGATTGTTGGACGCGCCGCCTGCGACCATGGGTGGTAGGTCCGGCTTGCGCTTACGCATTTCGGGGGGCGGGACCCATTGCGGCCACAGCGCGCGGCGGTCGATCGTCGCGCGGCCGTACCATTTGAAGCCGTCCTTGCCGACGCCGACGCCGTAGCGGATGGCGGTCTTGTTTTCCATGATGACGTAGAGGAAGTGGTGGCGGGTATCGACCACGACGGTGCCGACCGGCTCGCTGCTGAAATACTTGACGATCTGGCGATGCCATCTCTTGTCGATCTTGGCGAAGTTGGTCTTGCGATAGACAAAATTGTTGTCGCTGGCGGTACCGGCGAAAAAGGATTTTGCCGCCGCGGCTTGAGCAATATTGCTGGTTGCACCCACCGCGACCAGCGCCAGGCCACCGAGCACGACACCCCTGCGTGATAAAACCATCGGCAATATTCCCCCATGCCTAAAGCCTGGCGGACCATAGTTGAGAATTATTTCGCCTCAAAGTGGAAAATGCTGCGTTGCTTAAGTCGGCCGTGTCCGGACATTCGGCAATTTGGCGGCGAGTGACCGAATTGTGACTATCTTGCCGAGGACGAACGTCTAACCTAAACCCCCTCCAGGACCTTACCAAATTGGCGCGACTGTTTGGGACCGGGCGTAGTTGCGACATTTGCCCTATCCGGAAGTGTGAGCGATGCCGTGGGCATGATGCATGCTTTTCGTTCGGTTGCTGCGATGATCGTGATGTCCGGCGTGGCAGGTTGCACCAGCATTTCCTACTACGCACAATCCTTGAAGGGTCACGTGGAGATCATGGCGGCGCGCCAGGATGTCGGAGAGCTGATCGACAATCCTTCGACCCCTGGGACATTGCGCGCTCGAATGGCATCGGCGAGCGCCATCCGACAGTTTGCGATAGATGAACTAGCGCTGCCGGACAACAACAGCTACCGCAGCTATGTTGACGTTGGTCGAGACGCGGTGACATGGGCCATCTTTGCAGCGCCGGAATTCTCGCTGACGCCACGAACATGGTGCTTTCCGGTGTTCGGATGCGTACCGTACCGAGGGTACTTCTCCAAAAGGTCTGCGATTGAAACCGCTGTCGAACTTCAGAGACAGGGCCTGGACATCTATGTGACGGGCATCACTGCATATTCCACGCTCGGCTGGTCAAGTGACCCGCTGCTAAGCACCATGCTCAGCCAAGATGAAACGTATCTTGCAGGGCTGGTATTCCACGAACTCGCTCACCAGCGCGTCTACGTGCATGACGATTCCTCGTTCAACGAAGCGTTCGCTGTCGCTGTCGAAACAACGGGTGTGAGAAAATGGCTGCGCGCGACCGGCGATACTGCCGGATTGCGCCGTTACGAAGCCGACCGGAGGCGCAGAGCTGAATTTCTTGTGCTGGTGTCGCAGACCCGGGACGAGCTAAGGCATGTCTATGACGACGATGTTACTTCTGAGCAGAAGTGGGCCGCGAAGAAGGCCGCGATCGAACGGCTGAGGACGCGATACCGACAGATGCGCGACCGGCGCTGGGGTGGATACCGTGGATATGACGCCTGGTTCGATGCTCCGATCAACAACGCAAAGCTCGCCGCGACTTCCGTCTACAGCGATCGGGTGACTGCGTTTCTCCGCTTATTCGATTTGTGTTCGGGCGACTATCCACGGTTCTTCGCGTCGGTTCGACGGATAGGAGCGTTAGACAAATCTGACCGCGCCGAAGCGCTCGAGGCGGCAGATACATGCGATTGGGCCGGTCAAATCCGAAGGCCAGAAGCGGCGAATCGGTCGCTGATGTACTCGGCAGCCAGCGCAGGTGATTGAATTGACCATTTGTCGGCCGATTTCCTAGGTACTTTGACGTCGGCGGGGCCAGAAGACGCATGTCGGCCTACAGAAGCCAAAAGCGGACTTGCCTGAACTCCCCGAGGGGTCCTGGACCACAATGATTGCCGGCGGGCTGTGGCGCCTCAGTGTGCGCCCCTACGAGGCCGAAAACCTCACGCTCACGCCGCGCTGCCGAAAATAAGCCTGCATCAGCTTGCGGCCCGAACGGTTGTTCTGTGCCAGCCTTGCCGGATCGAACACCGCCTGTGCTATCCCCTCTCGCGTCAGCGCTGCTTTGAGCGCCGCGATATGTGCGTCGATGTCGGCATTGTTCGCCCGGAGCGATGCATAGATGCTGTCGGTCGCCTCGGCCACGGTCGGCTCGCTCACGGGTGTACTCCTTTGGCTATTCGGGCGGCGGCTTAGCACAGATCAGCGGCTTCGCCGATACCGATAAGACGGCTAGATGGGCGGCAACAGTGTTCCTTGGGGTCGGTTGTGAGTCATAGGTTCCGCCTGAGTCGGAGATCGCAAGCCATGTCGACATGAACGAGTGAGGAGGATTGGACGCACACGTTCGAGTATCCGGGCTTGCCTGCCGCGCGGCTGACCGTCCGGCCGCGCGGAAGTCGTTCACGGCAGGACGTCTACGCGTCAATTCAGGAATTCGAACCGATGACGCGCATCGCTTGGGGTGGCAGTCCGAAGATCTCGCGAAGGTCGCCATGCAGCGAAACGGATAACCCAGCGCCGTTGGGGGCCGGGGAATCAAGACCAACACGGATCGGAGAAGTATTATGAGCTACGCTATTGTAGGATTCGGTAAGATAGGCCAGGCCCTCGCCCACGCCTTCGCCCGTAAAAACATCGACGTGACCGTC
>NZ_JAMYKY010000066.1:0-7771 GCF_040317695.1 Mesorhizobium sp. M1403 | reverse complement strand
CTATTGCAGAAGGCCGGAACGACGCCCGACACGAACGAAACTGCAAAGCAATGAGGGGGTCAGTCCTTCGTTTCGCCCCAGGGGTCAAATCCTCACTTCGCTTGACAAATGGAACCGGGCGACAATGCAGGGGTAGGCCTGGCTGTCAGCTAGGGCGCGCCATCAGGATTGAGCGTACGTGAAGGTCTGCTCGACGATATACCGAGAGATAACGGTCGCCTTTGATCTCGTTTGAGTGTTCAGTTGTGTCCGGTCGACGGTCTGTGTTCGGAACCTGACACACTGACGCGCAAGTATTCCGCGCCGCGGCGCGTACACATGGTTTTGCCCCCTTACTGTCACAACCTCTTCGTTGGCTCGCCGATTGCAGCGACACCGCGGAGGATCATTATGAAGTTTGTGATCTGGCGGTCTCCGGGCGACGAGGTCCATATGAAACTTGCTCAAATGATCCAAGCAATGCGATACTGCACTGTTGAGTGCTGTCCCGCCGATGGATGCTTTGTCGAGTGCGGCGCGGGTGCGGCTGTCGTTCGCCCAGCTTTGTTTCCTTTCCCGTCTGTGGGGCCGCAGCGAGGCCTCTCAATCCAGATGGGGCTTCAGCCTCGCGGCGAACTGTTCCAGCGAATCGGGCCGGCCGACGTCCGCCTACCGCTGAAACGGGTCGATCTGACGGCGGCAGCGGATATGGAGGCGACGCTTGCGGAGCTGATGCGCCACGAGGCGCGGGCCGCGTTCGACCTGGAAGCCGGGACCGCCAATCCGCGGGCGACTGGCGCCTGTCGGCGGACGACCATGCACCACCGGGTCTCGGATGGCTGGTCGCGCAAGATCATGAAACGCGAACTCCGCGAGCTCCACGCTGCGGCAAGGGGGGCGCGCGGACCGGCTGACGCCGTTGCCGGTGCAGTATGCGGACCTACTACTACGCCCTTTGGCAGCGCCGTCCGCTGGCAGGCGATTGGCTCGCTCCGTCAGATTACGTTGTTCCAGTCCTCGCCCTGCGCTTGGCCTCCGAAGATTTCACAAACGTGCTCGGCCGAGATGGAAGCGAAACGCTCTGCCGGCTTCGCGACGGTGGTTGGTGGCTCCGGTCGTCCTGACGTTGACGACTTGCCAAGTGCGTTGGACCTCCTCCTGCGGTTCCCAGAACTGTGCTGGTGGGGGCCGCCTGCAAAAGAAAAGATCGCTATTTCTGACGGCAGGAGCAGGAAAAGCCCGCTCGCCTTGGCCGGCCGTAGCGGTGGGCACGAGGGGGATCCAGAAAACTGTTCCTATAAGCGATCAAATCAGAGGGAATGAAGATGACAGCAGGCAAACATCAAAGGAGGAACTCATGCGAGTAGCTATCGTGACGAACGGTGATTTTAATGGTGTAATCAACCGGTTCGGTCACCCTTATCCGCAGCCGCCCCAGGCTTGGCCGCATTGCGACGCGGTAGAAAACGTGGTGGCGGCACTGCAAGAGGGCGGCCACGAGACGCTGTTGTGTGAAGGCGACAAAGGACTGCTCGCCAGGCTCGAGCGGTTCATGCCACCTGATCCGCAAGGCCGCCCCTCGGGAATCGTCTTCAACTTAGCGGAGGGAATTCAGGGTGAAATGCGTGCAACCCACGTTCCTGCCATGCTTGAGATGGCCGGTGTTCCATACACTGGATCTAGCCCGCTCGGGATTGGGCTGACGTGCGACAAGATCATTACCAAAATGCTCATCCGGGATCAGGGCGTGCCGACGCCGAATTTTCGCGTGATGCGTCGCGGAACCGAGAGTACCAACGACCTGCGATTCCCAGTGGTAGTGAAGCCACGCCGGGAAGACTGCAGCTTCGGATTGCAGCTCGTTCATGAACATTCTAAGTTGAGTCAGGCCGTAGAAATGATTGTCACGCAGTATGCGCAGGATGCGTTAGTGGAAGAATACATCGAGGGGCGGGAAATCTTGGTTGCGCTGCTCGGAAATGGGGAGCTCGAGATATTGCCTCTAGTGGAGAGGGACTTCGGCGAGCGCGAAACGCGTGTTATGAATTGGGATGCGAAATACCTTGCGGCCGCAGCGGTGCCGCAGATTTGCCCGGCGCAAGTCGAGAGTGGGCTTAAGACAATGTTACGGGAGATTTCGGTTGCGACCTTCCGTGCCTGCCACTGCCGGGACTATGCCCGCGTCGATTGCCGGATCGATCGCTCCGGCCAGCCGTTTGTCCTAGAGATTAACTCGATTCCAGGGCTCACTATAAGCTCCAGTTATGTCACAGCCGCAACGACCGCCGGACACAGCTTCTCAAGCTTGGTCAATCGCATCCTCAATGTTGCCCACAGCCGGTGTTTCGGAATCGGCATCCCCTAGGTGCGGCAGTGGGCCGGCCTTCATGAGCCCAGGGCTCCGAACTCAGATTAACAAGATGACGAAGAGGCACTCTCAGGACTTCCGCGATCCGGGCGATCACCTCCGAGTGATCAATTGCTCGTATACGAGTCCTCGGTTGGGAAGGGCCTGTTTACCGTTGGATCGAAAATGTGAGATGAGGAGGAGAACACCGACGCGCAGAGCGGCAAGGCGCTCACCTACCGCCCTGCCAGGCACCGTTAGCTGCCCTGCTGCGGGTTCCATCAAGCGCTGGCAGGGTGTCGCCGGAAGGTGATAGCGCTTGCGCACTCGGGCGCCGTCACGCGCCTTTTCCGCCAGCTTGAATGAGGGCTGGAAGAAGTTCACGAACAGCCGAACCGTCGAATAGAGCTGCGCAAGGGCTGCAGCGGCTTCAAGCCCCTCCAGCCGACGATACCCGACACTGCGCTGCACCCACGGCGCCGTTCTTCTGCTCGACGAACGCCTGATCGTTCTTGCGGTAAGGGCGGCAGCGGGTGAACTCGTTGCCGGCATCCAGACAGTAATCGCGTATCAGTCTCGTTCAGGAACACGCTGTCTTGTCTGTCGAACCCGAGAAGGCTTTCCCTTGTGGCAACGGCGGCCGAGTTGGGCTGGCTTCATATGATGCAATCGACGAGCGCGAACATTATCGGCCTCGGCGATCACGTGCCAATACGGATCGTGTCCAGCAATAAACGCGCGCGCCGTCGATCGAGAGAGGAGAAACGATACGCAAGTTCGTGGCCGGGAAGCTGCACAACGTCTATGTCACTGACGTCAACATGGACTATCACTGCTCGGTCACGCTTCCCCGACCATTGCGAATGGGCCGCATCCTGCCGATCGGTTGGTGGAAACCTGAAAAAGAACTCCGGCGCGCGCATCTTGATCTATGTGGTCTTCGGCGAGCATGGTTCGCGCTGCTGCATGCACAACGGCGTAGCCGGCAGGCACCCGCCAGCCAGCAGGTCCCGACATTATCTGGCACGAGGGGCGAACTGCGCCCGCATGACGGCGCATCACCGCTAAGGCGGCGCAAAAACGCCGCCGCCGCCAACACAGCATCACCCTCAACGACGGAACCGTAGCCTCCGCACGCCGAAATGCAGGTAGCTCGAGGGGACCAGTTTGCAATATGAAGAGGCATCCAGAGTTGAATGGAGCCGTATGACCGAAGGATTACCGCGGATTTCCCGGCGTATTATTTGCGCGAAAGAGCAGCGAACTATAGGCCGAGGGCTGTCCAGCCATCCTCGACCCAAACGGTTCGCTAACCGCTGCAGGATACATTCGTTCGTGGATTTGGCGCGCCAGGGAAATGGCGCGTTCATAATCGCTGTGCAAGTGCACTCGCAAAGCGGAAGAATCAAGCTCTGTCACCGCGGACCTTGATCCAATGGGGACGGAGCTAGTGTTCGTGCGCGCGACAAGCCGCAGGGCAAAATCGATGTCGCTTAGAATGCATATGCCCACGCCGTGGCTGTCCTCCACCCGGATCGCGTTGATCTCGTGTCGAGCAAAAAGCGCGCAAAGGTTGTCGCATTCTTGAAGGCTGGCGCACGATAACACTGGGGCGTCGCGAGCCACTGTCACGGAACAGGCGTTTCCATGGCCTGTTACAAAAGTGCCCGCGACGGCTCCGTCGCTGGTGAGCGATTTGCAAACAATGGTGACCCCGTGCTTTTCGGCGTAGTCCACCGCCCTGTGGTGCAGTACCTTTGCGCCATGTCGCGACATCTGTAGGATCGTCCGATAGGCAATCTCCGGAATCAGTTGTGCTCCTGGGACAAGACAAGGGTCTGCTGTATAGATGCCCGGAACATCCGAGTAGATTTCGCAAGCGTGCTCCCCCAACATGGCCGCGATTACGACAGCTGTCAGATCAGAGCTGTTTCTGCCGAGCATCGTTAACCTGCCAGACTGGTCAATTGCCTGGGCGCCCGCAGCAATGACGACGTCATGCTCCTGAAACGCTGCAATAGTTGGCTTAGGATCTACGCTGTCTATTGACGCGCGACCGAAGTCTGAATTTGTACGTATCCCGAGGGAATAGGCGTTCAGGGACATTACGGGAATCCCTAACCGGCTGACGGCGGCCTCCAAGAGGCAGGTACTGAGCATCTCTCCGGTTGCGAGTGCCGCATCGAGGTTCGATGGTGATGCTTGGTTGTTGACGTTGAGCATGACTGCTTTCAAGTTGCCAGTGGTGCCCGACATCGCGCTGACCACCGCAACGATTTTGTTTTTGCCAGCCGCCAGTCGGTCGGCTATGTGCCCAGCAACTCGACCGTAGTCTTTGGGATGCAGAAAAGAAGAGCCGCCGAATTTCAGAACCGTCGCGTTCATGTTCCACCAGTCGCGTTTGTTGGGATTGCAGCTGTGCGATGATGCCCGAGGGGTTAAATCCTCACTTCACTTGACAACCCGGGCCTGCTCTGAGACCCGCCATTCTCGCCGCCTGATCCGGAGCGCTTTTCTTGCCATGGGTTTTTGGGATCAGAGGTTTCGTGCTGTGCGGCGGCCTGAGCTGAAAACAGTCATCAGCTTTTTATCCGTGCCTGGTCTCAGACTTCGCGGCGAAGGTACCATTGTCAGCGCTTGGCAGTCGCAAAGATTCTGTAAACTTACTTGAAGGCGGTGTTGCAACGTTTTGGTACCGGCCGCGTGGCACGAAGCCTCTCGACAAATTTCGAAGTGTTCCGGTGTTCAAAGGTCGCCAGTTGACCAGTCAGTGATCCGCTTTGCGTGCGCGAGTACCTGGTCTACGATCTCGGCCTGCGTGATCTTGCTTCTTCGGCGATGTCGCCTACCTCGCAACGCCTGATGCCTTCGTCTACCTGCTCGCCGAGGCTCGTCGCCATCAAAGGGTAGTCTATGCCAAGCCGCCCTTCAGCGAACTCCCCAATGCGTACCACCAGCACCGAGGCTAGTCTCCTGCCGGGCTCCCCTGCGGATTGCTTTCCAATAAAATGTCGTCACGCGGAAGGCTGGTGGTTGTGGTGTTACCGAAGTATGTCGGTTTATTTTCGTTTCGGGAGATTACACGAGCTATATCTCAATATTGTAACGGAAATGTAATGTAACATTCTCAAGAATCACCTTTTTCCTCCTGCATGTCGCTGGTACAGTGGCTCTTGAGGATGCCAATCTTCTTTTTCTGCTACCCATCTTGAAGTGTCGGTAGATTGTCATGCAGAGCGTCGATGCAGGACCGGCAGCAGCCAGGTCAGGAATTGCTGACCAACCCGCCGGGCAGATCAAGCCGAGAGGAGTGGACATATGTTCCGCTAGAGGACGTCGCCCTGATTGCCTTATTTCTAGGCGCATTCGCATGGTCAAACAACCATGCTCAGCATAGCGGCAAGGAACACTTTGTGGTTCAGCTGCGGCCATTGCGCTCCCATGAATCCATTGCCGCACCCATCTGCCCTTACACGGAGTAACTGTTATGAACACCTTGGATCAGCAGACACCACCGGAGCAAGCTGCACGAGAGCGCATGAAGGAATCCCATGCCCTCGATGGCGACCCCAGCCGGTTGGCCCATTTATATCGCGGATGGGCGAGTGCCTTCGATGTGGATCAGGCCCGCGTCGGGTACTGCGGGCCGATGATCGTGGCGGAATTGGCAGGTGCCGTGCAGACGGCCTACTTGGCCGGGCACCGAAATGCCATCGCAATCCTGGACGCTGGCTGCGGAACAGGGCTCGTCGGTGTGGAACTGGAACGCCTTGGCTTCCGGTTGATTGACGGCTTTGATCTCTCCGAAGAGATGGCCGAAAAGGCCCGGCAAACCGGCGTCTACCGCCATGCCAGAGGCCATGTCGACCTTAACGGGCGGCTCTCCGACTACTCCAGTGCGACCTACGATCTAACGGTCTGCTGCGGCGTCCTCACGCTAGGACACGTCCGACCGGATGGGTTGCGCGAGCTGGCTCGCGTCACCCGCCCGAACGGCTTCATCATTGCAAGCACCCGCAAGAGCTATGCGGAGACGACATCCTTTGAAGTCCAGGTGCAGCATCTGCAGGATGAGGGCGTCCTTATGCCGGCGCAGTGTCTAAGGGACGGCAGATACGTCGCCGAGGAGGACGCGCACTATTGGGTGTTCCAAGTGCCCGAGAAGACCAGCGTACCAGAGGAGCTGAGGCCATGACGACGCTCCCGCAAATCTTGCTGTAGAAACTGACAGCCGATCCGCATCAAGCTCATTCCGGACGGCTCGGGCATAAGGGAGCGCAAGAGATCGACTGCCCCTCAAAGGAATTCGTCGCGCATATCGGCTGGAAACGGCCTGCCTATCGTCCGCTCGAGCGCAGTGGCGATTGTCTGGTGTCGTCGCTCCCTCCGCCGCCTTTCCGTCAAGCGAAAGAGTTGTGGTCAGATTCTTCACCCATTCTACCACCACGCCCCCAGCGTGTTTGGACCGGGACATCGCGAACAGTTTTGCTATCGCCCCAAGGCATTGAGGTCGATGGTTCCTATTTTCTGATGTCTGAACCAAGCCTCAAAGACGCCGTCTCTGGCGGTTGGCCTAGTCGACGGACTTTCCTAACGCATGGTGCCGCCAAGCATGGAGACGAAGCCATGCTGCTGTACGCAACGCAAAACATCGCCCTTGGTTGGGTATTCGAACGGCTCGACAGTTTCGGGATACTGGCATGGCGAGGCTTGGTAGCGGTCAAGCGGCAAGTCGCAGGTTTAAGTTGCTTACTCAGCGGGTCTTCAGAACCGAAAGGCCACCGAGGGTCACCTATCGGAAGGACGACGGAGTTGTCGGATTCCGAACATGTCATCATCATGTACGGCTTTAGCAAACCGAGAGTTTTATCAGCAGAGCTATCCTGCTGTTTCGAAAAGAGTTGTTCGTTTGGCACGGTACATGCTTGGCTGTTTGCAACGGTGCCAAGAGCGCGTGATGATGTTAGTTGGGGAGCAAAAAATGGATTTGCGGCTTGACGGCAAGGTAGCAATGGTCGCGGCCGCCTCCAGCGGCTTAGGTCTGGCCACAGCTGAGGAGTTAGCCAACGAAGGCTGCCGCCTGTCCATATGTGGACGGGATCCGGCGCGGCTAGAAAGAGCCGTGGATCGGTTGCACAGCAAAGGCGCCGAAGTGCTGGCACGCGCAACCGATGTCACTGACTGCTCGGATGCGGCAGGTGGGTTGCAGAAACAGCAGAGCATTTTCGGTGTATAGACATCTTGGTAACCGAATTGCGGTGGCGTTTCTGCCGGGCCACCATCGGCCATGACGCCGAAGGATTTCGACGATGCCTTTGACCGCGTGCTTTTACCTTCGATAAATCTAGTTACGGCTTCCCTGCCGTATCTGCGGCGCTCGCGGGCGGGGCGAATATTGATGCTCGCTTCCGAGACTATTGTAAAGACCCCGGTACATTTCGCGCT
>NZ_JAMYKY010000065.1:0-7783 GCF_040317695.1 Mesorhizobium sp. M1403 | reverse complement strand
GGGCGAACGCTGACCGCCGCGCATTACATAAGGGGGGTCAAAATTGGACGCCGATCGGGGGTCAGTTTTGGACGCCGTTTGACAGAAATTGCCGTATAGCCGACGCATCCGTAATAGACGTCGGAAAACATAGTCCACCGTGGCTCGCTGGAAGGGCTTGAGAAGCTTTAAATGCTCTTCGGCACGATAGGTCATTGGCGTACACCCTTCGAAGCCACGAGTGGTACAAAGCTGGCCCACAGCTTGAGGAACTCCGTTGGGACAATACTTGTGCCGCCATCCGGATGTTCAAGGCGCTTGATGAGCTGGCCGATCTCGATGAGCTCACCGCTACCGAGGCTCAGCGCTCGAACCATCGGCTCGAGAAGGGAAGCACCACCATGGCCGAGCCGTCTCAGCCATTGCCCTTCCCCCGCGGTTTCGCTTTCCAGGAAGCTGCCTTCGCCGAGACTGGCAACGAATCCTGGCGCTTCAAGAGCCGCTCTCAAAGCTGAAGTCCGAAAGCTAATCAGTCGCGCCCGATCGGGCTGTGCAACCCCGACCAGCTTCGCCTCATCGGGCGCTTACCGGCGTGCCTCTCAGCACCGAAAGCTGGGGTCCCTTTTGCGCGAAAAAACAGGGTCCCGATTCCACGGTCATTGACAATCATTGCGCTTCTGCAGCCGGTAAGACTGAACTTCCCGTGGGCGGCTATCATATCCCGATGTTCTTCTATGGACCGGGCCTGGTTAAGCCCGGGCATATCAGCACGCTTGTCAGCCAGATCGATCTCCCGCCGACGATCCTCCGTGCACTGGGTGCGAATGGCGAAAGCCATTTCTTCGGCAGGGCAAAAGGCGGGTCCAAGCCCGACAACGAGTGCGCCTTCATCAGCAACTATCAGTCGCTCGGGTACATGAAGAACGGGACTTTGTTCGTCCTGCGTCCGAAGGGTGTGGTCGAGAGCTATCCGTGGATCCGACCACCCTCGCTTCACGTCCCGCCCCAGTGGACGCACAGCTGCGTGACGAGGCGATTGCCTACTATCAGACGGCGTCGCGCGACTTCAAAACAGGCGCACTCCGCGCCGCTTGGCAGGACGTGCCGACGAGATTCACGAATTGGAAATGATCGAATGAATGAGTCCCGCGCGATGGACCTGTCGCACTAGCGCTCCCTTGGTGCCGCGCTCGTTTTCGCCTCGCATGTCATTGAAGCGCGGGGGCGACAGCACTATGACCCCGCTTATGACACGAGCAAGGCATATGACACGTCGGCAACGGCAAGGCATTTCGTTTGGGCGGCCCTTGTCGCTGCCCTCAGTGTCGCGTTCAGCCTTGTGCTCGCTTGCGCCACGCCATTCCCGGCCATCGCTACGGTGGCCGGGGCAAACCTCTCCCGTCGTGGTGCCCTGCTGCAACAGGTGTGTCGTGGCTCGCCAATCAGGCGGTCGGTTACCTCCTACTCGGCTATCCGACGACATGGGATAGTCTTGCATGGGGCGGGGCGATCGGTCTCGCCGCCCTGCTTGCGGTGTGCTGGTGCTGCGCGACCGGGTCGGGGCCCGCCTTGTCGCCTATGTCGCCAGAATCCGCAACGGCGTTGCTGTTTCTCGCATCCTTCGTGGGCCGAGGCCGCCTGATGGCGATGATAACCTACGTCTTCACCATCAATCACGTCGCGAAAATGCTCGGAGAGGACCCCGAACTCCTGGAGGCGATCGTCTGTAACGACGACAATCTGTCCTACGGCAGTCTCATCAGCGTTTACGACGGCACGGGCGCCCATGCCCGCCGCTCGACCAATGACTGGAAACGATTTCCTCGAAGACTTCGTCTCAGACCCAGACATCATCGCACGCATCAAAGCGAAATCTCCGCGGTAACAATCGGGCGCTGACACAAGACCACACTGCCGCAAGCTGCTCAGCGCGTTCCAGATGCTGTTCCAGATGCTGTTCCTGACAGGCCGGTTCTCCCTCCATGCAGGCAGAGCTCCCTCAGGAGACCTATATTCGACTCTATCCCTAAGTATCCGACCTACCCGCACTGGCCCCTACCAGTGTCGGGTTTGTCGAATCCGCGACACGGTGACGTCTGGCTGGCGTGCCGCCGCGCTCTCAGTGAAGCCATTGAATAACATCCAGAACAGTTTTCTGGGTCGCTTCCTGTGCAGTTGGCACGACTCTTGATGTTGGTTGTACGGC
Source organism: Mesorhizobium sp. M1403 (assembly GCF_040317695.1). NCBI lineage: Bacteria > Pseudomonadati > Pseudomonadota > Alphaproteobacteria > Hyphomicrobiales > Phyllobacteriaceae > Mesorhizobium > Mesorhizobium sp. M1403. The sequence continues at coordinate 5,598 of NZ_JAMYKY010000065.1, read as the reverse complement.
GGCAAAAGCCGCTAATGGCAGACTGGTTCATCTTATTTGATCTCTAGGAAAGGAGACAGCAATGAAGGTCGATCTGTCAGACTATGGTGTGACTGAATTGGCTCCAGAAGAAGCATCCACAATTTCGGGCGGGTGGGCTTTTTTTGCGGCGATAGCTTTCGCGGTGGCGGGGTTAATAGGCGTTGTGGCTGCGACTATACTGGTAGCGGCGAGGCACTGGAAGTGACACGGTTAGAACATTAGTGTGCAAGCTAAATACCCTTTCTCCTGAAATTGCCAGCTACACTGCAGAGAGCATTCTCTCCCGACGATCAGGACGATCTTTGATCATCTATCGGCTGATTTTGCTCTCTGTGGTTGCGACGTTGGTGTCGCTGCCACTCATCACCATAGCGATCTCGGTCCAAAGTGCCGGTATCATTCGCCCCACCGTCGAGAAGACGCCCCTGGTCGCACCCGTCTCCGGACGCATCTCCCGTATCCTTGCCGTTGAGAACGATCTGGTTGCCCAGGGGCAGGAGATTCTCGCCCTCGATGATGAGGTGGTTGAGGAAAAGCTCAGGGCGTATAAAGGCGATATTCGCGCTAAGAGTGATCTTGCCCGTGACCTCGAAACCCTGATCTCCTCCGGCACGAAGGCCAAGGACCCGATCCTCCTCCTGACCGAGTCCGCCAAGGCGGAGCGGGCGCATTTTCTCAATCTGCTGCGGGAGAACCAATATGCCAGCAGTAATGCCGCGGCGGAACTCGACCGCGCTAAGCGACTGCTCTCCGCTGCTGCGACGCCCGCAAAGGCCGTTGACGAGAAGGCTTTCGCCCTCCAGAACATTGAGGTTCAGGGGGAGATCCTTGCCCGGCGCAAATCCGCCGAATGGAACCAGCAGCTCTTCGACCTTAACCTGCGCCTCAAGGAACTCACGGCCGCCGTGCATCAGCTCGAGAAGGAACGGGATCTCACCCACATTCGGGCCCCCGTGTCAGGCGCACTCGAGCAATTCACCGGCCTGACCCCCGGCAGCTACATCCAGGCCGGGCAAACCGTTGCTTGGGTTTCGCCGGACGACGAACTGGTGGCGGAAATCTACGTCTCCCCCAAAGACATCGGCTTAGTGCGGGAGGGCCAGTCGGTGCGGCTCCAAGTGGATGCATTCAACTACAATCAATGGGGTCTCATCGATGCGACAGTGCTCGGCGTAGCGCAGGACTTCACCCTCCACGACATGAGCCCGGTCTTCAAGGTCCGCTGCGCACTCTCTCGCACCCATCTCGCACTCAAGAACGGGGTCATCGGTCATCTGAAGAAGGGCATGACCGTGCGGGCCCGCTTCCTCGTGGCAGAACGCACTCTTCTGCAACTCCTCTACAATGAGGCCGACGATTGGCTCAATCCCCTCCTGGCGGGCCACTAATCCTTCCCTATCCAAACAGCCAGCGAGCCGCCATGTCGAGCAAGGTTATCAAGTTCAAGCAGCACGACATCACCGATTGTGGAGCTGCCAGTCTTGCTTCTGTCGCAGCCTTCTATGGTCACAAGCTGCCATTGTCGCGCATCCGCCAGTATGCCTCGACCGACCGCTCCGGCACTACCGTACTGGGCCTCACGGAAGCGGCCCGGAAGCTGGGCTTTGTCGCCAAGGGAGTGAAGGGTGGCTTCGACAGCCTGTACAAGATCCCCAAGCCCGCTATCGCGCACGTCGTCGTCAAGGGGGTCCTTCACCACTTCGTCGTCATCCAGGCGATCGACGCGAGGTGGGTCACCGTCATGGACCCAGCCTATGGCGAAATCCGCAAGCTGACGCACGAGGAATTCAAGACGCAATGGACTGGCGTCCTGGTGCTCCTGGTTCCGGCAGCCACCTTCAAGCGCCGCGACGAGACCATTACGCCGCTTGCCCGGTTCGCGCGTCTGCTTGCGCCACAAAGGGCGGTGATGGCCCAGGCTCTCGCCGGGGCGCTCGTGACGACGGTCCTCGGGCTCTCGACGGCAATCTACGTCCAGAAGATCGTCGATCATGTGATCACAGCGGGCAACCGCAACCTGCTCAACCTGATGAGCCTCGTCATGCTGGTGATCCTGGTGGCGCAGATCCTGATGAATCTCCTCGGGAACCGGCTTATCCTGCAAACGGGGCAGAAGATCGATGTCCACTTGATCCTCGGCTACTACAAGCACATCCTAAACCTGCCCCAGAAGTTCTTCGACAGCATGCGCATGGGCGAAATCATCGCCCGGATGAACGACGCCGTGAAGATCAGGAGCTTCCTGAACGACGTCTCGATCAACATATTCGTTGACGTGCTAATGATTCTATTTTCGTTCGGGCTGATGTGCATCTACTCGTGGAAGATCGCCTTGGTCGTGGCGGTCTCCATTCCGCTGTATCTCTTGGTCTATTGGACCATCAACCGGCTGAATAGGAAGCACCAGCGCGCGATTATGGAGGATGCCGCCAACCTGGAGGCGGAGCTGGTGGAATCCCTCGGAGCTGTCTCCACAATCAAGACCTCCGGCGTGGAGAGTTTCGCCAACTTCAAGATGGAGATCCGTTTCATCAAGATGCTGCACTCAGTCTACAGTTCCGGTCTCATCTCGATCTTCGGGGATAATGCCTCGACTTTCCTCTCGACCCTATTCACCATCGTGCTGATGTGGTTCGGAACGACGCTTGCCCTGGATCAAACCGTCACGCCCGGCGAGTTACTGTCCTGTTATACGTTACTCGGCTATGTCATCCGGCCGGTCGCCAATCTGATCCAGACTAATCGGATCGTTCAGGATGGCTTCATCGCAGCGGATCGCCTGTTTGAGATCTTCGACCTGGAGCAGGAGACAAGCGGCGGCGGCATCGATGCCACAAAGTCCGACCTTGGTGATATTCGCCTGGAGAACGTCACGTTCCGCCATGGTTCGCAGCCGGAGCTTTTCCACGATCTCAGCGTCACCTTCCGCCGGGGCGAGATGACGGCCGTGGTGGGGGAAAGCGGCTCGGGCAAGAGCACCCTTGCGGCGTTGCTGCAGAATGTCTACCCGCTTGAGGGAGGACGCATCCGGATCGGTCCCTTTGCCCTCCAGGATCTCTCAACAGTGTCCGTGCGCAAGGCTATCGCTGCTGTGCCGCAATCGGTCGATGTGTTCTCGGGCTCGGTGGTCGGGAACATCGCCCTTGGCGAGTTCGAGCCGGACATCGAGAAGATCCTGCACATCTGCGATCAAATAGGGCTACGAGAGCTGATCGAGCACTGGCCCGGCGGTCTCCAGACCTATTTGGGCGAGAATGGTATACGCCTCTCCGGCGGCGAGAAGCAGCAGCTTGCGTTGGCTCGGGCTCTGTACCGGGATCCGGAGATCCTGATCCTCGACGAAGCGACTTCCTCTCTCGACTCGATAGCCGAGGGGTTTGTCCTGCGAATCATTGAAGATCTTCGTCAGGCCGGTAAGACCATAATCGTCATCGCTCATCGACTCAGCACCATTCGTAGGGCCGACAAGATCGTGGTCTTCGACAAGGGACAGCTTATTGAGGAGGGGAGGCATGCTGATCTGCTGGCAACTGAAGGTGCTTACGCACGCTTGTGGCGGGCGCAAACCGGATCCAGCTAACCACGACGGTGCGTAGCGCATCGATCACCGCCAGATCCGGTCATCGAGACCTAGGAGCGTGGCCTGCAGCATCACGTATGAGTTGACGCGGATCGCATCGTCGCACTCGGTGAATAGCGTCTCGCCTGCCCTGCATAATCGCAACATTCCTCCGCATCGTCTGTAATGCGGCTTGAGCTCGGGGGTCATTCTCGTCAGATTGCCAAGTGCCCAAATACTCACCATCCCGAGTGACGACAGAACCATTACCGAGCAAGTTAGGCCGTAGACTCATAAGCGCGAAGCCACAGTCGCATTGAGGCGAGTTGGATCATGGCGAGGAAGTTGGCTGCCAGTTTGTCGTACCGTGTAGCGACACGGCGGAAATGTTTCAGCTTGGAGAAGAAGCGCTCGATCAGGTTTCGCTCGCGATAGAGGCGCCTGCTGAAGCAAGGTTTCCACTTCCGGTTCCGCTTGGCGGGAATGTTGGGCGTCGCACCGTGCTGCTGGATCAACTCCCGGATACGGTCGGCATCGTAGGCCTTGTCGGCCAGGACGATGATGCGCGGGCCGAGATGGTCGAGCAATCGATCGGCGATCTGCCCATCGTGCGTTTGTCCCGCCGTCAGGCCGAGCCGGATCGGGAGTCCTTGCGCGTCGACGACGACGTGGATTTTGGTCGTGAGGCCACCTCGGCTGCGACCGAGACAATTATCTGCGCCCCCCTTTTTGCCGTCGCAGCCTGCTGGTGCGCCCGAATGGAAGTGCTGTCGATCATCTGGATTTCACCATCATGCGCTCCGCTGATGGCGTCCATGAGCCGATCCCAAACACCTGCTTTTCGCCAACGCGAGAAGCGGTTGTAGCAGGTGGTGCGTGGCCCATAGCGCTCGGGCAGGTCGCGCCATGGCGCACCGGAGCGCAGCACCCAGAAGATTCCGTTTAACACGCGTCGGTCATCGACGCGCGGCACGCCTCTAGGTTTGTTGGGTAACAGCGGTTCGATCACGCGCCACTCGAAGTCGGTCAGGTCATATCGGCTCATATTGAGCCTGAATCACAATCCCGCGCGATATGGAAGCGAGTTGGTAAACCCATCAAAATCAGACGTTCAGCGCTACAGCCTAATCGTAGTAGCCCGGTCCGAATGTTATCGCGGACATCACAGGTTGATCGGCTTCGCCTGTCGAGGACCAAACGCCTATACCAAGCTGCGTTGAGGTTGCGCCATCCGGCTCCAAGCGTAACTTCGGGTCGAGAGATTGGAGAATCTGTGTCGCTTCGCCCATCGATACCGAGATAAGAGCCAATCCGTTCAATGTCGGGTTGCTTGGGCTTGCAAACTCCAAGGCCTCCAGGCGCTCGTCGGAATCATAGTAGGCAAAAACGCCTGCATCCGCCCAATAATCTATCGGATTGCCTTCGGGTGTACGCTTAAACGGCTGGTGCTTACCACCGAAAAATGTCCGAACGCTTCCTTTGGACGATCCAATCGGAAGACCTCTCAATCCACCGCCGGGTTCTAATGCGAGTTCAGTCATTCCTCGACAATATGCGCGATCTGTCAAACGACGCAACGATCGCTTTTCACCCATCTCCCTCATTCCCATTTATGGGTTCACGACCTAATCTTCCAGCGAAGCATTGAACGACGTGTCCCTTTTTGCATGTAGCGAGCCTTGATAGCGTCGAGACGTTGCGTCGGCGGGTCTCGCTCGAAAAGGTCGTGGCCAAGAAGCTACGCATCGCGATCGAAGAGCGGCGGCCGAACGTGTCCGTTCGCGAGCTCTACATGACAGTTCCTTTCACTGGCCGCCGGGTTCGCTGTTCACCGGCTGGCATCCGACGGCAAGCGTTCCAACGCGGCGGCGATCTGGCGCTTCGCTGCTGAGGGCAGAGGCAGGATGGGACGCGGGGGGTCTGCACGGCAAACGTCGAGCAATTCGGCAAGTGCATAGACGACGCGAAGGCTCGAGAACTCCTTGAAGAGGCTCCAGAGCGGCGCAAGCGTGGCATCG
>NZ_JAMYKY010000064.1:0-8207 GCF_040317695.1 Mesorhizobium sp. M1403 | reverse complement strand
TCAATCGCCTCGCCAGAAACATCCTTCAGGCCGCCGATGCTGCCAAAGTTCCCATCAGCCATCGCATCAAGAAATGCGCCTGGAAAGACGACTATCTCATCAATGCCATCACTCATATGCGATAGCCCTGCCCTTGAGGGGGGGAGATGTCGGCGAAGGCGACAGAGGGGGTCGCCTCGCGTAGAGCGCTAACCTCCATCTGTCGCAAGGGAGGTCGCATCCAGTCGAACCGACCCCCTCTGGCCTGCCGGCCATCTCCCCCTCAAGGGGGAGATCACCTGCCCTCAAACATGCACCGCCCGCCCGAGCGCCTTCAGCGCCGCTTCCTGAAAACCCTCCCCTTGCGTCGGGTGGGCGTGGATGGTGCCGGCAATGTCCTCCAGACGCGCGCCCATTTCCAGGGCCAGGCCGAAGGCCGTCGACAGTTCCGACACGCCTTGGCCGACCGCCTGGATGCCGAGCACCAGATGGTTGTCGGCGCGGGCAACGACCCGGACAAAGCCCTCCTCACCCATCTTCGTCATCGCCCGGCCATTGGCGGCGAAGGGGAACAATCCGACCTTGATTTCGCCGCCGAGCCCCTTTGCCTCCTCCGGCGACAGGCCTGCGGTGATCAGCTCCGGATCGGTGAAGCAGATAGCGGGAATGCAGCGTTTGTCCCAGCTGCGCTTGTGGCCGGCGACGATCTCGGCGACCATTTCGCCTTGCGCCATCGCCCGGTGCGCCAGCATCGGCTCGCCGGTGACGTCGCCTACGGCAAAGATGCCGCGCATCGAGGTGCGGCACTGGTCGTCGATGCGGATGAATTTTCCCGCCATGTCGAGGTCGATCTGCTCGAGCCCCCAGTCTTCGACCACCGGCTTGCGCCCGACGGTGACCAGAATCCTGTCGGCAACGATCTTGGCATTCTTGCCGTCCTTCGTCTCGACCAGCAGCGCATCGCCCTTGGTCGACAACCCCTTGGCCTTGGCGCCCACAAGCACCTCGATCCCGAGCTCGGCGAGCCGCTTCACCACCGGCCGGGTCAGTTCGGCATCATATTGCGCCAGTACGCGCGGCAAAGCCTCGACCACGGTCACCTTGGCGCCCATCTTGGCGAAGGCGATGCCGAGCTCCAGCCCGATATAGCCGCCACCAACGACGGCAAGCCTTTCCGGCACTTCGCTCAGCGCCAGCGCTTCGGTGGACGATATCACCAGCCCACCGAAGGGCAGCGACGGCAATTCGATCGACGCCGAGCCCGTGGCGATCACCACCGTCTCGGCGCGGACCACCTGCATCCCGGTTTCGGTCTGGACCTCGACGGTCTTGCCGTCACGGAATTTCGCCCAGCCGTGCACGGTCTTGACCCCGGCCTTCTTCAACAGGCCGGCAACGCCGCTGTTAAGCCGGCTAACGATGCCGTCCTTCCAGGCGATGGTCGTTTCGAGATCAATCGATGGTGTTGCGATTGAAATGCCGAGCGGGCTCTTGCCGCCGGCCATGTGCGACGCCTTTTCGAACTCTTCGGCCGCATGGATCACCGCCTTGGACGGGATGCAGCCGACATTGAGACAGGTACCGCCCGGTTTGCCGAACTCGACGATAACCGTGTCGATGCCAAGCTGGCCGGCGCGGATGGCGCAGACATAGCCGCCGGGACCGGCGCCAATGACGAGCAGCTTGCAGGAGATTTCCTTCATGTCGTGCCCCATGCAGCGGCTCGGAAAAGGGCGCTCTGTGGCGATCCTTCGCGCCCCCCTCTGTCCTGCCGGACATCTCCCCCACAAGGGGGGAGATTGGATCTCGCCTCCGCCTTCGCCAATCGCCGCCGTCGCAGGAGCGGTCGGAGCGCGGAAACTGCCAATCTCCCCCCTTGTGGGGGAGATGCCTGGCAAGGCAGAGGGGGGCGCTGTCCCTCCAGCCTCCCGATCGTTCCGCACCGCCGCAACATTCTATTCATCTCCTCAATCCACAAAAATCAGCGCTGGCGTTTCCAGCAGCGCCTTTATCCGCTGGATGAACACCGCAGCGTCCCAGCCGTCGATGACGCGGTGGTCGAAGCTGGAGGACAGGTTCATCATCTTGCGCGGGATGAACTGGGTGCCGTCCCACACCGGCCGCATCATCATCTTGTTGACGCCGAGGATCGCCACTTCCGGATGATTGATCACCGGCGTCGTCGCCACACCGCCCATCGCCCCGAGCGAAGTGATGGTGATGGTCGATCCAGAGAGCTCGTCGCGCGTCGCCGTGCCGGATTTTGCTGCCTCAGCCAGCCTGACAACCTCGGCTGCGCAATCCCAGATGTCGCGCGCCTCGGCGTGCTTGACCACCGGCACCACCAGCCCCGACGGGGTCTGCGCGGCGATGCCGATATGGACCCCGCCATGCTGGTGGATGATGCCGGCCTCGTCGTCGAACAGCGCGTTGAGGTTTGGCTGGTCGGCAATCGCCTTGACCATCGCCCGCATCAGGAACGGCAGCAGCGTCAGCTTCGGCCTGTCCGCGCCCGGCCGCTTCTCCTTGTTGAGCGCGGCGCGCAAATCCTCGAGCGCGGTGACGTCGATCTCTTCGACATAGGTGATGTGCGGGATGCGCGATTTGGCCAGCGTCATCTTCTCGGCGATCTTTCGCCTGAGCCCGACTATCTTGATGTCCTCGACCGCCTCGTTGCGGACAAGCCCGGCAATCTTGGCGGGCCCGGGTCCGCGCGCCAGGAAAGCCTCGATATCCTCATGCTGGATGCGACCGGCCGGGCCGCTCCCCACAACTTGCCGCAGGTCGATGCCGGCCTCTTTCGCCCTGAGGCGGACGGCCGGCGAGGCCAAGGGCTTCTCGCCCTCCGGACGCCGCGCGCCGGAGATCGGCGCAGTACCCCCACCGGAGGGGAATACCGTTGCCGGCTCACTTTCGCGCGCAGAAGCGCTTTCTGACGGAGGTGGGACTGGTTTGGCGTCGGCCTTGGGAGCCGAAGCTCGTCCCCCTCCCCCTTGTGGGGGTCCGAAGGACGGGCGAGACCCGTGGCTCGCCCCGGCAAGGTCAGGGGTGGGGGTACGCTTGGCGCCCGCCTCAACGTCCCGTGGCGGCTTGACGTTGCCCTCGCCAGCCACCTTCAGGCGCACGATGGGCGAGCCGATCGCCACCGTGTCGCCGATCTCGGCGCCGAGCCAAAGGATCTCGCCATCGACGGGCGAGGGAATTTCGACCGTCGCCTTGTCGGTCATGACCGCGGCCAGCACGGCGTCCTCGCGCACGAGATCGCCGACCTTGACGTGCCACTCGACCAGTTCCGCCTCGGCGACGCCTTCGCCGACATCCGGCAGCTTGATGATATGCTCGCCCACGCTAGGTCTCCATGGTTTCAAGCAAGGCACGGCCAACCCGGGCGGGACCGGGGAAATAGTCCCACTCCTGCGCATGTGGATAGGGCGTGTCCCAGCCGGTGACCCGCGCCACCGGCGCCTCCAGATGGTAGAAGCAGTTTTCCTGAACCAGCGCCGACAGTTCGGCGCCGAACCCCGATGTCAGCGTCGCCTCGTGCACGACCACGCAGCGCCCGGTCTTGTTGACCGAGGCGACGATCGTCTCGAGGTCGAGCGGCAGCAGCGTTCTCAGATCGATGATCTCGGCATCGATGCCGGTCTCCTCGGCCGCCGCCTGGGCGACATAGACCATCGTGCCATAGGCAAGTACGGTGACCGCACCGCCCTGTCTGCGGATCATCGCCTTGCCGAGCGGCACCGTGTAATGGCCGTCGGCGACTTCGCCGAGCTCATGTTTCGACCATGGTGTTACCGGCCGCTCGTGATGACCGTCGAAGGGCCCGTTATAAAGTCGCTTCGGTTCCAGGAAGATCACCGGGTCGGGATCCTCGATCGCCGCGATCAGCAGGCCCTTGGCGTCATGCGGATTGGACGGCACGACGACCTTCAGCCCGGAGACATGGGTGAACAGCGCCTCCGGACTCTGGCTGTGGGTCTGGCCACCAAAAATGCCGCCGCCGGTGGGCATCCTGACCACGATCGGGCAGGTGAAATCACCGTTCGATCGGTAGCGCAGCCGCGCCGCTTCCGAGACGATCTGGTCATAGGCCGGATAAACATAGTCGGCAAACTGCACCTCGACGCAAGGCTTCAGCCCGTAGGCCGCCATGCCGATGGCCGCGCCGACAATGCCGGCCTCGCTGATTGGCGCGTCGAAGCAGCGGCTCTTGCCGTATTTTGCCTGTAGGCCTTGCGTACAGCGGAAGACGCCGCCGAAGAAGCCGACATCCTCGCCGAAGACGATGACGCGCCCGTCGCGCGCCATCGACACGTCCATGGCGTCGCGGATTGCCTCGATCATGGTCCGTCGCGGCATGGTCAGACTCCCGCCTGCTGGCGCTGGCGCCTGAGATGCGGCGGCATCTCGGCATAGACGCCCTCGAACATGTCGCGCGCCGAAGGCTTGCCGCCGGCATGCAGCGTGCCGTGGCGCTCGGCCTCCCGCTGCGCTGAAATCACCGTGTCGAGGATTTCGGCCTCGGCCTGGGCGTGGCGTTCGTCCGACCAGACGCCGCGCTGGATGAGGTGGTTCTTCAGCCTGACGATCGGGTCGCCGAGCGGCCACGCGTCGGACTCGGCTTTCGGCCGGTAGGCCGACGGGTCGTCGGAGCTCGAATGGGCGCCGACGCGGTAAGTGACATATTCGACCAGCGTCGGCCCGAGATTGTTGCGCGCCCGCTCCGCCGCCCATTTGGCCACCGCATGGACGGCGAGATAGTCGTTGCCGTCGACGCGCAGCGACGGGATGCCGAAGCCCAGTCCGCGGGCAGCAAAAGTGCCGGAGCCGCCCCGGGCGATGCCCTGGAAGGTCGAAATCGCCCACTGGTTGTTGACGACATTGAGCACGACCGGCGCCTTGTAGGTCGAGGCGAACACCAGCGCCGAATGGAAGTCGGATTCGGCGGTCGAACCGTCGCCGATCCAGGCGGCGGCGATCTTCTGGTCATTGCTGATCGCCGAAGCCATCGCCCAGCCGACCGCCTGGATGTACTGCGTCGCCAGGTTGCCGGAGATCGAGAAGAAGCCGTGCTCTTTCGACGAATACATGATCGGCAGCTGCCGGCCCTTCAGCGGATCGGCCTCGTTCGAATAGATCTGGTTCATCATCGTGACCATCGGATAGCCGTCGGCGATGAGCAGGCCGGCCTGCCGATAGGTTGGAAAATTCATGTCGCCCGGCGCCAGCGCCTTGCGGAAGGCGCAGCTCACCGCCTCCTCACCGAGATGCTGCATGTAGAAGGAAGTCTTGCCCTGGCGCTGCGCCATCTGCATGCGTGCATCGAAGCTGCGCAGCGTCATCATGTGGCGCAACCCCTCCAGCAGTTCCTCGTCGGAAAGCAGGCCGGCCCACGGCCCGACCGCCTCGCCGGCGCGGTTGAGCACGCGAATGATCGAGAACGCCAGATCGCGGATGGTGCGCGGATCGACGTCCATCTCGGGGCGCGGCACCGAGCCGGCCTTGGGGATGGTCACGTCTGAAAAATCCGGCGTGCCGCCCGGCCGCACCTCCGGCTCCGGAACATGGAAGCGCAACATTCCGGCATCGGCCATGATTTCGGTCCTCCACTGTTGCCCGGCCAAGATATTTGCACACCGCCGGACCAGTGCCAATTCGTCGGGCAGGGCTTCGGTCCTTCGGCTCCCGCCGATGCAGCCTGCCGCGCACAAGATGAAGATGTGTCTGCGAAATTTCTTGTCGATGTTGGACGGCAGCACGCAACTTAGCAGAAATTTGCCGACGATTGCCGCAACAGACGATATGTCCCGGGGTGAGCTTGCCTTTGACGAGCCCGCACATCCAGCGATTCAAGTTGCGCCTACCATTCAGGACCTTATCCTGACGGCATCGTTGTGAGAGAGGCGGGAATGCAAGGCAGATCGAGGGCCGTCGTCGCTTTGGCGATTGTAGCTTTTCTGGTTGGATCCGGTCGACCAGCTTTCGCTCAGTCGGACGATTGCATCGGCACGTACTATCGCACGAGGGATGCTGCCTGCATTGACCGGCTTATCACAACCTTGGATCAAGCTCCGTCCAGCGCTGAAAACGGAACGATAACCGGGTTTTTCGCTGCATTGTTCGACGGCTCGCCGGAGATGCGACGAAAACTGCTGGATGGCGTGCCCTCCGATCGCGCGGCTGACCTTTATCTGGCCGCTCTGCACAAGGCTGGTCTCACGGACGAAGCGCGGCGTTTCGCGTCGAGCCGAAAGCTGGAGGATGCAGCATCCCCCGGTGCCATGCCTTTGAAAACGTTGACACCCCTCTTTGTCCCGTTGGACAATGATCTGCTGCTTGGCGCCTATATGGCGACAGGAGACTTGTCCTACATAGATCATATTCTGGAAAATCTTCGACCAGCCGTGACGGCATCGCGGCGGACGCAATCCGCATCGGCCTTGTTATGGGGAAATTCGCGGGTGCGGTGGCTCCAGGTCGCCCCGAGAATATCATGATTGTCGCTGCATGCCGGAAATATGGGTGCCCCAAGAGCCAGGCATCAAAAGACATGATGCGTGTGATGACGGTGGCATCGGCTGTATGGGCTATACGGTCGCTGGCGAAGAATGACGTTGCAATCAAACAGGAACTCGATCGCCTTTTCCAAAACGACTCGCGTTTGGCCGCCATTTTCGCAAGAGAGCAGAACGCCTTCACAAATTATCTGGCCTCAGTGACTTTGTGGTCGGTCGAGAAAGACAAATCGCTTGACGCGGCAATGACGGACTATGAACGCCTCGGTGCTGCCGATACTTCGTTCAAGCCTGATAGCATCCTGCAATCCCCCGAGGACAAGAACTAGCAGGCCGGCGCCTGTGGTTCACCCGGAGCTCTCGCCATGCTAACCACAACACCATGGTACAGAAGAAAGCATACGAGGTCGATTCATGGCTCGCGAAGCCGGATCCGCGCGTCTCGATCGTGCTGCTTTACGGTCCCGATCGTGGGCTGGTCGCCGAGCGGGCAAAGGCCTTTGCCGCCAGGACCGGCCTGCCGCTCGACGATCCGTTCTCGGTGGTCAGGCTGGACGGATCGGAGGTCGATCGCGACGAGGGCCGCCTGCTCGACGAGGCGCGCACCATGCCGATGTTTTCGGAGCGGCGCCTGCTATGGGTGCGCAACGCTGGGGCTCAGAAGGCGCTTGCCGACGACGTCAGGGCGCTGACCGCCGAGCCACCGCGCGATGCCATTATCCTGATCGAGGCCGGTGACCTGAAGAAGGGCGTCGGCCTGCGCGGCGTGGTGGAGGCGGCGGACAATGCCATGGCTCTGCCTTGCTACGCCGATGAGGCCAGGGACATTGACACGGTCATCGACGACGAACTGCGCAAGGCTGGCATGTCGATGACGCTGGAGGCGCGGCAGGCGCTGCGCCGCAACCTCGGCGGCGACCGGCTGGCCTCGCGCGGCGAGATCGAAAAGCTGGTGCTTTATGCACATGGCCAGGCCGAAATCGGCCTCGACGACGTCAAGGCGACATCCGGGGATGTCTCCGGCCTCTCCTTCGATGCGGCCGTCGACGCCCTGCTCGAAGGCAGGATCGCCGACTTCGACACCGCCTTCACCCGCCATTGCCAGTCCGGCGGCCAGCCCTTCCTGGTGCTTTCATCGGCGATGCGGCAGTTGCAGACGATCCAGGCGATGCGCGGCCTGATGGACGCCGGCGGCCGCAATGCCGCTTCGGTCGTAGCCGCGGCGCGCCCGCCGGTGTTTTTCTCCAGGCGCAAGCTGGTCGAGAAAGCCCTCGAACGCTGGAGCAGCGAGGCGCTCGGCCGCGCCCTGACCCGCTTGCAGACGGCGGTGCTGCAGACGCGCCGGCGGCCCGATCTGTCGACCGCGCTGGCACGCCAGGCGCTGCTCGGCATTGCCGTGGAAAGCGCAAGGCTGGCGCAGAGGTAAGCGCGCTTCGAGCAGATGGTGGCTTCAACTCAGTCGGAGACGACCAATCATTGAGGCTGGCGCCGCCCCTCATTGCGCTACCGGGCATTTCTCCCCGTAAACGAGGAGAAAGAAGCCGGCCGCGACGCCGGCACCCTTCTTGCAACGGTGGAAATCGGCAAAACCGTCAGAGACAGCGCCCTTCTCCCCGTCACTATACGGGCCTGTTGCGTAATTCGCTGATTGTGATTCTCTGAGGTGGACGGTCTGAGGGAATCGCGATGGCAGTGAAGCAGACGGGCCAG
>NZ_JAMYKY010000063.1:0-8502 GCF_040317695.1 Mesorhizobium sp. M1403 | reverse complement strand
CAAGCTCTCCTCGACTTGTTGTGATTGTGAAAACGCACTCCGCATTTCGCTTAGTGCGATAATTGTATTGTCCGGCCTCCTTCAGAGGCCGACCTGTAAGCCGCTTCTACCAGCTGTAGTACGGCTGCTGCGTCCCGGAAATCTGCAATGGCTAGGCTGTCATCCTGCAGTGCCTTGAGCACGTGTCGGACAAAATCGGCGTAGTACAAGTCGGTTTCGAACTCAGCAGGCACAAATTCGTGCTCAATTCCATTCACTCCGTCCCTGATAACTTCGATCCCCTTATCAGCGGAGCGAAAGAAGTGATTGCCGGCACGAACAGAAAACGTAAACTCACGTTGCTGGCCAGAAGCGCTGGGGAATGTGTACCCACACTCGATTGTACCGATAGCCCCGGATGCACATTGAAGTGCGACGGTAATGAAATCTTCGATCGATAAGTTGTTGATGAGCGCTGTGGAAAAAGCGGACACAGCTACGATTTTGCTGCAACTTAAAGTTTGGAACAGGTCGATCATGTGTACACCAACATTAATCAATGGTCCCCCGCCTGCGATGTCGCGCTCCAGCATCCAAGGATTGCCTGCTCGCAGATAGCGGCTTGGCGGTCCGGCAATAAACCTGAAGCTGGCGTGGTCGACCCTGACTGGATCCTCTCCACTTTGAATGACCTTCATTGTGTCACTCAGGCGGAAGACAAAAGGTATCGCTACGAATGCTTGCTTTTGAGCTGCCTTCAGAGCCAACTGTTGAACATCTGCAGCCCTAATTCCGCAGGGTTTTTCCATTGCGAATGGGACGCCGTGATCGAGCAGCAGATTGGCTGTCCTCGGCATGTCGATGTGCCTGCCGAAGACGAATGCCAATTCAGGGCGCTCGTGCGCAAGAAGCTGTTCGCAGGTTGCAAAGCATGCCGTTCCGAATTTTCGAGCGAGAGCGGGCCCGGTGGTATCCGTCGGATCAGAGATGCCTATAATTTCGACGCCAGATTTCTCCAACGCATCGATATAGAGCGGGACGTGCCAATGCGCTGTGTCGATCAATGCAACCTTTTTCACGGATACACTCCTCCAGTGCTTGGTCTGAATCTTCGCGTCCACACCGCACGATTGATCGAGCGGTCTCCCAGGGGGCAGCCAGCCTATTCAGCCGTACCGTCAACAAAGCAGTTTAAAGATGGCAGCCGATAAGGTGCCAGAGGGAATCGGGAACTCCGCTAGGAAGATGATAACCGCTAAGAGCGATTTTCAGCGTGAATTCTTTGTGTAGTTTTCCTTGCGTGGATATGAAACATCACCGGGGCCCTCCAGAGGCTATTAGACACCGCTACCGTCTCCCCGTCGGCTTGTTTGTCGCGTTGCACCTGACCGATCCGAGTGCGCCGGCATGTGTCGCCGACCAAGCAGCTTTTCCTTCGACAGAGGACACCCGGGCATAGATCGCTGCGCACGTCATCGCTTCCCTCCCTTACCCGCGGACCCGCGCCGACGATGCGAACCCGCTCCGCAATCAGGATCCCGTAGACCTGTGCCAACTTGGCCTGCAGCAGGCGGTCAAAGACAGGCTCGAGAAGGACGCTGCGAACATCGCCCTCCCGCCGGTCAGCCATGGCCGTCGGCTTCGCCGAGAAACGCCCGAAGCGCCCGACCCACCATGGCGCTGATCGTCGTGCCTTCCGCCGCCGCCCGCGCTCGAATCGCGTCGACCAAACTGGGCGGAAGCTTGAACGTCACTGCCGTCGTGGGCTCGGTCACCGGCACCGGCCGGCCGATCGCCTGCGCCTCCTCGATATACCGATAGGCCTGACGCCGGGACATGGTGAATTGGCGCGACAACGCCATGGCTGCCTCCGCCACGCTCAGCCCACGCGCAAGCAACCCATGGGCAGCATTGATCCGTTCGGTCTTCTGCAAATCCGTCGAGCGCGGCATATGACATATACGTATTACCTTTTAAGACGAAAGTCAAGCACGGAACGAGAACGATCGAGCGAAATCGACCGGTCAAACTCAAAGTTACCTTTTGCGTTCAGGGAGTGATCAGCGTTTTGCTGAGCAACGTGTATCTGCACTATGTGCTCGACCTCTGGTTCGAGCGCGTCGTGAAGGTCCGGCTAAAGGGCGAAGCCCGGCTGGTGCGTTACATCGACGACTTTGTGATCTGTTTCCAACATCAATCGGACGCGCTCCAGGTCCAGGAGGCCTTACGTCACAGGTTGGGGAAGTTCGGCCTCACCCTGGAACCGACCAAGACCAAGCTGGTCGAGTTCGGTCGGTTCGCGCAGCGAGATGCGGGCAAACGCGGCAGAAACCGCCCAGAGACCATCTATTTCCTGGGTATGACGCTGTACTGCTCGCGGAACCTGAAGGGGAACTTCAAGGTGGGGATGCGCACGGAGAAGTCTCGACTTCGACGTAGCATCTCGTCACTGCAAGAACTGATGCGGCGTATTCGACATTACGTCATCAGCGACCAGGTCAGCGAAATCAACGCTGCCCTTGGTGGTCACTATGCCATGCAGCACCGCGGTAACGAGCGTCTCATGGTTTTGGCCCACCACGTTGATGCAGAAGTTCCGGTATTGCTCGACGACGGGCCATGTTGAGGAGGATCGGTTGAGGGAGAACATGCGCGGCGGCTCGATCGAGAGTGCAGTCGCCGACGTCACCGTCGCTCCCGTGCGAGTCTCTCCCTCACCTGCCGTTACGATACTGACGCCGCCGCCCAGCGCGCGCAGAGCGCGCTTCAGCCCTTCGGCGTCGGCCGCAGGGCTAGCAAGACGGCTGGTGGCGGGCTCCTCGTCGGAGGTGCTTGGGGAAGATTGTGCGGTCATCTCGGTCTCTCCTTCGTTCAATCCTCTTTCCGACCTCGCCCAAATGCATCCCGCTCTCAAGCGCGCCAAAATCGGAGCAACCCAACGCTGGTGCCCTTTCGAGCACATCAAAACGTGACTTCGCGGGACGCAGACAATTGTGAGCACTTGCGGTCACCAGGTTGCTAGCACCTCGCTCGAGAGAGAACCAAAAATCGTGCCAGCAACTGTGGCGCATATTTTCCCGGGCTCTTCGAAACGTTAAGTGAATGTGCGTCGTGGAGGATACCGAACAATCTCGTCGCGGAGCCGACAAATCCGACAGCGATGCATCGGACTCTCACGCGACATCTCGACTTCTGCGATCATCGCTTCGGTAGTGACAAGCAGGCCAGCGATCGAGCCGTACCCTGCAGCGCGGTGCGGACGACCTTGGCGGAGGTCGATAACGCCCATCGAGAAGAGAGCGTCGAATTCGACCGTCTGCGCATTCCGGCCATGGGAAAAATTCGGGCTTCTGGCGCCGCTTGCCAGCAATGATCGATTCTTCCGCTCAGCGTTCTCGGCAATTTGCCGCACTGGAGCTTCGATGGAGCGGCGAACGATCTCGACCTCCGGGTCGTCATTGACGGTCTGCACGTCATCGAGAGCCATGAATGCTTGCAGCAGCGAACAGATATTCCAACTGTCACAAGATTATAATAATTCCTTACATAATTTTTAAAACCGAAAACCACCGATATGGTATCAACGCAGTATGAGCTTAGGCAAGGCTGAAAGCGGGTAGGCCGATTTGCAGTCAGAAAGACCGAGAAGGCGCACTTAAGCACTTAACAAGCTTTGTCTGCCTGCTGGTAGTCTCTCTCGTCAACGTGCACGAACAGCCGAACCCGTTGCGCGAGGGCAGTCCAATTGAACGGAGATCCGGTATGCGACGCAATGATGAAATGAAACTCGGGCTATACCTCACTCGGGGGGCGGGATACCACCCAGGTGCATGGCGCGATCCAAACACGCCAGCGAACCGCGGAGTTGATATCGACCAATATGCTGAACTAGCAGCACTTGCCGAAGGCGCGGCGTTCCACCTCGTGTTTCTCGCCGATCATCAAGGCGTGATAGGCGATCACGCAGCCATAGCCCGTGTGAGTGGTATCGAAGGGTTCGAGCCTATTACACTACTGTCGGCGCTTTCATCGAGAACACAGAACATCGGCCTAGTCGCGACAGCGACGACGACGTATTACCAACCTTATCATCTTGCACGCATGTTCGCATCACTTGACCATTTGTCGCGAGGGCGCGCAGCCTGGAACATTGTAACCTCCGCAAGTAACTTCGAAGCCAATAATTTTGGTGAAAAGGAACTTCCCGATCATGACACGCGCTACGCTCGGGCGGGGGAATTCGTAGAAGTCGTCAAAGGTCTTTGGGATACGTGGGAGGACGACGTTTTCATTCGGGACAAGGAAAGTGGTATTTACGGTGATGCTACGAAGGTGCATCTGCTTAACCACCGAGGGAACCACTTTTCAGTCAGAGGCCCACTCAACATTTCGAGACCGCCGCAAGGCTACCCCGTGCTGGTTCAGGCTGGTGCGTCCGATGCCGGAATTACGCTCGCAGCAGAGGTCAGTGACGTCGTGTACACCGCCCAGCCCTCTTTAGAGGGCGGTAAACAATACTACAATACTCTTAAAGAGAAAGCGCGCGCACTTGGACGAGAGGATGATCAGGTACTCGTTATGTCGGGCATTATCCCGATTGTTGGGAGGACTAAGCAAGAAGCGTCTGAGAAGCTTCAAAGACTACAATCATATACCCATATTGATGTTTTATTTGAGGAGGCCTCTCTTTGGCTGGGGTCTGTCACCGACCTGCGTTCAATTAACCTTGACTCATTAGTCCCCGAGGCTTTGCCGCAGACCAATTTAATCCAGAGTCGTCAGAGAGTGCTACTCGACTTGGCCGCAAGCCAGAAATTTACCTGGAGAGAACTAATCCGCCTGGTATCGGATTGCCGTGGCCATCGGCTGGTTGTTGGGACGCCGGATGAAATTGTAGACACCATGGTTGATGCATTTGATCAACATGCGGCTGACGGATTCAACATATTGCCGGCAACCGTTCCTGGCGGACTCAAGGATTTTGTTGAACTGGTCCTTCCAGAGTTGCGCCGGCGAGGAAGAGTCAGATCCGGATACTTCGGAGAAACTCTCAGAGAGAACCTCGGTCTCAAGCGATCACTCAATCGACTCACGCAGCCAAGTCTAAGCGGACGCGCGTGAAAACTGCCCAATCTGTCGGCGGCAGTAGGGCCTCTGATATGACAGACATGCGGGTTTTAGAGGATGGCTGAGTTTCGGCTGGAGATCGGTTCGGAGACGGATTGCCAACATGTGGCGCCGCTTTTCCGCTCAGGTCGCAAAGTGCCCGAGCTGCGCGACGCAGGATGGCACAGAATGCTGTCCAGCCGCAGCCGTGATGGCGGTCGCCTCAGTTTTGGGGCACTTTCAACCAGATCAAAGCACGGAACCCGCTACTGCGACCCAAACTGCGGCTCGAGCCGAGCTGCTGCACTTTTTCGAAAAGCTTCCGCCGTGTCTGGTTGGTTTGGAGGCGTGCGGCGGTTCGCATTATTGGGCGCGCGAGATCGCGGCGCTCGGTCACGACGTGCGTTTGATCCCGCCGATGTGAAGCCCTTCGTAAAACGGGGCAAGACGGACGCCGCCGACGCCGAGGCGATCAGCGAAGCCGTCACCCGCAAGACGGGCGTTCGGCATCCGCAGCTTGCGGCTGAGCTTCCGCAGCGTGGCGGCCAGGCTCGCCAGCATCCGCACACCGGAGGGGACGCCGCTGCCGGACAACACCCGCGCCGAGCTTTACCGCTTTCTGGAGCGGCTCCAGCTCGTGCGCGAGCAGATCCGCGCCATCGAGCAGGTGCGCCTGCTGGTCGCCGCTCCGGCTGCTGCGGCGAGCGGCCCGCACGCGATGGTGCGTCTGCTGGCGCGGATCATCGGGATCGGCGTCGAGACCGCCGACATGCTGGTCCAGGAGATCCTGTCACGCGGCTTGCGCGATCGCCGCGCCGTGGCGCGCTATGCCGGACTGACGGGGTCGCCGGACGAGAGCGGCAAACGCCGCCGCGAGAAGGGGCTGTCACGCGCTGGCAATGCCCGCGTGCGGCACAGTTGGCCTGGCGCTTTCTCCTCTTCCAAAAGGACAGTGCCTAGGTCCAATGGTTCCGGGCGCGCAATCTCGGGACGATCGAGAACGCGCAGGAGTTCATGCTTGCGGCGATGCAGCCTGGCAAGAAGCCGGTCGAGCATGACGTAGCCGATTCGTCGTTTGAACAGGCGCTCGAAGCGGGCGCGCAGGGCCGCCGCGGCGCGGACAAGGAGCACGCTGGTAGTTCTTGAGGTCGCGATAGAACCACCAGATCAACTGGCGCATGATGTCGACGGCCTGACGTTGATCCGGGGTCACGGGTATCAATTTGTGGACGAGCCGCTCGGCGTGGACCCAGCACAGCGCATGCTCGCCAATGCGGAACTGGCCGACATCATCGGATACGATGACGGTATCGGCGAGAAAGCCGTGGTGGCGTATCGCCCCCCCGCATCGCCCCTTCGGTGGCGATCCTGACTGGGTTGGACTCAACCGCAAGCTGGTCAAGGCCCAGCGCCGCCAGATGCGCCTGCCATGCGGCGCTGTCGGCAAATGCCTTGCGCGGCGCAGCCGCCAGCCGCGTGATCGCCGGACCGGCGAGGTTGCGGCCGCGCATATAGGCCACGGCCTCTTCATTGATGAAGTAATCGCTGTGCCCGGCACGCAGCGTCGCCAGGAACGCCTCCCGTGACTTCGATCGTCCGGTGCGGAACGCGGTGAAGCGGCGATCGCCGATCTGGGTGGTGTAGCCGTCCTGGTGGACGTGGCGCGCCGACCGTATCATCGACGGTGATCCAGGGCGCCGTAGCCAGCCCGGCGCGCAGCACGTCACGGTCCTCCGCCGCGAAGGCCTCCAGGCCCTCCGAAATCAGCCCCACCACCTGGCGCTTCGAAATGTCGACCCCGATCCCGGTCAACAACGCCGTCAACCGCTCCGTCGTCACCTGGCCTTGAATGTGGCAGGCCAGAATGAAGCGGCGCAGGTTCGCGCCCCAGCCGCCGATGATCCCCGCCGGCAAGGGCGCCACCATCGTTTCGCCGGTCGGTATCACCCAGCGCTCGCGGCGATAGCGCACCACCTCGGCCGACAACGCCAGATCGCGCACCAGGATCGTCTCATACCCCTTGAAGCGAGGGCCCGCAGGTGCGCTCACCGCAACCGTCACCGTGCGGCTCACGCGACCGCCATCGCGCGTGGCGCCGCGCCGGCGGCGCTTGTCCTTGCCAGATGTCGGCTGCGTCGCCTTCTCCATGCCCGATGGCTTGGTCGGCGTGACCGTGGGACGCGGCGGCAGGTCCTTCAGCCGGGCGATCTCATCCTTCAGGGTCTTGTTCTCGGCGCGTAGCGCCTGGTTCTCGATCTCAAGGCTCTCGACCCGGCCTTGAAGACCGCGCACTTCGCCGATCAGCGCAGAAACCAGCCCGCGGAGTTCCGCAAGCGACAGGCCTTCAGGCGAATCAGTCGGTGGTAGCGTCACGCAATGGGTGAATCACGAACGCACGCGCCTGCAAACCCCTCCGCCCGGAAATCTGCCCCGATTACGGCCCCGGCGACGTTTCATATCCATGCAAGGAAAACTACATGAAGAATTCACACTAAAAATCGCTCTCAGCGGTTATATCTCTCTAGGATTTCTTGCTAATAGGAGGATCTCACATGGATATTGATAGGGTGTCGTACGTGAGAAAGCGCCTAGCGGAAAGTCAACAGGACGAGTTTCCAAAGTATACAAATTGCCTTGGCTTGGATATAGAGGTGCACAAGGATGTTTTTTGGGACGACGATAATAATGTTACCGGCCGTTGGGTGACTGAGAATGTGCCCTCAACGACCGGAAAACGCGTTCTTGAGATCGGATGCGGATGCGGCCTCACGGCACTATTCTTGGCTAAGAATGGCGCGTCCCACGTGCTTGCCACCGACGTAAATCCGAACGCTGTTACCAACACGCTAGCTAACGCTCGCCGAAACGGGCTTACTAATGTCACAAGCATTCGAAGCGATCTCTATGAGAGTGTCCATCAAAATCAACGTTTTGACTATATCGTGTCCCATTTGCCGTCCACTCGTGTTCCAGAGGATTTTGAATACTCCAGCATGATCGAGTACAGCAGTTTCGATCCAGGCGGGACGCTACTGCAGAAGTTCCTCCTTGAGTCGGAAAAATATCTAGCGACAAATGGCACTATGATATTAGGTTACAATGTGTCGCGAAATGAGTGCATGATCATGAACAAGTTGGACCACTTAGATCTTCGGTATAGGCTGATCGCGAAACGGAAAATTACGCCTGATGGCATGATCAATGTTCACGTGTATGAGATTTGGCCGCATCACGGTGAGTGATTTTTGGGATATCATTTACGATTCTCGTACCTAGATCTTGTGTGATGATAAAACGTTCTCGTGATGGGCGCCGCTAAGCGAACACCAGGCACCGCATGACGGACTGGCGATCGATATACTGGGAAAATTGTTGTGGGTTAGCTTTTCATCGCTCACAGTTTGGAAGGACAAGTTA
>NZ_JAMYKY010000062.1:0-8828 GCF_040317695.1 Mesorhizobium sp. M1403 | reverse complement strand
CCGAACAGGTCATGCGCGGTGCGCCCTACCAGATCCGCGCTAGCGACCTTGAAGATGAACGGATCAAGGCCGATTTGGCGCGCAAATCTCCGCGTATCATCAACGAGGATAATCAGAAATCGCTGTTTCCCGCCATTTGAAGAGGGGGTGCATAATGAATCAATCTTCGCTACACCGCGCAGCGCTCTTTCCGCGGCATTGTTCGACATGCAGGTCCTGCCGTCGTCGGCATAACGGGCGAAGTCGGCCCAGCGCGACAGCATATAGTCGATCGGCCCGGCCACCGGGGATGAGCGAGAGAGCCCGGCCCGCTCGGCGCGCAGCCATTCCTCCATCTCCCCAGCAATGGTTGAGGACATGCTGGCGGCCCGCGGCATCATCGTCACGCATCAGACCGTTCGAAGCTGCGCGGAGAAATTCGGACGGCATTTCGCCCGGGAGATCAAGCGACGGTCAGCCGGCTGCCTGGGCGACAAATGGCATCTCGACGAATGTGTCGTGGCTATCAGTGGCAAGAAGCAGTGGCTCTGGCGTGCCGTCGATCAGGACGGCTTCGTCCTCGAAGTGCTGGTACAAAGCCGCCGAAATGCCAAGGCGGCAAAGCGTCTGATGCGCAAGTTGCTGAAGGCTCAAGGGCGGACACCACGGATCATGATCACCGACAAGCTCCGATCCTATGATGCCGCCATGCGCGACCTCATGCCCGGCGTCGAACACCGGTCGCACACAGGCCTGAATAATCGAGCGGAAAATTCGCACCAGCCGACCCGACGACGCGAAAGGATCATGAAACGCTTCAAGTCGGCACGCCAGCTTCAGCGGTTCGTTTCCATCCATGATCCGATTGCCGACCTGCTCCACTTTCCCTGCAATGCGCTGTCATCGGCTCAACATCGAGACCTGCGTAACGCCGCCATGCAAATCTGGACAAAATCGCGTGTGTCGCCACAGCGTGACAGCCGTCCCGGCCAGCTATCGCTGCATCAAGCCGCTGAAACTTTACAGTGCCGGGCGCGCTGCTACCTGAATTTCCTTACCGCTCAATCAATGTGACAGCACCGATTCTTCTCAACCGCGGCATGCCCTAAATCGTCACTTGCGTTCCGATCTCGACGACGCGTCCGGTCGGGATCTGGAAATATTCGGTCGCATCGGCGGCCGTGCGTGCCAGGCCGATGAACAGCTTGTCCTGCCACACCGGCATGCCCGAATTGGGCGAGGCTTTGAGCGAGCGCCTCGACAGGAAGAAGGATGTCGTCATGATGTCGAACTTCCAGCCTTGCTTGCGGCAGGTCGCCAGCGCGCGCGGAATGTTGGGCTGTTCCATGTAGCCGAAGGTCAGCGTCACCCGCATAAATAGCTCGTTGACCGTCTCCATCTTGCCCGCTCGTTCTCGGGCACCACCGGCTGCGGGGCAGTCACCACCGAAAGGATGACGTTCTGCTCATGCAGGACCTTGTAGTGTTTGAGGCTGTGCATCAGCGCTGTCGGCGCGCTCAGCGGATCGCTGGTCAGGAACACCGCGGTCCCCGACACCAGATGCGGCTTCTTCTTCAGCAGATTGCCGGCAAGGAAATCGAGCGGGATCTCGTTGCGGCGGGTCTTGTCGAACAGATAGCGGCTGCCGCGCACCCAGGTCCACATAGCCAGCACGATGGTGAAGGCCACCGCCAGCGAAGCCCAGCCACCCTCGAACACCTTGACGATGTTGGAGGCGAAGAAGCCGATGTCGATGAAGGCAAACAGCGCGGTCAATACGATCGCCACCCTCAGCTTCCACTTCCAGATGCGGGTCATGATCACATACAGCAGCACCGTCGTCACCAGCATGTTGCCGGTCACAGAGATGCCGTAGGCCGACGCCAGCTTGCTGGACTCGCCGAAGCCAACCACCAGCAGCATCACCACCAGCGCCAGCAACAGGTTGACGCGCGGCATGTAGATCTGGCCGGACTGTTTTTCCGACGTGTGCAGGATTTCCAGGCGCGGCAGCATGTTGAGCTGCACCGCTTGCCTGGTCAGCGAGAAGGCGCCGGAAATCACTGCCTGGCTGGCGATGACCGTCGCGGCGCTCGCCAGCACGACCATGGGAATCAGAGCCCAACCTTCATTCATCTCGAAGAATGGGTGGCCGACCACGCCATTCTTCGCCAACACGAAGGCGCCCTGCCCGGCATAATTCAGCAGCAGGCACGGAAACACGATCCACAGCCAGGCGAGCACGATGGGCCTGCGTCCGAAATGGCCGAGATCGGCATAAAGCGCTTCCGCGCCGGTGACGGCAAGGAAGATGGCGCCGATGGTGACGAAAGCGACGTCGGGCGAATTGATCAGGAAGGCGACAATGTAATGCGGGCTGATCGCCCACAGGATTTCCGGGTCGGCGATGATGTGGTTGAGACCGGAAAGGCCGATCGCCAGGAACCATACAGCGGTCACCGGACCGAAGACTAATCCCACCCCACCCCTGCCAAAGCGCTGCACCGCGAACACCATGGCGAGGATGACCAGGGTCAGCGGCACCACATAAGGCTGGAAAGCAGGCGTGACGACGTTCATGCCTTCGACGGCCGAAAGCACCGAAATCGCGGGCGTGATGACCGCGTCGCCGAAAAACAGCGAGGCGCCGACGATGCCGATGCCCAGGATCACCGCCGACCGCTTGGGGAAACTGCCGCGCGCTAGCGCCATCAGCGACAGCACGCCGCCCTCGCCGCCGTTATCGGCGCGCAGCACGAACATGATGTACTTGATGGTGACGATGATAGTCAGCGACCAGATGATCAGCGACAGCACGCCGAGGATATCGCCGCGCTCGGCGACATTGCCGCCCGACGACGCCACCAGCGCCTCACGGAACGCGTAGATCGGGCTGGTGCCAATATCGCCATAGACAACGCCGAGCGCGCCTAGCATCAGCACGTTGGGGCTTTGCTGTTCGATTGCCGGATGGCTCGACTGTTCGACGGGTTCTGCCTCGCTACCAGTATTGGTAAGGACCATGGACGACACTCCGATAAGGGGCGGCCCTCTACCTTTGCTGCACTGCAATATCAAGTGCCGCGACGTAATGGCTCCGTATGCGGACCGCATTTGTTGCCGCACCGGCGGATTGTCTCATACGAAACCACGATCCCGCTCCAGCGCCATTTCCTCGACCAGACACAGGCTCAAGGGGAACCTGAAGGAGAGCCAGACCGGATGGGCGATGATCTGCGGCAGGAAACGATGGCGCTGCTTGTAGCTGACGGCATATCTTTCTCCTGTGTGTGTCTGCCAGACGAGCGGGCGGGCACGGAAGTGGTCGCGCTCTGGCTGCCAGACATACTCGTCGAACCTGATGAAAACCTGACTTGTACACCCAGCCCAAACCGGTGCGAGGGGTCGGTCTATTACCAAAGGCTCTGAGGGCTGATTCTCTAGGGTTCCCGCCTCGATTGATCCGTGACCCCTTGTTGTGAACCGCCCCGGGTTGATCGGAGGCTCCAACTCCTGAGAAGGTGGAGCCATGACAAGCAAGACAACCAACAAGTTCTCTCCCGAGGTCCGAGCCCGTGCGGTGCGGCTGGTTCTGGATCACGAAGGCGAGCATGCCTCGCGGTGGGCGGCGGTCTCGTCGATCGCCGCCAAGATCGGCTGCACGGCGCAGACGCTGCATGAGTGGGTGAAGAAGGCCGAGCGCGCCGGAGTTCCCACGGATGCTGCGACGAAACTGAAGGCTCTGGAACGCGAGAACCGCGAGCTTCGACAAGCGAACGAGATACTCCGCAAAGCTTCCCCTTATTTTGCCCAGGCGAAGCTCGACCGACGGTTCAGACCACGATCGCGTTCATCGACGATCACCGCAAGGCGCATGGGGTCGAGCCGATCTGCAAGGTGCTGCCGATCGCCCCGTCGACCTACCACGACCATGTCGCCAAGCGCGTCGACCCCTGCCGGCTGTCGGCTCGGGCAAGACGGGATACAGCCTTGAAGGATGAGGTCCGACGGTTTGAGGCGAACTTCCGCGTCTACGGCGTTCGCAAGGTCTGGCGGCGGTTGCGTCGCGAGGGCTTCGACGTCGCCCGCTGCACGGTTGCCCGCTTGATGAAGGCCATGGGCCTCGAAGGCATCCTCCGCGGCAAGCCGATCCGCACTACGGTGAGCGACAAGGCCGCACCTTGCCCTCTCGACCACGTCAACCGCCAGTTCCATGCTCCGGCGCCGAACATGCTGTGGGTCTCCGACTTCACCTGCGTCGCGACCTGGACGGGCTTCGTCTATGTCGCCTTTGTCATCGACACCTATGCCCGTCGGATCGCGGTTGGCGGGTGAGCCGGACGCCGTGCAGGGAGGCGGGCTCATCCATCACAGCGATAGAGGCAGCCAAGGCGGATTCAACCGGTCATTGCAACACACCTGCCGAAGTCCTCGACCAGCTCCTTGGGGGACAGTATGATGCCGGTGAATCTCGAGCCCGGTGTCGATGCGCAGGTCGGCGTGCTGCGCCATTTCCGCTCCATGGTCCCAAGTCAGCGACTGACGCAGTTGCTCGGGAAGTTTGCCCATGGATCGGGCTATGGCTCTGCGGACTGCTTCAGCGCCGTGGCCGGCACTTGGTGGACCGTTCTTGATGCGCAGGCTCTGCTGATAGCCATGCATGCGCGGCAGGTGAAGCACGCATTGTGAAGCGTGAACTTCGTTCCACGAGCGTACCGATCGCCTAGCTTCCGAGGCCAAGGATGAGGTCGCCTTCCCAATGTCCGGGGACAGCCCGATCGGCAATTTCGGCCGGACGGTCGCTTATCATAAGGGCGTCTCTAATGAAGGACTTGTTGCGAACTCGGGCCTGTTCGCGCGGTACGCGCGTTCGCGCGGTCCGCGCAACGCTCGGCCTAAACGCAGACATGCGGTCAGTCCTCGGCGCAATGCTCCGCGTCCTTGAATGTACAAGGACTGATAGATCGTCTCGTGGCTGATCCGCATGGTTTGATCCTCTGGGTAATCGATCTGAAGCCGATTTAGCGATCTGCTCGGGGCTCCAGGCTGCCGACCACCTCCGGCTCTGTCGTTTTTTCCATACCCACCTTGGGGCCCTCGAATGAGGCGCCATTGGGGTTGGTGACTTTGCCGGCCAAGCGCTCCTCAACATATTCACGCAGAGCCGGATTGACCGCCAGCTTGCCAGGAGCCGCCGGGACGCACGATCGGCGTGCCATTGGCGGCACTGGCCGGTAATCCAGATTGCCGCTGCGCGTCGCGGCATTGCGCCTGACCTCCCGCGAGATTGTGCTCGGCGGCCGACCTAGCTTACGAGCAACGGCCCGGATGCCGATTCCCTTGGCAAGCTCAAGCGCAATATCCTCGCGCTCCCGAAAGAAAGATATCGCCCCGAAGGCGGCTTCGCCCACGGCGCCAAATGCGTTGGCGGCATCCCTCCTGCACTCCGAAACCAGCGCGGACCAAGAGGCGTTGATGTACCGGCATCCAGTGCGGCCTCCTCGCTCGAATGTCCCAAGGCAATAGCTTGCCAGAACCGGAAGCGATTCTCACGCTGCCAGGCAGGCGGACGCCCGGGCGAATCTAGCTTCTTTCGAGTGCACCGATCTGAAGCGCGTTGGTGAACCGTCATTGCAACCTCCAATCCCTTGGTGTTGCGACGACCGGTTGAATCCACCCAACACGTCAGCAATCAATACACCGAGCGCTTGGCGGAGGCCGGCGTCCAACCCGCAGTGGGCAGTGTCGGCGACTCTTTCGATAATGCTCTCGCCGAAACGATCAACGGTCTTTACAAGGCCGAGGTGATCCATCGACGCGGACCCTGGCGCTCATTCGAGGCCGTCGAGTTCGCCACGCTCGAATGGGTCGACCGCTTCAACAATCGCTGGCTGCTGGAGCCCATCGGCAACATCCCGCCGGCCGAAGCCGAGGAACGCTACTACGCCATGTTGAATGAACCAGCCATAGCCGCGTGACTCAAACGAAACGGCCTCCGGAAAGCCCGGGGCAGTTCACATCGCATTTGATGCCAGCTTCATCGTATTTTCTTCGGCTTGGACGGGCACTTGGCAGACCCACAGAGCTGGGAACCCTTTGCCATACTACAACTGTAACATCATATCGGTTTAGCAGGTCAAGCTTCGGTGGTAACCTCATTGGGTAGAATAACTACTTTGGAGGCGAGCAATGGACCGCGATAACAAACGGGCACGCGCAGCTGCAAGATCATCTCAAGGCGTGGGGAGCAGTAGCCTCCGTGACGTTCCAGAGGGGCCATTGAGCGATGTTGCAGAACGGCTGGTAACCGCTAACCCGCGCGATACAGCGCGAAATCTTGGGGGCTTCAAAGGCCTCGGGACGCACGAGCGAACAGCCGTTCGGGGCACTCAACCCGGGCCAGAAACTGACCTCGCGAGATTTGAAAGGCGGACCAATCGGCTTGGACAAATAGCCATCAATCTGGCCGCGACATTAACAGCCGAATTGGGGTACAGCACGGATGACGTAGCATTGCGGAAAGTCGGAGCGGCCAGTAATCTAGGCGATTACCTAACGCCAGGGCTGCAAGATCTTATTGTTAATCGCATTGGCAACATGGATCCGCCGTCGCAAGCTCTCGGAGCTTATTACGTTGCGCCACACTTCAGTAAGTTTACTGACGAAAATAAATCTCGCATTCTTGATCAGGCCATTGGATTGGCTTCTTCTGATCCGGATGGCAATGTCAGAAACATGGCATCCAATGCTATTCTCAACATGTATCACCAGTTCGACGCAAATCAACAGGCCCAAGCTCACTCAGTTTTTCCCGGCATGCAAGACATCTTGCCGCACATGCCGCCGCCGCAGCATGCAGCAGAGGAACGGAGTGCGAATCTGGACGGCCACATAGCAGGTATTGAGGCCGCAGTCCGTGATACAGTAGGCCCGCAAACCTCCTATGAACAGCTGCAGCGGGGTGCTCGGGTCGGGCAGTCCATAAGCCACGCCTACAATCACGCCCGAGAGGACCTAATGGAGGCCACCAGAAGCAGAGATCGCTCCGGCCGTTGAGGTCTCGGCCATGGTACAGTGACGCTTTCTCTCCCGAATTCCGTTTACGGCCTTGCCGTTTCCAATTCGCTGGCCGTTGACGTACCTGCTTAGTGTAACTTTCAAAAGCCACGTCTGCCGGGTGATGCGCTGCAAGCATCGCACCACCCACTGCGGCATCGATCTGTCGAGCGGCGACATCGCGCGACGCCGGTTCGGTCTCTGAAGCACGCGCAGCATTAGCTACGGCTAAGCCGGCAATGGAACAATGCTTTCAACAAAAACGACGCCCCCCAACTTAGCCATCAGCATCGCGTGCTCACTCGCCGTGGGCTTCTGTGCGGCAAGTCTTTACGCAACCTTCCGCCACGGCGGCAGCGGCGAGGCTCTGATGGCGTTTGATGTCCGTGCCTTTTGGTTTGAGACGCCTTTCTATTTGGGTTTCGCAACCCCCGTTTTCTATCGGGGCGCGGCGATCGTGCTCTCGACGTCCGCGGTCGTCTTGCTGGTTCAGCAGATCGTATTGCGCCGCAAGCTCGAACACCACGGGACGGCACGTTGGGCTCGAGTGGATGAAATGCGACGCACGGGATATCTGCGACGATACCGTGGCGTGACAGGGCCGGTGTTTGGGAAGACAAGTGGCCCTTTCTGGCCTGGCTACTACCTGACCAATGGCGAGCAGCCTCACAGCCTCATTGTTGCACCGACCCGCGCTGGCAAGGGCGTCGGCATAGTCATTCCAACGCTACTTACATTCAAAGGCTCGGTGATAGCTCTGGACGTCAAGGGGGAGCTCTTTGAGCTCACCTCGAGGGCGCGCAAAGCCGCAGGTGACGACGTGTTTAAATTCGCGCCGCTGGATGCGGAGCGGCGCACAAACTGCTACAATCCGCTGTTGGATCTTATAGCGCTGCCTCCACAGCAGCAATTCACCGAAGCCCGCCGCTTGGCCGCAAACCTGATTACGGCCAAGGGGGAGGGCGCGGAAGGTTTCGTCAGCGGCGCGCGAGATATCTTTGTCGCGGGAATCCTTGCCTGCATCGAGCGGGGCACGCCAACAATCGGCGCCGTCTATGACCTCTTCGCCCAGCCGGGGGAGAAGTTTAAGCTCTTCGCGCAACTCGCCATGGAGACCCAGAACAAAGAGGCACAACGCATCTTCGACGACATGGCGGGGAACGATACGAAAATCCTAACCTCCTACACTTCCGTGCTCGGCGATGGCGGGCTCAACCTGTGGGCGGATCCCGCTGTAAAGGCGGCTACAAGTCGCTCGGACTTTTCGGTCTATGATCTTCGCCGTCGCAGAACGTGCATCTATCTTTGCGTTGGTCCGAACGACCTTGAGGTGATCGCGCCTTTGATACGCTTGTTTTTTCAGCAAATCGTTTCAATTCTGCAGCGGTCGCTGGCCCGCCGGGATGAAAAGCACGAGGTTCTCTTCCTGCTCGATGAGTTCAAGCACTTGGGTAAGCTGGAGGCGATCGAGACCGCAATCACGACTATCGCGGGCTACAAGGGGCGTTTCATGCTCATCATCCAAAGCCTTTCGGCACTGACGGGGGCTTATGGAGAGGCTGGCAAGCAGAATTTTCTCAGCAATACCGGACTGCAAGTGTTCATGGCCACGGCTGATGACGAGACTCCGAACTACATTTCCAAGGCCATCGGTGAATACACGTTTGAAGCCAAATCGATTTCCCACAGCCAGGCGCGAACGTTCGACTGGAACATTCAGAATTCACATCAAGGTGCACCGCTGTTGCGTCCCGAACAGGTTCGGCTGCTCGATGACGACTACGAGATTGTTC
>NZ_JAMYKY010000061.1:0-9397 GCF_040317695.1 Mesorhizobium sp. M1403 | reverse complement strand
ATCAAGGCGCGCCAGGCGGTGCTTCACCTTGTCGATCAGGAGGCAGTCCTGAGGGCCTCGATCGGTAACCCAAAATACTTCAGAACCATAACGTCTTTGTTCGGAAACGATACGCCCTATTCCAACGATGAAAACACAGGCTGGTTCAAAAAGGGCGGCGACCCGGAAAAGGCCAAGCAACTTTTGAAGGAGGCTGGATATGCCGGGGAAAAGGTCGTCCTTCTCCAACCCACCGACTGGGCGGAGTCCAGCAATGCTTCGCAGCTACTAGCGGCCGATTTGCGCAAGATTGGGGTGAATGTCGAACTTGCGCCAAGCGACTGGGGCGGGGTTGTCGAGCGCCACGCAAAGATGGGTCCTGTTGAGGACGGCGGCTGGAGTCTCTTCATTACGGATCACAGCAATTACTCCTCGACCCAGCCGCATACCAATATCGACCTAGCCGCGAACGGCAAGAAGGGATGGTACGGGTGGCCGACAAGCGACGAGTATGAGGCTCTGCGGGCCAAATGGGTGGGCGTCGAAACGCTCGAAGAGCGCCAGGCGTTGGCCCGCAAAATGCAGAAGGTCTATTGGGATTTTGTCGGCATGGTTCAACTTGGCCAGTATGTGCAACCAAGCGCCCGCCGCAAGTCCATCACCGGCCTAATCGGCATGCCCGCGTATCTCCCGATGTGGAACATGCAAAGGCTTTCGGGCTAATGGCTACGTACATTCTTCGCAGAATATTCTCGACCATCGCCGTTATGGCGATGGTTGGGATGTTGGTTTTCCTGCTTCTCAGGCTGGCGCCGCCCGGTGTGCCCGCGGGGATGACCGGATCCGACCCGCCTTCGGCTGGAGGCGCCAGTCGAGGGCGAGGTGCCGAGCCCAATCAACCCGCCCACTGGGTGCGCGTTCCACCCGCGCTGCCCGCTCGCGGTTGAACGCTGCCGCGTCAAGGTGCCGCCCTCGGTGCCGATGCCAGATTGGCGGGTGATGGCTTTGTCATGCGCGCTCCGGCTAAACACATTCCGACCCAGACCACTGCGATGGCCCATCCTTCGTTCACTGCGGGAACGCCACAAATCCTTTGGAAGACCTTCAGAACATCGCTGACATCAATCCCGAACATCATGCAAGTAGAGTACGAACAAAAGAGATGAAAGATACAGAATCCCCGGGTTGGGAAGCTCGCAGTTATATCGGCACGTGAACACAATCATCAACTCAATCCAACTTCAGCAATGACCATTAGGGCCTGAGCGACCATCCCGAGCGGTTCGCCATGCCTCTCACGGAGTAAGTGACTATGGAAAACGACCCACTCAGCCTTGCGGAAATCGTCCGTCGTGCGAATGCGAAGGCGCCCGACTACTGCGCCCTGAGCGACCGCATCTGGACAATGCCAGAACTAGCTTTCGAGGAGCATCGCTCAGTTGCCGAGCACATCGCGATGCTCGAGCGCGAAGGCTTCCGTATCACGAGGAATGTCGGTGGTATCGCCACCGCTTTCGTGGCCGAATACGGCGAGGGCAGTCCTATCATCGGCTTCCTGGGCGAGTACGATGCGCTCCCCAATCTCGCTCAGGTGTCAGGCGCAATTGAGCATAAGCCATCGACCGAGGGTGGTCAGGGCCATGGCTGTGGGCACAATCTTCTCGGTGCGGGCTCGGCGCTTGCGGCGGTGGCGTTGAAAGATGCGCTAGTAGCGGGAAGCATCGAGGGTATAATACGCTATTACGGCTGCCCGGCAGAAGAGGCCGGAGGGGGCAAGGCCTACATGGCTCGAGCCGGCGCCTTCAATGATCTCGATGCTGCCTTTTGCTGGCACCCAGGAGTGCTGAACGAGGTCATGACCAAGTCCACGAATGCTACGGTTAGCGCTCGTTTCAGCTTTACGGGTCGCGCGGCGCACGCGGCGGTGGATCCCCATTTGGGACGCAGTGCGCTAGACGCGGTGGAACTGATGAACGTGGGCGTTAACTACCTGCGAGAGCATATACCCTCCAACGCACGCGTGCATTATGCGATTACCAACGCTGGCGGTGAGGCACCTAATGTGGTGCAAGCGTATGCTGAATCAACCTATTCTGCTCGTTCTCCCGACTTGATAGATGCTGAGGGCGTGCTCGCGCGCGTGACGAAAATCGCGGAGGGCGCTGCTCTGATGACAGAAACTTCTTTTAAAGTGCAACGCATCGGCGGCAGTGCGAACATTATACCCAACGAAACACTGTACGGCGTTATGTTTGAGAACATCAGCCGCATCGGCCCACCCGCCTTCGACCGCGTTGACTACGAGTTTGCTAAGGAGCTTCGCAGTACGGCGCTGACGCACGAAGATGTGCTGGCCAGCGTCGCGGCGAAAGATATTTCACTTAAGGACAAAATACTGCATGATGGCCTGCTTCCATTGGGAAGTGATCAATTTGACATGGGCTCGACAGACGTAGGGGACGTAAGCTGGATCGTACCGACTGTGCAGTGCTTTACGGCCTGTTTCGCCATTGGTACGCCATTCCACACTTGGCAACTCGTTACGCAGGGCAACTTGCCCGCAGCTCACAAGGGAATGGTTTTGGCCGCCAAGGCTATGGCCGCTACGGCGGCCGATTGCATACGCAAACCGGATATCATCGCTCGTGCTAAGGCGGAGTTGAAGCAGCGTACTCGGGGTCGCCCATATCGCTGCCCAATCCCCTTGGACGTCGTGCCTAGTGATTTGCGTGCGAAGGCGTCATAGCCTTCTCGTGATGTCTCTCTCACGCGGCAGTACACGTTGGCGCCCTCTCGATTCCCACACCTGGCGTTGGCGCCGAGAACAGCGAACCAGATACTGGCAACGTTAAATATTCAAAAAGGGATTAGTGCCGATGACACAAGTTGAAAAGTTCGACACCATTGGCTCGATAGCAACAAACGTTGCGGATGGCTTCACAATGGTTGCGGTTGGTGATCTTATGATGAGGCGTCCCGTAACCAAGAACCAGCGAAACGGCCTAGGCGATGTTGTAGAAATACTTCGGAGCGCTGATGCTACATTTGGCAACCTTGAGACGAATATTTTCGAAACCCGCTCGTTTAAGGGAAGCCCCCAAGCCGAGCACGGTGGGGGCTATCACGTCGGACCGCCAGAACTTGGACTGGATTTGAAAGCTATGGGATTTAACCTTCTAGCTGTTGCGAACAATCACACGTTTGACTGGGGGGCGGAAGGCATGCGCGAAACAGGTCGTGTGCTCGACCAGAATGGCATTATTCATGCGGGCGCTGGTGACAGTTTAGCGCAAGCGGGGGCCGCTCGCTATCTTGAGACCGCCCGTGGTCGCGTAGCGATGGTATCGTTCGCGGCCACGTTTACGCCTATGTCCCGTGCATGCGATCCTGCAGGCGAAGCGCCAGGCAGACCAGGCCTTGCCACCCTTCGGTTGGCCAATAGTGTCGTAGTTCGGCCAGAGATGCTCGAAAGCTTGAAGCGCATACACGATTCGTTGCCTGACTCAAGTCCAGGTCGTGAGGATGAAGACCGAGTTATTCTCGCCGGTGTGACATTCAAGACCGGCGAGAAAGTTGGATATAGTTTCAAACCGGACCCCCGCGATCTGGGTGGCATCCTACGAAACGTTCGCCAAGGCAAGCAGTTTGCCGACTTCTTGATTGTCACTAACCACGGTCATGAGCCAGGCGAATGGAGCCAAGAGCCACCTGATTACGAACAGTCGCTAGCCCACCAGTTGATAGATGCTGGGGCCGACGCATATGTCGGGCATGGGCCTCATCAACTGCGGGGCATCGAGATCTATAGAGGCCGGCCTATTTTTTACAGCTTGGGTAACTTCATCTTCGACAACCTTCAAATGATTGAGGGGGCCGATTTTTTCGATGAATATGATAAAGACCCATGTGTCGACACTGTGGCTGATATCCTAGTCCAAGCCATGAACGAACAGGGCATTCAGAGTACGGAGTGCTATGAGAGTATTATCACCGTCAGCCGGTTTGAGCAAAATCAGCTTGCTGAACTGAGGCTGCTTCCGGTCGAACTCGGTTACTCGGAAAGGTTAGCTAACCGGGGTGTGCCGCGTCTCGCGACCAAGCGAAAAGCCGAAGCCATTCTCGAGCGTCTACAGAGGCTGTCGAAGCCGTTCGGGACTCACATCAAAATCGAAGATGGCGTTGGAATCATTGAGGTGACCAGCAGTTCGCCGCGATAATTCTATCGATTCTAGCCCTTATGATTGCCGCCCCTGAGGGCGGCCCGGCCACGGCAGAGTTGCTCGGGAGCACCCATAGGTGAGGCAATACGGACTCTCACCTTGATTGTCGCCGCGCAGGCGCCCGCATGCGCCGCAGACAAGCAAGCCCTGCAAGAGGCAGAGCCCTTTGCGGGCAGTGCCGCCGAGCACCTCGCCTTTGGTGCGGTTCTTGGCGTGGCTTTGGCGAGAAACTGATCCGGGGTGATGTAGCCTGGATGGTGGTCATCAATGACCACCCACCACTCTTCGTCGGGCATGCAGCGCGTCTGGGTCTCGATCCCGCCGTCCGGCCCGATCGCCTTCGACGATCGATAACGGGCGAACACATAGGTGCCGGCATAGGACGGATTGGTCAAAAGGCCGATCACCCGCGAATGAGTCAGCCGGTCCCAGATCAGCTTGCCGTCCCAGGCGCCGCCATAGGAGCGGCGGGAAAAGCGCAGGCCGAGTTTGTGGAACGCTGCACAATTTGCCGGCCTATCGGGCGGTCGACAACCACGCCTATGACCGTGTTCGCGCTTTCCTCCGCAAACGAAATGAAGAACTGACCCCCTCGGTTATGAGAGGAGGCATGGATGACGATTGGGATTTCGGCGATTCCTGCATTGTCGAGAACGATGCAGGGAGAGGAGATGTAGCCTGTGCGGCCGACCGCGTTTGACGGGCTGGACGATTGGCTGCGGGAGCGCTTCTTCCGCCATGGCGGCAATGCCGATGTGGTGCGCCAGGAACTGCAGAGGGAACATGGGATCGTCATAGGGCTTCGTTCGGTGGAGCTTCGGGTGCAGGGTTGGCGTCGGGAGTTGAGGGCGCAGAAGCGCGCGACGGTTCGGTTTGAGACGGCGCCGGGACATCAGACGCAGATCGACTTTGGCGACACGCGGGCGTGGATCGGCGGCGAGCGTGTTCCGGTGCACCTGTTTGTAGCAACGCTGGGTTACTCGCGTCGGCTGCATATCCGTCCCTCGCTTCGGGAGCGCACGCGGACTGGTTCGAGGGGATGGAAGGAGCCTTCCTTCGCTTCGGCGGGGTTCCAACGGAAGTACTGTTCGACGACCCGAAGGCGCTGGTCGAACATCACTATGCGACGACGCGGGAGGTGCGGTTCAACATGCGGCTGCACGCCTTTGCCCGCTACTGGGGATTTACGCCGCGGGCTTGTGCGCCCTACCGGGCGTACGAAGGGGAAGGACGAACGCGGGGTCGGCTACGTCAAGCGCAATGCGATTGCCGGCCGCCGGTTCGAGAACTGGGCGGCGTTCGAGGCGCATCTGGACCGGTGGACGCGCGAGATTGCCGATCAGCGTGTGCATGGCACGACCGGCGTGGCTCCGGCGGAGCGCTTTGCCGAAGAGGCCGGGGCGCTTCGCCCTCTGGGCGGACGGGCGCCGTTTGGGCAGCTGCGGGATCTCGTGCGCAAGGTCCAGGCGGACTGCGCTATCGACCTGGACACGAACAGTTACCCGGTTCCCTGGCGGCTGATCGGGGAGAGCGTCCAAGTCGTGGTGTTGGGCGGCCGCGTTATCGTGCGTCATGCGGGCGAGGTGGTGGCGGATCATGCCTTGTGCCGGGGACGTCGCCAACGGATTGTCGAGCGCGCGCATCTTGCCGGCGTGGTCGGCGCTGCTGCGCCGGTACAATCGGCGGATATTGTTGCGCCTTCCGCTCTGTTGCGGCCACTGGCCGAATATTAGGCACTGGTGGGAGGCAGCTGGTGATGACGGCGGTCGATCATGAGATGCTGGTGGCTCAGCTCGACCGGCTGAAGCTGACCGCGATCCGGGATCAGCTCGATACGCTGCTGGACGAAGCGGCGCGTTCGCAAATGACCTTGCGCGAGGCTTTGGCCTTCCTGGTGACGCGCGAGATCGCGCGGCGCGACGAGCGGCGCATCTCCATGGCAGGCAAGATCGCGCAGTTCCCGTTTGTGCGCGAACTCGATGGCTTCGACTTCGACGCGCAGCCGTCGCTGGATCAGCGCCAAGTCCGGGAGCTGGCGACCTGCTGCGCATTTCGCAAAAACGGGACAGTCGTTCCGCTAAATCGCGGACAGCAGTTTCACTAAGTCGCGGACAGCAGGATGGGGTCGGCCCCCGGTTGCCTGGTTGAACTCATTTGCGATTGATTTCGCCGTTTTCGGCGCCGGTCAAGAGCGGCGGTGTTTTTTGCTTTCTCATGCTGTCGCCTTCGAGGGTGACGCGATGGGCGTTGTGAACGATCCGGTCGAGAATGGCGTCGGCGATTGTCGGCTCGCCGATCATGGCATGCCACTGGGCGATCGGCAGTTGCGCGGTGATCAGCGTCGATTTCCGGCGATAGCGTTCCTCGAAGATTTCCAGCAGATCGAGACGCTGCTGGTCGGTCAGGCTGTGGGTGCCCCAGTCGTCAAGGATGAGCAGTTGCACCCGAGCCAGCTTGTCGATGAGACGGGGAAAGCGGCCGTCGAGACGCGCCAGGGCGAGATCTTCGAACAGACGCGGCATGCGCAGGTAGAGCACGGAATGATCGAGCCGGGCGGCCTGACGTCCGAAGGCGCAGGCCAGCCAGGTCTTTCCGGTGCCGGTCTGCCCGGTGATGATGAGGTTTTCATGCGCCTTCAGCCAGGCGCCCTGGGCCAGCGACAGCGTATTGCGCCGGTCGAGCCCGCGATGCGCGGCGAAGTCGATGTTCTCGATGCAGGCGTCGACAAAGCGCAGCCTGGCAACGGCGAGACGGTTGGTCAGACGCTTGTCGGCACGCATGGCGGCTTCACGATCGAGCATCAGGCCAAGCCATTCGTCGCGACTGAGATCGTCGGCGTTGCTCTGGTCGGCCAGGTCCCGATAGGCGGCGGCCATTCCGCCAAGGCCGAGAGCCTGCATCTGGTCGAGGGTTGGATGTGTCACCATAGTTGGTCTCCTTCCTTCACTGATAATAGGAGCCGCCGCGGATGTTGGTGTGCGATGGCGTGGGTTTGGCCGGCTCGGCCGCGGGCGGCACGCGGTCGAGGCCGGATTTGAGGATGGCGTTGACGGAGGAGTAGGTGATCGCATTGATGGCCAGCGCCCGCTCGCAGGCCGCCTCGAGCCTATCCCGCTCGTAGCGACGGGCCAGCGAGAGGATGCCAAACGCGGAGCGGTATCCCTGCTCGGGATGGGGACGGTCGCGCATCATCCGCTCGACCAGCATGGCGGTGTTGGCGCCGATCCCGGCTGCCTGCCGGATCAGGTTCGCCGGCGTCGTGTTGGCATAGCGCTGGTGCGCCTTGGGCATGTGCTCGTTGACGGTGACATGGCCGCAGCGCTGCGAGCGGCGGACATGGCTGGCGATGCGCTTGTGATCATGGAAGAGCTCGACCACCCGGTGGGTGAGCCGCACATCCACGCGCCGCCCGATCAGCGCGTGCGGCACCGAGTAGAAGGTCCTGTCGATCTCGACATGGTAGTCGGGATGCACCTTGGCCGATTTCCACTCCGCATATTCGAACGGCGCCGACGGCAGCGGCGCCAGAGCCGACCGCTCGATCTCCTCGAACAGTTCGCGGCGGCTTTTGCCGACATGGCGCATGGGAGGGTTGTTGAGATCCTCCAGCAACCCCGCAATGGCGGCGTTGAGATCGCCGAGACTGAAGAAGCGCCGGTTGCGCAGCCGGGCCAGGCCCAGCGCTCGACGATCAGCACCGCGCCCTCGACCTTGCCCTTGTCGCGCGGCTTGCGGCTTCGGGTCGGCAGAATCGTCGTGTCGTAATGCTCGGCCATGGCGGCGAAGGTCTGGTTGAGCGTCGGCTCGAACCACAGCGCCTTGGCGACGCCGGCCTTCCGATTGTCGCAGACGATCGCCTTCGTTACCCCGCCGAAGAAGGTGAGTGCCCGGCACTGGCCCTCGATCCAGTCCGGCAGTTTTTGGCTGAAGCTGGCATGGGCGAAGGTGAAGGACGAGGCGCCCAGCACTGCAACGAAGATCTGAGCCTGGTAGATGACGCCAGTATCGGGATCGACAACGGGCACGGTGTGGCCCGCATAGTCGGTCTGCATCACCGCGCCCGCCTCGTGGCGGTTGCGGAAAGTTGCGCTCGCCCGGCGCTGGAAAGCGCCGAACCGGTCGCAAAACCACGTGTAGCGATAACCATCGGGATGCGCCGCACGGTATTCCTGCCACAACAGCGTCAGCGTCACGCCCTTGCGCTTCAACTCGCGCGCGATCATCGCCCAATCGGGCTCGTCCAGATCCTGCGGCGGACGGCCAACCCGGCGAAACAGAAGCCGCTCAAGCAATACGTCATCGTCATAGCCCGGCGGCAGCGGCCAGTCCGAGATGCCAGCCTCACGCGCCCGCAACAGATAGGTCGAAACCGAAGTCTTACTGATCTTCAGCCGTTCCGACACCGCTCGCACCGAGAGGCCCTGCTCCTGCGTCAGGCGCAGGATTGATCGTAGGTCTTTCACTGTCGTTCGTCTCGCTTGCTTCCGTCTTGGCATGGCCCCTCTCAACCCGATGATGAGAGGGCAAAATGCCAGAACGGCGCTCCCGAGAACCGACCGTTATCCGCCCCGAAGACTGTCCGGGAATTAGCGGAATCACTGTCCCGTAATTACTGAAATCGCTGTCCGCGAATTAGCGGAATGGGTGTCCGCGAATTTCTGAAACACGCAACCTGCCGCTGGATTGCCCATGGCGACACGGTCCTGTTCCTTGGACCTCCGGGTACGGGCAAGACACATCTGGCGGTGGCTCTCGGGCGCGAGGCGATCCGGCAGAACCATAGCGTCCAGTTCGTCACGGCGGCCACGCTGGTGGCGATGCTGGCCAAGGCCCATGACGACGGTTCACTCGAAAAGCAGCTGACGACCCTGTCGCGGCCGAAACTGTTGATCATCGACGAGCTCGGCTATCTCCCGTTCGAAGCCAACGCCGCGCATCTGTTCTTCCAGCTGGTGTCGCGGCGTTATGAGCGGGGATCGATCCTGATCACCTCCAACCGCTCGGTGGGCGAATGGGGCAGCGTGTTTGGCGATCCCGTGGTCGCGACCGCGATCCTTGATCGCCTGCTTCATCATTCGACAATGACCACCATCCGCGGTGACAGCTACCGGCTTCGCGAAAAGCGGGGGGGGGGGGGGGGGGTGAATACGCGCGGCGCCGACGCCCCCCACCCCCAAAAAGAAAAAACAAAGTGGGGG
>NZ_JAMYKY010000060.1:0-9676 GCF_040317695.1 Mesorhizobium sp. M1403 | reverse complement strand
ATAGCGACAATCCCACCCACCTTTGCCAGGCGGCTGACGAGTGCTGGGGTGAAATGGAAATGCGTCGTTCCTGGATTGTCGTAGACGACGATCGGCAGGCCGCTCTCGCACGCCACCGTCGAGAAATGTTCGAACACCTCGTCATCAGTGAGCGGGGTGTAGGAGGCGGCCGCAAGCAGCCCCGCGGCAGCTCCAAGGGCCTTGGCGTCCTGCGCGAACCTCACGGCTTCATCGGTGCGCAACGCGCCCACACCCACCACGACCGGCGTTCGCCCGGCGATTTCGTCCAAGGTCTCGGCGAGCGTCCGTCGCCGTTCCTCGCGCGACAGATACATATAGGTGCCGGTGCTGCCGAGAAGACCGATGGAGTTGTCGGCCGAATTGAGAAACTGACCCCCCCCTATTGCCTCACCGAGGCAATAGGGGGGGGTCAAATCCTCACTTCGCTTGACAGGAGTCGACCTGAGCGGCGCCAAGCCGAGCAATCAGCCTGCGCAGAGCAACGGTATCGACGCGGCCGTCACGATCGGCGGGCGTGATGGGAAACGCGGAAAGACCGCTCAGGAATGCCATGGCAAGGCTCCAGGTTTGTGCGTCAGCGCAGGACTGGCCGGACGACAGGTCATCACAAGGCGTCCAGAGCCCGCCGCAGGTCCGCGACTAGGTCGTCGGCGTCTTCAAGACCCACCGAGAGACGCATGAGGTCCTCGCCCACTCCATCGGCCAGATGCGCATCCTTGCGGATCGGCTGCCGGGCACGGGTGAGGCTTGCTGGGTGATAGATGAGGCTGTCGGCATCGCCGAGGCTGACGGCGCGAGTGATCAGGTTGAGCCGGTCCATCATCCGGCGCGCTCCTTCGTATCCAGCGTGGAGGCCAAAGGCCAACATGCCCGATCCGTTGGACATCTGTTTTCGCGCCGTCACCTGATCAGGGTGCGAGTCGAGGAAGGGATAACTCACAAATGCCACCGCCGGGTGCGCCTCGAGCGCCTGAGCCACCGCAAGGGCCGTGGCGCTGTGCCGTTCCATGCGCACCATGACGCGGTGACGCGCCAGGTGAGGTTTACGCGCAGCTGCATGCCTCCGCCCGGTACTGGGGCTCCAGCCGCGGGCCTGTGCTCCCTATCAAGCACGTACGAAAGGGAAGGACGAACGCGGAGTGGGCCACGTCAAGAAGATCGCGATCGCCGGGCGGCGGTTCGAGAGCTGGGCGGCGTTCGAGGCGCATCTGGACCGGTGGACGCGCGTGGTCGCCGACCAGCGCGAACACGGCACGACCGGTGTCGCGCCGGTGGAACGCTTTGCCGATGAAGCTCGCACGCTTCGCCCCCTGGCTGGGCGTGCCCCGTTCGGTCAGTTGCGGGACCTGGTCCGCAAGGTTCAGGCCGACTGCGCGATCGATCTCGACACCAACAGCTACTCGGTCCCTTGGCGCCTGATCGGCGAGAGCGTCCAGGTCGTGGTGCTGGCAGGCCGGGTGATCATC
The DNA here is from genome assembly GCF_040317695.1 of Mesorhizobium sp. M1403. NCBI lineage: Bacteria > Pseudomonadati > Pseudomonadota > Alphaproteobacteria > Hyphomicrobiales > Phyllobacteriaceae > Mesorhizobium > Mesorhizobium sp. M1403. The sequence continues at coordinate 8,189 of NZ_JAMYKY010000060.1, read as the reverse complement.
CGTCATGCCGGCCAGGTGGTGGCCGACCATGCGCTGTGCCGAGGACGACGGCAACGAATCGTGGACCGAACTCATTTTGTCGGCGTTGCCGGCTTCGAAGGCTCGGTACGCGCCGACCCGGTCGAGATCGCGCCGGCCGCGTTGCTGCGGCCGCTTGCGGAATACGAGGCGGTTGCTGGAGGGGCTTGCTGATGACGAACGTAGATCACGCGACCAGATCGACACGCTGAGCGTGCCGCCGCTCGCCGGCATGGCGAGCCTGTCCGATAGGCGTGAGCCCGGCTAGCCGCCGACCGCGAATGTTGCGGAGATCCGCGCGGCTGGGTTCGAGCCCCCGCAAGCGCCGCGTGTGGTCGGCATCGACAGCTGGGCCTGGCGCAAGGGTCAGCGCTAGGGTGGATTCCAATGGACTGGACCCAATGGGCGCTGATCGGGCTTTTGAGCATGACGATGCTGATCGGTAGAGACAAAGGTCAGCCGCACCGGCCGCCGGCTCTCTTCGCGCGTCTGACCGCATCCAGATAACCGGACAGCATTGTGTCCGCTATCGCTTGGCAGTTTGTCAGATTGGCTTCACTGCGCTGCAAATCCTCGATTCTCTAAGCGGCTGAAAAGCCATAAATTTTATCGCTATCTGTCTACTAGCAGGCCTCTCTGATTGGGTGGCACGAGATTTGCTTCGTTAGCCAAGAGGCCGCGGAGCCGTATTCGTGTTGCGAGGCACAGCGAAGGAAGGAAACAACTTGCCAGATCTGCGACCGAAAACGCTTTATGTGGCCGGCAATATCACCAACGGCATTCTAAAAGATGCCAACTCGAGCGGCGGTGCCGCGCAGAAGTGGTCACATCACGGTAGTGCGCGCCCGAGATCGAGTTAGATAAGAACGAATGCTTCGCTTCTCTGCGCGCGGCAATAGCGGACATGGATTTACATGTCCTTACCGGCATGCCTCCGGTCCAAATAACCATTGCTTGCCTTTCGTCGTCGGGGGCGGGCGGAAGCCGCGCTTCTAGGTCAGAACAACGGCCTCCAGCTTCCGCAATAATGACTTTAACCTGTATTCCTGCAATCACAGTTAAGAATAGGATAGCACTATGATTGTGCGTAGCCTGCACGATGTTGAAGCGACCGATCACTTCGTCGATTGGGGCAATGGTACTAGCCACCGCCTCCTGACGGATAAGGACGGCATGGGCTTTAGCATCTGCCACACCGTAGTGCGCGCTAACACCGTCTCGCTTCTGCAATACCGCAATCATCTCGAAGCCTGCTACTGCATCGCCGGAGAGGGCGAGGTCGAGGACATGGACGGTAATGTCTTCCCCATTCGCAAGGGCGACATCTATGTGCTTGACAAGCATGACAAGCATCTTCTGCGCGGGGGCCAGGACAAGGACCTGATCCTCGTCAGCATCTTCAACCCGCCCCTGAACGGAACCGAGCGCCACAAGCTCAACGACCCTGCAGGCTCGACATATTGAGCAAGGCGAACAAACGCCAAATCTCATTTAAACCGCCGCTCATTGCGAGGAACATTCACCTTAGCGACCCAACAACAAAATTTGTTCTCTATCTTGCTCATATCGGCTGTTCAGTTACATGTGTAAAGACTCGGAAGTCCGGCGCGTAACGCAGATCCTGCGTCGATGAATCGAATGTGAAGTGGTGATGACCTGCCATTAAACTTTCATCAAGTGGCGATTTGCGCAGCATTTCCGGTGCTCCGATACCATTCTCTGGACCGCCGGGATTAAAGTTTTCCGGTAGTCAGGCCCTCACCACCGCAAGGCAATATCGGTATCTCCGATGAAGCACTGACCTAGAGGCTGCGAATACTGATCCTGATCAATGATGTCGCAGCGGACATGCTGCCCGCAAATCCTTTTGCCGCTTGAGCAGAAGCTGGGCAAGGTTCTGCTCAAGCGGCAAAACGATTCTCGCCTCAGGCGGGTCAAAGCTCAGATGGACGTTATCGATCAACCGCATCATGATGATGCGGTTGATGCGTATTTCAGACGATCGTGAGCACGGATTTCACGGGATCATGAGCAACGATTTCAGGCCATCGTGAGCAACGATTTCAGATGATCGTGAGCACCTTTTCGTGGGTGCGGGATGCTTCGTCCGACAACTCAACCGGTCTACGGGATTGCCTCGTTCAACAACGAGGAAGCCTGATGCCAACCCAGAGATTGTCGATGCGCCGGATCAGAGAAGTTCTACGTTTAAGGCATGTCCAGGGCCTACCCGAACGGGTCATCGCGCGCATGATCGGGGTGAGCAATGGCGTCGTGCATGGCTATCTGCGGCGCGCCCATCTTGCCGGGCTGAGCGGATGGATGACGAAGGCCTTGAGCTGCTCCTCTTTCCGGCGCCGAGGGCGGCATCGCAAAGCCCCCGTCGGCCGGTGCCCGATTGGAGCTATGTGGAGAAGGAGTTGCGCCGCCGCAGCGTAACGCGGGTGCTGTTGTGGGAAGAGTATCGCGCCGCCAACCGCGACGGCTTTGGCTATACGTGGTTTTGCACGACCTTTGAGGCCTGGAAGGGGCGCACGCGCCCGACGATGCGCCAGACGCACCTAGGCGGCGAGAAGGTGTTTGTCGATTTCGCCGGCGACACCATCGACATCTTCGACCCCGTCACCGGCGAAGCGCACGCCATGAAGCTGTTCGTCGCGGCGATGGGCGCCTCGAACTACACCTACGCCGAGGCGTGCCCGAGCGAGAGCCTGCCCGACTGGATCGGTGTTCACACGAACCTTTTCACCTTTCTGGATGGCGTGCCGAAGTTCGTGATCTGCGATAATCTCAAGGCCGCCGTCACCAACCCCGATCGCTACGATCCCGGTCTCAACCGGACCTATGCCGAGATGGCGAGCCATTACGGCACCGCAATTCTCGCAGCCAGGCCGAGACGCCCGAAGGATAAGGCAAAAGTCGAAGTTGCCGTGCAAATTGCCCAGCGCTGGGTCCTGGCGCGGCTGCGCAACCAGCGCTTCTTTTCCCTGGCGGCGCTGAATGCCGTCATCCGCGTGCTCGTCGCCGAACTCAATGCCCGCCAGATGCGTGGCTTCGGCTCCAGCCGAGCCGAACTCTTCGCCGAGATCGATAGGCCGAAGCTGGGAGAACTGCCGGACCAGCCATACGTCTTTGCGCGCTGGAAGCGCTGCCGCGTCGCACCCGACTATCATGTCGAGGTCGATGGGCACTGGTATTCCACGCCCTACCGCCTCATCCGCGAGCTCGTCGATGTGCGCATCGCCGACAACACCGTCGAGATCTTCCACAAGGGTCAGCGCGTCGCCAGCCACGCCCGTGCGCCCAACCGGCGCGGCCATACGACCGTTGCCGATCACATGCCGAGCGCGCATCGCCGCTACGGCAAGTGGACGCCGGGAGGATTGATCGCAGCCGGCGAGAAGATCGGTCCTTCCACCGCCGCCTTCTTCCAGGCTGTCATCGCTGACCGGCCGCATCCCGAACAAGGCTTTCGCACTTGCCTCGGCATTCTGGCGCTGACCAAGAGCTACGGCAACGCGCGCGTCGATGCAGCCTGGCAACGTGGCATTCTCATCAAGGCACGCTCCGTCGCCTCGATCCGTTCGATCCTCAAGAACGGCCTTGATCGCGCTTTCCTCGACGAGACGCCCGATCACCAACCCCTGCGCCACGGCAATATCCGCGGTCAGGGCTATTTCCACTGAACCAGGGAGATTCCATGCTCACCCATCCCACCCATGAACGGCTGGTCGCACTCGGTTTGTCCGGAATGGCCAAAGATTTCGAGGAGCAACGACGATCGCCGGATCTCGATGCTCTGTCGTTCGAGGAGTGCATCGGGCTCCTTGTCGACCGCGAAGCCGCCGAGCGCGACACCAAACGTCTCACGGCCCGCCTCAAATTCGCCGCGCTGCGCCAAAGCGCATGCGTGGAAGATGTCGATTTGCGTACCCCGCGCGGCATCGACCGCGCCGTCTTCGCCAGGCTCGTCGGCGGCGACTGGATCGACCGTCACGAGAACTTGCTGGTCACAGGCGCAACCGGCCTGGGCAAGAGTTGGATTGCCTGCGCGCTCGGTCACAAAGCCTGCCGCGACAATCGATCGGTGCTCTATCATCGCGTCCCGCGCCTCTTCGAGGCGCTCGCGCTGGCTCGAGGTGACGGACGCTATGGTCGCCTGCTCAAGACCCTCGGGCGCGTTCAACTCCTCCTTCTCGACGACTGGGGCCTGTCTGTTCTCAACGCGTCCGAACGGCGCGACCTCCTGGAGATCCTCGACGATCGCCACGGTCGCGCATCGACCATCGTCACCAGCCAAATTCCCGTGGAACTCTGGCACGACGTCATAGGCGATCCCACCCTCGGTGACGCGATTCTGGATCGCCTCGTTCACAACGCTCACCGCCTTCAACTCGCCGGAGAAAGCATGCGAAAACACAACGCCCGCACCCACGCTCTTGACGGCGTCTCAAACGCCTGAACAATAACTAGGTCGGCCGAAGCGACCGCTCATGATCGCGTAAAATACGTGCTCACGATCGCCTGAAATGGCTGCTCACAATCAGCGAAATGCGCAGTTGATCCAGGCCGATGATAGCCTGAAAGCTCGCTTCGCCCTCCTTGTCTCCATTCTCGGAATTTCCACTGCGACGGCCTTCACGCCAATCATCGAAATGCCAGAACTCGGAGACTCGACGAAAGCCGCAACCTCCTTATGAGGTCTCGCTCCGATGAGCCGACAATCCGGACGATGGACCGAACGCGCTTTCATTGCTGGCGGAAGGGCCATCGTCCGACAAGCGCTCTATATGCCAGCACTTGTTGCAGCCCGCTTCAATCCGATCTCAAGGCCAAGTACAAAGGCTTGTGCCGATTGATAGCGCGCTCAACGGCACGATGTCTGGCGATGTCGGATAAATGACAAAGCAGTATTATTGCTATCATATTGATTGAGAATGACTTCACCTTTTGGCACGATACGTGCGTAGGCTTCTAACAAGGCGCATAGACTGAGGAGAAGTCGCGCGATGATCACGCACACCGGAAACTCAGACGAGGGTAGGGTGGCAGCTGCGATACTGCCGGCGACGATATTTGGTGACCTGGGAGCTTGGCGGGGATTGGGAAGATCTGGCTCCGCCGCGCAAGAGCTTCGTTACCGTCAATTGACGCGAGATTACACTAGCGATCGTAGGCCCCCCGAGCAGATTCGAACCAGTGTGAGCGATTACGGAGGGCGGCGCCTAGGACGGGAACTGCCCAGCTTGGTGGGTGAACTGCGGGAGGGATGAAGATGGCACCTCGGTCTTCTTCGGCGCGCGGAAGTGCCTGCGTACCAGGCGATCAGGATAGGCATCCTGCAGCGCGATCAATCTGCTCGAGTGTCTTTGTTGGCGGTGGTACGCTTGCAGTTAGATGCGCTCAGCTGGCAACGGAGATGGGCCACGTCATTGGTGCGGCCCTGTGTGGCGACGCCACATTCGCAGAGTGGGCGACTCGTGCCAACATCCCCTGCATGGAAAGTGCTGAAGAGCTCTCCTCTTTTTTGAAGGCTGAGCCGGTGGATTGGATTTTCTCCGTTGCCAATCCGTTGATATTGCCACCGGACGTGTTTGGGCGCGTGCGTCAAGGTGCTTTCAATTACCACGACGGTCCATTGCCACGATATGCGGGAACGCACGCGACGTCCTGGGCGCTGCTGGCGCAAGAGACCGAATATGCCATCACGTGGCATCGGCTCGATGATGGTGTTGATACGGGTGACGTCGTGGTTCAGCGCCAGGTGCTGATTGCGCCCACCGATACGGCACTGACCCTGAACCTTAAATGCTATGAAGCCGCGATCGAGGGCTTCCGCGAGCTCTTAACTGGCCTCGAGAATGGGAAGCTTACTGCCTATTCGCAGGCGCTGGTGAACAGAAGCTATTTTCCGAAACGTCGACGCCCAGATGCGGCAGGCTGTCTGCGATGGGATCAATCCGCGCAAGAGTTGTCAGCGATGACGCGGGCCCTAGGCTTTGGGCCATATCATCCCAATCCAATGTGTCTGCCCAAGGCTCTCGTTGGCGATGAGGCTGTCACAGTCAGACGCCTGGAGGTGTTGGCTCAACGCTCGGGCGTTCCGGCAGGTTCGTTGCTTGAAGTCCACTCCAGCCATTGGCGTGTGGCGACGGGTACAGAGGATGTCGATGTTTGCTTTGGCGGCCCCAATGGCCAGGTGCTGGACGCGCGAGCCCTCGCTAGGCACTCCAATCTGGATGAAGATGGTCGCCTTCCGATCTTGAGCGATGAACAGGCGCGGAGCATAACTACCACCCATGAATTACTGGCGCCTCGGGAGGATTTTTGGCGACAGCGGCTCGAGCAGTTTAGAAGATTGCATCCTCCTTTCTTGTCGTCGTCCGTGGCTGTGGCACAGCCTAGGTGGCAGTCGAGTTCGTGGTTCATTCCGAGTGCTTTGGCTAAGCTGTCCCCACTCGATCGCACGGACTACTTGGTAACGGCTTGGCTGATCTATCTCGCCCGCATCACGGGTGAAACAGAGCTTCAACTGGGATGGACGCCTGCATCGGATGAATCACAAGCTGGCTCCAAAGCGGTGGAGGTGTTGATCGCCTCTGTCGTCCCGATGGAAGTTACCATTGATCTTGCACATGATTTTGAAGAAATGCGCAAAACGGTGGCGGCCGAATTCGCTCAGTTGAGGGCGCACGCTAGCTTTGCCCGGGATCTTATCGCGCGCTGCCCGACATTGCGAGGTGTGGAGGCGCTACGGTTGCAGCAGCCCTGGCCGATTGGCATCACAATCACGACAGACAGCGGTTCCGTCGCTGGCGATCTGAAGACGAGCCACAGAGCTGGCCCAGCCCTATGCGGCGATTTGCTGACCTTTGAGGTTTGCGCTCTGGATGGGAGCTTTCGCTGGCATTTTGATGCCAGTCGATTAGCGCCGAAGCAGATCGACCGCATGACGCAGCATTTGCAGACTTTGTTACATGGTGTGACGGTCGACGCGGGGCAGCCGGTCGGCCGCATCGACATCCTCCCGGCCGACGAACGCACGTATCTACTGGAGCAGTTGAACCGGACGGCGGCGCCTTATCGGTCGGAGCGGTACATCCATGAGTTGTTCGAGGCGCAGGTGCGCCAGGCGCCGGGGGCGGTGGCGGTGGTCCATGAGAACGAGCGCCTGAGCTATGGCGAGCTCAATGCGCGGGCCAACCGGCTGGCGCATCATCTGATCGCCCTCGGGGTCAGGCCGGATCAGCCGGTGGCGATATGCCTGGAGCGCAGCCTGGCGATGGTGGTGGGTATTTTGGCGATCCTCAAGGCGGGCGGCGCCTATCTGCCGCTGGATCCGGCCTATCCGTCGGCGCGGCTGCGGCAGATTGTCGAAGATGCAGAACCGCAACTGCTGCTTTGCGATGCCGCCGGCCGGACGGCACTGGGCACCGAGGCGCTGGCCGATGTCAGCGTGGTCGATTTGGATATGGCCACTCCGGTCTGGGCCGCGCGATCGCCTTTGGACCCGGAGCCGCGCACGCTTGGCCTCACCTCGCGCCATCTCGCCTATGTCATCTACACCTCCGGCTCAACCGGAACCCCAAAGGGCGTCGAAATGTCTCACGGCTCGCTTGTGAATTCGCTCTCGCCCTCACCGGGGAATGGAGCGCCAAAACGCACACTTCAATTCGCGACCCTGAACTTCGATGTGTCATCCCAGGAGTTGTTCATTTGTTGGAAGGACGGTGGACTGCTCGTGCTCGTGCGGGAAGAAACCCGTAGCGACTTCTCCGACTTGGTCGAATTCGTGAAGAGGGAGGCGATCGAGCGCCTTTTCCTCCCGTTCGTAGCATTGAACCATTTTGCGGAGGTCTGGGGGGCGCAGCAAGTGCTGCTGTCCTCTTTAAGCGAGATCTATACAGCCGGTGAGCAATTGCAAGCCACTCCATTGCTTAGGGCGTTCTTTGAAGCACATCCAAAGGCGAGATTGATCAATCAATACGGGTCCACAGAAATCAACGTCATTGCCGAGCACCGCCTTGCAGCTGACCCATCAAGCTGGCCCCAATTGCCTCCCGTCGGCCGTCCGATTGCGAACACGCGGGTGTATCTTCTGGACGGCCATGGCGCGCCGGTTCCATTCGGGGCGGTGGGCGAGCTTTACATCGGCGGGGCCGGCGTTGCGC
>NZ_JAMYKY010000059.1:0-9982 GCF_040317695.1 Mesorhizobium sp. M1403 | reverse complement strand
AAGACGTCAAATCCCCCGCAAACAAGCGAACAACCGCCGCAACCCCGCCGCCGCAAGCTTTTGCTCATGACTGCGCAACAGGTCCCTTGTGGGAGAAGGTGGCCGAGCGAAGCTCGGTCGGATGAGGGGTGTTCCAGCTTGGCATCCCCTGCACTCCGTCCAGCACCCCCCAACCGTCTTGGCGCTGCGCGCCAATCCACCTTCTCCCACAAGGAGAGAAGGCAAGACCGCACGAACACTGGTTCTTTACGTCGCTGTGTTAGGTCGTGAACGTCCCGGACGAGGACTTTACTTGCACTTGGCGATCGAGGCCAGCGCCGCCGAGATGCCCTTCAGCGAGAAGACGTAGGTGGTGGTATTGCCGCGGCCGGACTTGGCTGACACCTTCATGTCGGTGCCGGTCTTCATCGCGGCGATCAGCACCGGCTCCTCGGCGGCGTTCTCGACCCAGGCCGACTTGCCGCGCGTGAACATCGAAAAAGACTTCTTGTCGATGGTGACGGTGGCCTTGGAACCTTCCTGGAAGGTATAGCCGGCGATGAATTGCGGCTCGTAGGACACTTGCTGCCCCGGCCGCTGGCTGACGAAGAAGAACATGTCGCCATGATCGAGCGTCGGCGGCTGCTTGTCGGTTGGCACGGTCAGGACATAGCAGACCTTGCCGCCGCCCGACGCCTGGTAGCTGTAGGTGCCCCAGGCATTGTGCTGGCCGATCTTGGTTGCCGACTGCGCCAGCGCGGGCGCCGTCAAGGCCACCAGGGCCAGGCTGGAAACTATAGCAATCAATCCGCGCATCGCTTTTCCCGTATTCCACTGGTGCGGCGGCAGGCCGGCTCGGCGTCCTGCCCGTCGCTTCATTTTGATTTAATCTGGGTTACCAAACGGTGAATTTCCCCTGAGAAAAGGATATTCACGCCAGGAAACCGCCGCCGTCTTCGCGCTGCCGCTTGAAAAAGCGGCTGGCGCAATGTCCCTGCCGCGACTTGGAGGCCACGAAAACGGCAAGAGTTTGACTTTTCAAGCAGCTAGGTCTTGCAGCGATTCTCGCTTTTCTGAGAGCTACGTGACGAATTTCCCGCCAGGCGGTATATGTCTGCGTTCGGCTCCACGGCACTCGGCCAGGGTGCCCTCCTTGGCGGCTTACGGGAGATTTGGCCATGGCCATTTCCGAGACAGTTCTGATCCTGGCGGGCGGCACAGTCGTCCTGGCGATCGTGTTCGGCATTCGTGTCGCCGTCCGCGCGGTGGCCAGCGGCGCGGTGCCCCGGTCGGATGGCGGAGAGGTGGCGGGCGGACCGGGCGCGCCCGACGTGGCGGGGGTCATTGCGCTGCCGCCTTTGATCTTCCTCGGCTTCCTGGCGGCGGCAACCGTGCTCGAGGTGCTCGCGCCGCTCCCGGTCATGGCCGGGCAGGCCCTCGCCCGCTATCTGGCCGGCGCCGTGCTCGCGGTGTGCGGCTTCGTGCTCATCTTTATGGCGGCGGGCCGCTTTCAGGCCGCTGGAACCAACATACCACCGACCTTGCCAACGACGGCGCTGGTCGTCGACGGTATCTATCGGTGGACCAGAAATCCGTTCTATCTGGGAGCGACCCTTATCTATCTGGGCCTCGGTGTCGCGGCCGGAAGTCTTTGGGGTATCGCGCTCGTCATTCCCCTGCTGTGGGTGATCAATACGGGCGTCATCGCGCCGGAAGAGCGTTATCTCGAGCGTAAGTTCGGAGACGCCTATCGCGCCTACAAGACGCGGGTGCGGCGGTGGCTTTGACGGCCGGAAAGTCGGTTCTCGCGCGATTTTTTGCGCCGCACCGGCTCAGCTCTTGTCGGCGATGGCCTGCCTGGCGGCGAGCCGGTGCGCCGGCGTGATGTGGGCGCTGACGGTTGTGATCGCGGCGGTCAGCACAGCGATGTCGTCGGTGAAGCCAAGCCCAAAGATGAAATCGGGGATGACGTCCGTCGGCAGCACGAAATAGCCGAGCGCAGCCAGCAATGTGCCCTTGGCGCGCAGCGGCGTCTTCTTGTCCATGGCGCAGTAATAGGCGGCGACCACCTCCTCCATGAACGGGATCTGCCGGGCAGCCTTCTTCGCCGTACGCCAGAACTTTTCGCGCACTTCGCTCTCATTGCCCGGCTTGCTGCCGAAGCCGAAGAAATCAAAACCGGATTTTTGCGCCATCAACCTCTCCTTGCCGCCGTCGCGTGACTTCACGCATGGCCGCGAGGCAAAATGTGGTGAAAGCCGAACCTCGCTGCAAGGTGCAGATAACGTCAGGTGCCGAAATAGCGGTTCATCTTCCTGGCCAGATCGAAATCCAGCGCCGTCAGGCCGCCGGCGTCGTGTGTGTTGAGGGTCACGTTTACCGTCTTGTAGACGTTCGACCAGTCGGGGTGGTGGTCCATCTTCTCCGCCGCCAGGGCGACGCGGGTCATGAAGGCGAAGGCTTCGGAGAAATTCTTGAAGGTGAAGCTGCGGCTGATCGAGCCACCGTCCTTGGCCAACGACCAGCCGTCGAGGCCGGCAAGTTCGGCGCGGATTGCCTCTTTTGCTAGTTTCTCCCTGGCCATGTCCGTCTACCGCATGATCCGCGAAGCGTCGGCGGCGCCGACCAAACGGCTGGCGGCGCGGCTGTCAGTGCCCGAAAGCGGCCAAGCCTCCTCGACGACGTAAGGCCCGCCGCCGACCGAGTCGCGCGACGACATCAGTACGAAGCGGCCGACCCGGAACGGCAGCGTCGAAAAATTGCCGCGCGCCGACAGATATTGGGCGACGTCTAGCGGGCTCGAATTGCGCAGGCGGGCCAGCGTCACATGCGGCATGAACTTGCGCGGGTCGGCCGGGATGCCGAGCCGCTGGCAGATGCGCTCGATTTCGCTTTGCAGAGCGGAAAGATCGGGCGAAGCGGCGACCCCGGCCCACACCGCATGCGGCTTCTTCTGGCCGAAGGCGCCGACGCCGGACAGCGTCAGCGGGAAGGACGGGCGGTGAACGCGGTCGAGCGCGTTGGCGATTTCGTCGGCGACATGGCCCTCGACATCGCCAATGAAGCGCAGCGTCAGATGATAGTTTTCGACGTCGATCCAGCGGGCTCCGGGCAGGCCGCCCCTGAGCAGGGACAGCGAAAGAGCGGCATCACGCGGTATTTCGAGGGCGGTAAAAAGACGCGGCATCGCAAGCCTCCTGTCCTCGAATCGAACTCTTGCCCTAGCGAATCATCGATATTCAAACGGGGCAAGGGGTTTGTTGGTCGCAGGCCTGCCTAAAAGCTTCCCCGCGGAAGGTGTTGCGGCGGCGAACCCTCGCCTTCAGGAATTGCCCCGGATCGCTTCAATGGTCTTCTCCACGCTGGGCAGGATACCCTCGACGATGCGGTCGACGCCTCGGGCGTTTGGATGAAGACCGTCTTCGAGCTGCAGGACGGATTGGCCGGCGATGCCCTCGAGAAAGAAAGGATAGAGCGGCACGCCGTATTTTTCAGCCAGTCTCGGAAAGGTCGCGTCGAAGGCCCTCTGGTAATCGGCGCCGAGATTCGGCGCCGCGCGCATCCCGGCCAGCAACACGGCGATCTTGCGCTGCTTCAGCTTTGCCAGCATGGCGTCCAGGTTCTTTTCCGCTATGGCGGGCGAAACGCCGCGCAGCATGTCGTTGGCGCCGAGCTCCAGGATGACCAGCTGCGTGCCGTCCGGCACCGACCAGTCGAGCCGCGACAGGCCGCCGCTCGTCGTATCGCCGGAAACGCCGGCATTGGCGACCGTGACATCGTAGCCCTTGGCGCGAAGTGCGGCCTGCAGCTTTTCGGTGAACCCCTGACCCGGCCCAAGGCCATAACCCGCCATCAAGCTGTCGCCGAAGCCAACGATGGTGAAGGGCTCGGCGCGCGCCGACGAAATGGCGCTGCAGATCGCGAGGAAAAGGGCGAAGGCTGCGGCAAAAGTGTGTTTGAAAGCCATGCGGCAGGCCCCATATGACCAGGAACATCTGTTGGCGAAGGCAGGTTTTCGTCTTTGTCGAGCATCGAATGCTCTAGCCCTCTTTCCCCCATATAGGACGATTTGATTTTGGAAGAAGCCGTCATTTCGCTGAAAGACGTATCGCTGACGCTCGGCGAAGGCGCATCCTCGGTGCATGTGCTGAAGGGCGTCAGCCTCGATGTGGCGAGCGGCGAAGCGACAGGCATCGTTGGACCTTCGGGTTCGGGAAAGTCGACATTGCTGATGGTTTTGGCCGGGCTTGAAAGGGTCGATTCGGGTGCGGTACGAATTGCCGGCGAGCTGCTCAACGGCAAAAGCGAAGACCAGATCGCATCGTTTCGAGGGCGAAACATCGGCATCGTGTTCCAGTCGTTCCACCTCATCCCCAATATGACGGCGCTGGAAAACGTCGCCGTCCCGCTTGAGCTTGCCGGCCATGCCGATCCGTTCGGCGTGGCGGCGCGCGAACTGGCGGCGGTCGGCCTTAGCGATCGCATCACCCATTATCCCGGCGAATTGTCTGGCGGCGAGCAGCAGCGCGTGGCGATCGCCCGGGCGCTGGCGCCGTCGCCACGCATCCTGATCGCCGACGAGCCGACCGGCAATCTCGACCAGGCGACGGGACGGCACGTCGCCGACCTGCTGTTCGCCAAGGCGGCCGAACGCGGCATGACGCTGGTGCTGGTCACGCATGACCCGGTGCTCGCGGCGCGCTGCTCGCGCCAGGTGTCGATGCGGTCGGGGCTGATCGAGGACGCGCCTGAGCCGGCCACCAGGGCCGGCAAGGTGACCGCCTGATGCCGCTGTCGCAAACGCTGAGGCTCGCCTTCAAGTTCTCGCTGCGCGAAATGCGCGGTGGGCTGTCCGGGTTCCTGATCTTCCTTGCCTGCATTGCGCTTGGCGTCGCGGCAATCGGCGGCGTCAATTCGGTGGCGCAGGCGATTTCCGCCGGTGTTGCCGACCAGGGCCAGACGCTGCTCGGCGGCGATCTCCGCTTCCAGCTCAACCAGCGCGATCCGACCAGAGCCGAACGCAGCTTCCTCGACCGGCTTGGCACGGTTTCGCACAGCGCCAACATGCGCTCGATGGCGAGGCTCGAGGACGGCTCCGACCAGGCGCTGGTCGAGGCCAAGGCGGTCGACGGCGCCTATCCGCTCTATGGCGCGCTGGAGACCGAGCCGGTGCTGTCGCGAGAGGATCTGTTCGGCGAAAAATCCGGCGTCTTCGGCGCCGCCGCCCCGGACCTTTTGTTCGAGCGGCTGAACCTTGGCATCGGTGACCGGTTGAAGCTCGGCAGCGCGACATTCGAGCTGCGCGCCAAGCTGGTCAACGAGCCGGATGCGGTGTCGGATGGCTTCGGTTTTGCGCCGCGGCTGATGGTGTCGACCGACGGGCTTGCCGCTTCAGGCCTGATCCAGCCGGGCAGCCTGGTCGAGAATGCCTATAAGGTCCGCCTGCCCGGCGGCACCACTGAGGCACAGATCAAGGTGATCCAGGAGCGGGCGGCAAACCAGTTCCCGCAGGCCGGCTGGTCGATCCGCACGCGCAGCAACGCAGCGCCGGCGCTGTCCTCGAACATCGAGCGGTTCTCGCAATTCCTGACGCTGGTCGGGCTGACGGCGCTGGTGGTCGGCGGCGTCGGCGTGGCCAATGCCGTGCGTGCCTATCTCGACGGCAAGCGCGGCGTCATCGCCACCTTCAAGAGCCTGGGGGCTTCGGGCGGGTTCGTCTTTGCCGTCTACCTGGTGCAGATCCTGATGATCGCCGCCCTCGGCATCACGCTGGGCCTTGTGCTTGGCGCGCTGATGCCGTTCGCGGCCAGCGCGGCACTCCAGTCGGTTATTCCGGTGCCGGCGGAAGGTGGGTTCTATCCCGGCGCCCTCGGCATGGCAGCGCTGTTCGGGCTGCTGGTGACGCTGGCCTTCGCCCTGCTGCCGCTCGGCCGTGCTCGCGACGTGCCAGCGACGGCGCTGTTTCGCGAAATGGGTTTTGAGGGCCGCGGTTTTCCCCGCCCGCTCTATGTCGCCGCGGCAATGGCCATCGCGCTGCTGCTCGCGGTGCTGGCGATCCTGTTTTCCGGCGACCGCCGTATTGCCTCGATCTTCGTCGGCGCCACGGTCTTTTCGTTCCTGGTGCTGCGTGTCGTCGGTACGCTGGTGCAGTGGGCGGCGAAGAAAAGTCCGCGTGTGCGCTCGACGGCGCTCAGGCTCGCCATCGGCAATATCCATCGGCCTGGCGCCTTGACGCCGTCCGTGGTGCTGTCGCTGGGTCTCGGGCTGACGCTCCTGGTGACGCTGGCGCTGATCGACGGCAATCTCAGGCGGCAGATTTCCGGCAGCCTGCCGGAACGGGCGCCGAACTTCTTCTTCGTCGATATCCAGAACGGCGACGTCGATGCCTTCTCCGCGCTGGTCGGCAAAGAGGCGCCGCAGGGCACGCTGATCAAGGTGCCGATGCTGCGCGGCCGGGTGATGGCGCTCAACGGCGTCGATGTCGACAAGGTCAAGGTTCCGGCCGAAGGCGCCTGGGTGCTGCGCGGCGACCGTGGGCTGACCTATGACGCACAATTGCCGGAGAATGCAACGCTGACCGAGGGCAGCTGGTGGCCGGGGAATTATTCCGGCGAACCGCTGGTCTCGTTTTCCGCCGAGGAGGGCAAGGAGATCGGGCTGAAGCTCGGCGACACCATCACCGTCAACGTGCTCGGCCGCAATATCACGGCCAAGATCGCCAATTTCCGCCAGGTCGAATGGGAAACCATGGGCATCAATTTCGTCATGGTGTTCTCGCCCAACACATTCGCCGGGGCGCCGCATGGCTGGTTGGCGACGCTGACCGAGACGAATGCGTCGGCGGCCGACGACGCGCATCTTCTCAATGCCGTCACCCGGGCTTTTCCCGCGGTGACGACGGTCAGGGTCAAGGACGCGCTCGACATCGTCAACCGGCTGGTGGCGCAGCTCGGCACCGCGATCAGGGCCGCGGCGGGCGTGGCGTTGATCGCCTCGGTGCTGGTGCTGGCCGGGGCGCTCGCCGCCGGCAACCGGGCCCGCATCCACGACGCGGTGGTGCTGAAGACCCTGGGTGCGACCAGGAAAACGCTGATCGCGGCCTTTTCGCTGGAATACATGCTGATCGGCCTTGCGACCGCGATCTTCGCGCTGGCGGCGGGCGGTGTGGCGGCGTGGTACGTCGTCGCGCGCATCATGACGCTGCCATCGCACTTCATGCCCGAGGTGGCGGTGGCGACCATCGGCTTTTCACTGGTGGTCACGGTGGGTATCGGCCTGGCCGGCACGTGGCGGGTGCTGGGCCACAAGGCGGCGCCGGTGCTGCGGAATCTTTGAGCCAGAGCCGGTTTTGATTAAATCTCGTTAATGTTTCGACCGGCAAGGCCAATAAAACCGGATCTCCGGCACTTCACGGAGCATTACGTCCGGTTACGGTCTTGTCCTTTACGCCAAGAACCATCATATTTCGGCGCAGGCATGCTGGAGCCCCGCCAGCGGCGCCTGGGTTCAAAAGGACCTGACACCGGACGGGGCAGAAGCAATATGAGGATTTCCATGGCTGATCCCGTTCGCAATTATCAGACGCGCGCCGTGCCCGGCGCCGGCGTCGATGCTGCCATCGACCAGGGCCTGCGCGCCTACATGATCAAAGTCTACAACCTGATGGGGCTTGGCCTCCTCATCACCGGCCTTGCCGCGGTCGGCACAATCATGCTGGCCACCACCAGCGATCCCGCCTCGGCGGTTGCCACGTTGCCAAGCGGCGAGATGCTGACCTCGTTCGGCTACGCGATCTTCGGCTCGCCGCTGAAATGGCTGGTGATCTTTGCCCCGCTTGCAGCGGTGATGTTCCTGTCGTTCCGGGTCCAATCGATGAGCGTTTCGGCGGCGCAGACGACGTTCTGGGTTTACGCCGGCCTTGTCGGCCTGTCGCTGTCGTCGATCTTCCTGGTCTACACCACCGCCAGTATCTCGCAGACCTTCTTCGCCACCGCCGCCGCGTTTGGCGGGCTGTCGCTCTACGGCTACACGACCAAGCGCGACCTTTCCGCGTTCGGCTCGTTCCTGGTCATGGGCCTGGTCGGCCTGATCATCGCGATGGTGATCAACATCTTCCTGCAGTCGTCGGCGCTTTCCTTCGCCGTTTCGGCGATCGGCGTGCTGATCTTCGCAGGCCTCACCGCCTATGACACGCAGAACATCAAGGAGATGTATTTCGAGGGTGACGAGACTGATGTCGCAGGCCGCAAGGCGATCATGGGCGCACTGAGGCTCTATCTCGACTTCATCAACCTGTTCATGTTCCTGCTGCAGTTCATGGGCGACCGTCGCTAGTACGGCGTTCTTTGTTGACCATGATCTGTTCCGAAAACCGGTTTCCACTTTTCGGGATCATGGTCTGACTGGACCAGCGAGTTTGGAAAGGGCGGCCCAATGGCCGCCCTTTTCTTTTGTGCCGGCTTTTGCTGTGATATAGGGCAGATGAACGACGTGCATAAATTATGAGCAGCATCACCTTGCGGGCCGCGACGTCGGCCGATCTCGATCGGATCACGGAAATCTATGCCGACGCGGTGACAAACGGCACGGCGAGCTATGAACTCGACCCGCCAAGCCGTATCGAGATGGGAGCGCGCTTCGACAGTTTGGTAGCGGGTGGCTTTCCCTATCTCGTGGCGGAAAAAGGCGGCATTGTGCTCGGCTATGCCTATGCCGGCGCTTTCCGGCCGCGCCCGGCATACCGCTTCGTGGTTGAGGATTCCGTCTATGTCGCGCCCGACGCCAAGGGGCAGGGCGTCGGGCTGCTCCTGATGCAAAGGCTGATCGAGGCAGCCAAGGCGGCGGGCTTTCGCCAGATCATCGCGGTGATTGGCGATGGCCGGCCCGACAGCGCCTCGGTGCGGTTGCACGAGAAGCTCGGCTTTCACCATTCCGGCCGCCTGGAAGGCTCCGGCTACAAGCACGGACGCTGGCTGGACACGGTGTTCATGCAACTGCCGATCAACGGTGGAGCGTCGGTCCCGCCCGATCCGCAATCGCTGCCCGAGCGGAAGTTCCGCAAACAAAAATAAGGGGTTACGCCTCGACCAGCTTCAGCGTTCGGTCGAACACGCCAAGCACCCGGCCGAGTTCCTGGCCACGCTTGAGGATGCGTCCGCCGGCGGCGATGACGGCGAATGCGCCTTGCCGGCGCGCCAGCTTCGGATCCTTGACGATCTGGAAAAGCGGCACTTCGCTGGTGCGACGGAAGACGGAAAAAACGGCGCGGTCGGTGAGATGGTCAATAGCATAGTCGCGCCATTCATTGGCGGCGACCATACGGCCGTAGAGCCTGAGGATCTGGTCCAGTTCGCGGCGGTCGAACCGCACCGGCTGGTCGAGGCGTTCGTGTCTTGCCTCGTGCAGCGGGATCAATATTGCGGATGCGTCCCCATCCTCCGTCCCGCTGCTGCGATCAGTCATGCCTGGATCCTCGCAATGAATCGTACGCCGACCAAAGTTGGCGCTTTCGTTGCCGAATTGCAAGGCCCGGCCGGGCAACGGCAGCACCGTGCGGTTTCTCCAACGTCCAGTCACGTTTGCGAAACGCCTGTTGGAATTGGTGATGCTTCGCCACAATCCTGCCTTTTTTTATCCGTGCTCATGCCCCAATGTCCGACGAATTTACCGGCGTTGCCTGAGACGGTTCGGTCCGGCACCGGCTCGTAAACCCCAAGCCCCCCGCCCACGGGTCTGCGTCGGATCGAACCAACCTCGGTCTTTCCTTGGAAAGATCGGGTGCGACGATCCCAAAACCTAAATGACCGGCGTCAGAAGCAAGCTGACGCCGGTTTTTTATTGGCTGGAGCCGTGGCGGCGCGATCCATCCGGATAGGCTGTCGTCGGAGGCTTGAGCGCGGCTCTCCCTTCTCCCCTTGTGAGGCCTTTGCACAGAATCGGATTGGTGATTCTGTGGCGTGGTCGCTACGGGAGATTCGCGGATGGTTGATCGTGTGCTTGGTCA
>NZ_JAMYKY010000058.1:0-10046 GCF_040317695.1 Mesorhizobium sp. M1403 | reverse complement strand
GGCAATCGTCTGCGGCCCGCGGGTTCCTGCATGAGAGACTTTCGTATGCCTGACGGCACCCGAAACCCTTAAGCATGTCGGTCATTCAGCCAGCCACTCCTGTCCTCCCGAAGCCGACATTAATAGTGCCCACACCACCGTCGAAATTGCGCCGAGAGGGGACGACACCATTAGGAGAAGTGGCATTGAGGCTCTACCTCAGTGTCGCCAGCAGGTGTTCGGCAGCCCCGACATCCGCCGTATTCAGGCTCTCCACAAAATACGCCGCAACCGACTGCAAGAGCTCGCGAGCGCTGTTGATCTCCCCGCGCCCGGCCATCAGCGTCGCCATGTCGATTGCGGTTCGCAACTCCCATGCCCGTGCGCGCTGACTTCGGCTCAACTCCAGTGCCTGCATGAGGTAGGCGGCAGCTTCATCACGGTTGCGCTCCGACTGGAGAAGGAGGCTTCCCTTCATCCGTAGCAACTCCGGGAGGTACAACTGGTCGCCGTTCTTTTCGACTTGACCAAGCGACTCGTCGATCAACGCAATGGCTTCATCAACCTGACCGATCGCGGCCAGTCCCCTAACTAGCGAGAGGTTGAGCGGCGTCGTGAGCAATTCATAAGGCGCCGCGTGGAGCTTCCGAAGAGATGTCTGCAGGCCCTCGACGCCGCTTTTTGCATCGCCGTGACGGATCGCGACTTCGCTTTTGAAGCCCCGACCGACCAGCAGGTAAGGAGTCATGGAATGGGATTCCGCGCGGGCGATGAGCATATCTATGTACGCCTCGGCGCTCTTCAGGTCACCGGTCCACAGGAAGACCGATATCGCCCAGATCAACGCGATCGCCAACGTTAGAGAATGATCCATGGCGGCAGCCTCTTCGACGGCCTGTCGGGCGTGTGCCATGGCTTGGTCCGGATGGCCTTGTAGCCAAAGGTTCCTCGCCAGGATGGCCCTGGCCAGGATTTTGCCTTCGAAGCCCAGATAGATCGTCGTGGTCCGCTGGGAGCGCGGCCCACGGTCGAGCGCCGCCTCCAGCTCTGCGCGGGCCTCCGCGAGGTCGCCTCGCAGGTGGAGCGAGATGCCCAGGATCGAGTGTGCCAGCGCGTTGACGACCGAGTCGTCCAAGGTCGCGGCTGTGGCTGAACAACGCCTTGCAAACTCAAGGGCGGTTGCGAAATTGCCCGTCCGCAGATGGAACATGTTGAGCGAACCCAACAGACGCACCCGGTCCAGCGGATCGCCGCGCTGCTCGGCGATCGCCAGGCTCCTCTCCAGAGCTACGCGCGCCCTGTCGCGTCCTCCCCGCATGAACATGAAGGACACGCCGAGGGCTGCCTGAAGATGCATCTCGTCAAGTCCGCCAAGGGCGGCATCGTCGAAAGCGAATATTGCTCTTTCAGACCAGCGATGACACTCCGGCAACAAGGACATTGCCAGGAAAACCGGCGCGACAGCGCTGGCGAGTCCGACGCCGATGTCGGCGTTTCCGCTGTCGCCGAAGCACCATTCCAGGGCAGCCCGGACATTGTTGATGGCGGCGAAGTGGGGCGCCCGCTCCTCACCGGTCGCCAGGCTTGGCCACTCGATCCCGGTCTGCTCCAGCCATCTCCGATAGTAGGCGGCGTGGCGCACTGCCAGATCGGCAGCCTCGGCGTCATCGATCCGGATGTCGAGAACGTAGGCGCGCGTCGTATCGAGGAGCCTGTAGCGCATCATTGCTCCAACCGGACGCGTCGCCACGATCGATTTGGCGACAAGACTGTCCATGGCGCCAAGGACGGTCGATCGGTCGAGGGTCGCGCTCGTCACGACCTCCAGGGCGGCATCGAGCGTGAAATGACCGACGAATACAGCGAGCCTGCGAAGCACCACGCGCTCAACGTCGGTCAGGAGCCCAAAGCTCCAGTCTAGTGTCGCCTGCAAGGTCTGCTGACGCGGCGGCGCTGTCCGTGAACCGAGCCACAGCAGTGTCAGGCGTTGATCGAGAAGCGCGGCTGTCTGCTGCAGCCCATAGGATTCGACACGTCTGGCCGCCAGTTCGATCGAGAGCGCCACCCCGTCAAGCTTTCGGCAGATGCTTGCGATGATCAAGGCCTCGGCGTCGCCGACGTCCAAACGAGCGCCACCTGCCACCGCTCGCTCGACGAACAGCTGGGTGGCCGGGAATGTCTGGACGATGGCCGCCGTTAGCCCCGGTTCGTCGGGCGGAAACGCAAGCGCATCCAACCGGCAGATATGTTCGCCCTCGACCCGAAGCGCCTCGCGGCTCGTCGCCAGGATGTAGACCTGTGACGCCGCATCGACGATGCTCGAGGCCAGAGGCGCCACCGCATCCACGAGATGCTCACAGGTATCGAGGATCAAGAGAATCCGCTTGTTGCGCAAGTAAGCGATCAGGTTGGGCGTCGCATCCTCTGTTTGAACCGTTAGTCCAAGCATCGAGGCGACGGCTGTCGTCACCAGACCGGGATCGCCGATCATTCCCAGATCGACGAACAAGACCGCCCCTGAAAATGCTTCGATCAGGTGATGCCCGACTGCGATCGCGACGGTGGTTTTGCCGACGCCACCGGCGCCAACGATGGTGACGAACCGCGAAGCATTCAGCTGCACCGACAGCTTAAGAACATCCTCGTCCCGTCCGACCATCCGGCTCAAGCGGTTTGGAAGATTCGCGTGCGGAAACTCAGCGGCAATGAATAGGGCTTCGTCGCGTGGGCTGTTTAATCGCAAAACCGGCGCAACGAAGCAATAGCCCCGCCCCGGAAGCGTCGCGATGTACCGCGCGCCATCCTTTCCATCGCCCAGCGCCCTGCGCAGTCCGGTCATGTGGAACCGCAGGCTGCCTTCCTCGACGACGACATCCGGCCAAACCCGCGACATTAGATCTTTCTTGCTGACGACCTCATTCGGTGCAGAGGTCAGGACTATGAGAATGTCGATGGCGCGCGAACCCAGCTCTACGGGAGCGCCTTCTCTTGTCAGGAGCCTTTCACCCGCAGCAAAATGGAAAGGGCCAAACGACAATCTGTCTTTGGCTTGTATTCCCGTTTTCGTCATGGCGTCTTCTTTTGGAGCCGCCTGCACCCAGCGCCGCAGTTTAAGTCAAGGAGCGCTCCTGCACCATAGGGAGTCTCACAGTCTAGGCGCCTCCTATCTGCTCAAAAAAGCGGCAGGCTGGCAGCGGCTAACACAAGCTCACGACGCATAACGGGCTAATCCCGCCTCCTGGGCGTAGTTCAAGCTGCGTAGATAGATCGCAAACCCATCAACCCAGGAGAGACCCATGGACACGACCAGAACCTCCGAAGCAATCGACCAGGATCGCCGGCGACTTTTGGGCACTGCGGCGGCCGGCATCGCCGCCGCCGGCGCGGCAAGCCTGCTCCCGTCGCAATTGGCCGCCGCATCCACGAGCGATGCCATCCGCCCTTTCTCCGTCAGTTTCCCGCAGGGGGAGATCAATGAGCTTCGCCGGCGCATCGCCGCCACGCGCTGGCCCGAGCGCGAACTCGTCTCCGACGAGGCGTCCCGGCGGATCTGGTCGACCCCAGCAACTGTAGGGCCAACGCAGGGCGTGCAACTCGCCACAATGCAGAAGCTCATGCAGTACTGGCGAACGGAATACGATTGGAGCAAGTGCGAGGCGCAGTTGAAGGCGCTGCCGAATTTCGTCACTGAGATCGATGGGCTCGACATCCACTTCATCCATGTGAAGTCTAAGCATCAGGGCGCCCTGCCTGTCATCATCACGCACGGCTGGCCCGGTTCGGTCATCGAACTTTTGAAGATCATCGACCCGTTCACCAATCCCACTGCGCACGGAGGCACGGAGGCGGAGGCGTTCGACGTGGTGATCCCGTCGATGCCGGGCTACGGCTTTTCCGGCAAGCCCACCGAAACCGGTTGGGATCCCGGGCGCATCGCGCGGGCGTGGATCGTGCTGATGAAACGCCTTGGCTACGACCGCTACGTCGCGCAGGGCGGCGATTGGGGAGCACTCATCACGGAACAGATGGCCCTGATCGCACCTCCCGAGCTGGTCGCCATCCACACGAATATGCCGGGGACCATTCCGCCGGAGATCGTGAAGGCGCTGGCCTCCGGCGGTCCGCCCCCCGCTGATCTTGGCCCCGACGAGAAGCGTGCCTACGAGCAGGTAGCGTTCTTCTACAAAAACGGCCTGGGCTACGCCAACGAGATGGCTCTTCGTCCGCAAACGCTCTACGGGATCGTCGATTCACCGGCCGGCCTGGCGGCGTGGATCCTCGATCACGATGCCGACAGTTATGCGCTGATCGCACGCTCCTTCGATGGAGAGCCGGAGGGCCTTACCCGCGACGACATCCTCGACAACATCACGTTCTACTGGCTGACGAACACGGCGATCTCGTCGGCACGTCTCTATTGGGAACATACGCAAACGGCGAAGGCCGGCTTCTTCGACGCCAAGGGCATCACCATTCCCGTCGGTGCGACTGCGAACCCCAGTGAAATCTACACCGCACCGAAGAGTTGGACCGAACGCGCGTTCCCGAAGCTTCTGCACTATGGCCGCACGGACAAGGGCTGCCATTTCGCCGCCTGGGAGCAGCCGAAGAGTTTCACCGATGAGGTGCGCGCAACATTCAAGACGTTGCAGACATGACGTGTTGGCGGGGGATGGCGCGCCGGACGCTCGTCATCTTCCGCCCAGCGATAGCTGCGTAGCCAACCTCCGAAGGGAGCGACTGCAATGAACCCCCTCATCAAGACGCTCACCGCACTCGCGGTTTGCACCGTGCTCGCCACGGGCGCGTTTGCCCAGAGCACGGTCGTTCCCATCGACAACGAGCCCGCACCCAAGCTGATCGTGGAGCCGCCGCTTCCGGGTCCGTTGGCCAGCGGCGTCGTGTTCATCCCGTACCGGGTGGAGAACTTGCGCATCCTGCCTGTGGGCGGGGCGGCCGCGCGCAACGTGTCTCCGCGGGTCGGGCATCTGCACGTCACCGTCGACGACCTGCCTTGGGCGTGGGCGGACTACGGTCAGAGCAACACCATCATCTTGGTTGGCATGCCAAGCGGCCAGCACAAGGTGCTGATCGAGGTGGTGGATCCCGAAGGCAAAGTCTTCACCAAACAAACTGTGACGTTCCACACTCCGGACAAGAAGGTGCAGCCATGAGGCTCGACCAACTGGCGGCCGTGCTGGCATTCGGGCTTTGCATCCTTTCCGCGCCCGCCTCCGCCAACCCGGTCGAGGATCGCTCGATCCGGCCCTTCAAAGTCTATGTGCCGCAAGCGCCGCTCGATGATCTTCGCAGTCGCATTGCGCAGACAAGGTGGCCCAACCGGGAGACGGTCGATGACCAGTCGCAGGGCATACAGCTCGCGAAGATCAGGCCGCTCGTCGAGTATTGGGGCACGGCCTACGACTGGCGGACAGCGGAAGCGAAGCTGAATTCCCTGCCCCAGTTCATGACCACGATCGACGGAGTGGACATCCACTTCATTCACGTTCGCTCGAAACATCCCAATGCCTTGCCGCTGATCATGACGCATGGCTGGCCCGGCTCGGTGCTGGAACTGCTCAAGACCGTCGGCCCTCTCACCGATCCCACGGCGCATGGCGGTAGCCCGGAAGACGCGTTCGACCTCGTACTGCCGTCGTTGCCGGGTTTCGGCTTCTCCGGCAAACCCACAGATACCGGCTGGGGTACAGACCGCATTGCACGAGCCTGGGCAGAGCTGATGAAGCGCCTTGGCTACACAGATTACGTCGCCCAGGGCGGCGACTGGGGCTCTCCCGTTTCGAATGCAATGGGACGTCTGGCCCCGGCAGGCCTGCTCGGCATTCATGTCAACCTGCCGGCTGTCGTACCGCCAGAGATTGCCGCGGTGCTCGCCGCCGGCGGACCGGCGCCGGCGGGGCTCATGGACAAGGAGCGCGCGGCGTTCGATGCGCTCAGCATGGCCGCCAAGATGGGGAACAGATCCTACGCCACGATGATGGGCACCCGGCCCCAGACGATCGGTTACGCCATCAATGACTCCCCCGCAGGGCTCGCCGCTTGGATGCTCGGGCATCCGGGCTTTTCGGGCTGGACCTACGACAAAAGCGATCCCGAAAAGTCGCCTGACGAGGTGCTGGACGATATCACGCTGTACTGGCTGACGGACACCGCCACCTCGTCCGGGCGAATTTACTGGGAGTACGGCGGCGGGCGCAGTCCCGTTTTTGCCGACCCTGAAAAGACCAGCGAAGTCTCGCTGCCGGTGGCCATCACGGTCTTTCCGGGGGAAGGCTATCAGGCCCCCGAGACGTGGGCCCGGCGCGCCTACCCCAACCTGATCTACTTCCATGAGGTCGACAAAGGCGGCCACTTCGCCGCGTGGGAGCGGCCGGAGCTCTTTTCTGCCGAGTTGCGCGCCGCGTTCAGGCCGCTGCGGCAAACCAAATAACCACCTCACTCGAAAGGAACGACAAATGTCTCAAACCATGAAAACGCCCCGTGACGAAAAGCACGAAACTGCGACCGGGACCCTCAAAAAGCAGGCGCTCGACATGAAGCTCGAGGTCGTGGTCATCCCCGTCTCGGACGTCGATCGCGCCAAGAGCTTTTATATCGGCCTGGGCTGGCGGCTCGACGGCGATTTCGTCGTCGGCGATACGTTCCGGGGTGTGCAGTTCACACCTCCGGGCTCGCCTGCCTCGATCCACTTCGGCACGGGGGTCACGACGGCGGAGCCCGGCTCGGCAAGCGGGCTTTATCTTGTCGTGTCGGACATCGAGGCGGCGCGCGCCGAGCTCATTGGCCACGGCGCCGAGGTCAGCGAGGCGTTTCACCGCACAGGTCCCGGCAAGCCGGCGGTCAAGGGGCGCGATCCCGAGCGGCGCAGCTACTCCTCGTTCGCGACGTTCAAGGACCCGGACGGCAACGAATGGCTGCTGCAGGAAATCACCACCCGCTTTCCCGGCCGGATCGACACCACGACCTACGCTTCCGGAGCGGATCTTGTTGCCGCGCTGCGACGCGCGTCGGAGGCCCACGGCGAGCACGAGAAGCGTAACGGCGGCCAGCGCGATGAGAACTGGCCGGACTGGTACGCGGAATACATGGTGGCTGAGCAGGCCGGCAAAGAGCTTCCGCTCTGAAGGATTCAGCGCGCAGCGCGCCGCTGAACCGTCTGCGCGGCGATATCGATCGAAACTGAAAAGGCGTCGTCGATGAAAGCAATTAAGCTGCTCGTCGCCGTGGCGCTCGCAATGGCAATCGGGGCTCCGATTGCCAGTTTTCTGGGAGACACGGATGTGGCTCAGCCGATAGCCTCCGCACCGATGAGGGTTCCGTTCCTTCACGGACTTTCCTCCGACCAGTTCGAGGGTCAATCCGAGCTTGCTTCGCTTGGCGTGGCGCACGAGTGGATAAATTCGCCGCCGCTGACGGCGTCGGCTTTGCATGGCAAGGTCGTCCTCATCGATTTCTGGACCTACACCTGCATCAACTGGCTGCGCACGCTTCCCTACGTTCAGGCCTGGGACGAGAAATACCGGAAGCATGGTTTGGTGGTGATCGGAATCCACGCGCCGGAGTTCTCGTTCGAAAAAGACCTGAACAACGTGCACCGGGCGGTGAAAGACCTGGGGATCGATTACCCGATCGCCGTCGACAACGACCATCTCATATGGCGGGCTTTCAGCAACCAGTACTGGCCGGCACTCTATTTCGTCGATTCGCGGGGACGCGTCCGGTATCACCACTTTGGCGAGGGCTCATACCAACAGTCGGAAATGGTCATCCAGGAATTGCTGACTGAGGCTGGCGCCGGCGGATTCGACCGTGAGCCTGTGTCGGTGGATGCCCGCGGCATCGAAGCCGCGGCCGATTGGGAGACCCTCAAGTCTCCGGAAAATTATCTCGGCTACGAACGCACCCAGAATTTTGCCTCCGGCGGTGAAGCGGTCTTGGACGCGCCGCACATCTACGACGTGCCGGCGCGACTACGCCTGAATGAGTGGGGGCTGTCTGGCAGTTGGACGGTAAGGAAAGAAACCGCCGTACTGAACAAGTCCGATGCCCGCATCGCGTACCGTTTTCACGCGCGCGACCTTCATCTGGTCATGGGTCCGGCAGCGCCGGGAACGTCTGTGAGATTTCGCGTGCTGATCGACGGGCAGCCGCCAGGCACGGCTCACGGCATCGACGTCAATGAAATGGGCGAAGGCGCAGTGACAGAGCAGCGCCTGTACCAACTGATCCGACAATCGAAACCCATCGTCGATCGCCAGTTCGAGATCGAGTTTCTCGACTCAGGCGTGGAGGTCTTTGCATTCACGTTCGGCTGATCGCCCGCGCAAGGATAGAGGTTCCCAAATGCATTCGCTCAATATCCCCGATGAAATCGACCAAGATCGCCGTCGGTTCTTTGGCGCCGCCGCGATGGCTGTCGCCGCCACTCAGTTCGGCCTGATCGGCCCGGCACAAGCGCAACAGACGACTGGAGAGCCTGCGGCGTCCTTTGGGCCCTTGAAGCGGATCGAGGCCGGCGTGCTGAGCGTCGGCTATGCGGAACTTGGACGGACCGACGGCCCGCCCGTCATCCTGCTACATGGCTGGCCGTATGACATCCACACCTATGCCGATGTCGCTCCTCTGCTGGCAGCGAAAGGCCACCGCGTGATTGTTCCCTACCTGCGCGGATACGGCACGACCCGATTCCTGTTGGACGACACGATGCGCAACGGTCAGCAGTCAGCGATTGCCGCGGACATTGTCGCCCTGATGGACGCACTGGGCATCGAAAAGGCGACGATTGGCGGCTGCGACTGGGGCGCGCGCACCGCGAACATCATTGCCGCACTATGGCCTGAACGCTGCAAGGCGATGGTCTCGGTGAGCGGCTACCTCATCGGCAACCAGCAAGCCGGCAAGCTGCCGCTGCCACCCAAGGCCGAGCTGCAATGGTGGTATCAATATTACTTCGCCACCGATCGCGGCCGCGCCGGCTACGAGAAATACACACGAGATTTCACCAGGCTGATCTGGCAACTCGCGTCGCCGCGGTGGAATTTCGACGATACCACATTCGAGCGCAGCGCCGCAGCCTTCGACAATCCCGATCACGTGGCCATTGTGGTCCACAATTATCGCTGGCGGCTCGGACTCGCCGCCGGCGAGCAGCAATACGACGCGTTCGAGGAGCGACTCGCGCAGGCACCGGTCATCGGCGTGCCGACGATCACCCTCGAAGGCGACGCCAATGGCGCGCCGCATCCGGACGCCAGCGTATACGCCCCGATGTTCCCGGGCAGATACGCGCATCGGGTCGTCACCGGCGGCATCGGGCACAACCTGCCCCAGGAAGCGCCGCAGGCCTTTGCCGATGCCGTTGTCGAAGTCGACGCCTGATCGAGTTCGCGGCAACCACCGAAGCGGCGGTTACCGCTACCAGCAAAGAATGCCCATGAGCCACATCACAAGGGTTGTCTATACGGCCAGGACCGCAACCACGGGCAGTCGCGAAAATGGCGCCTCGCGCAGTTCCGACGGCCTTCTGGACATCTGGCTATCGACGCCTGGATCGGCGCGCATCGGCACCAATCCGGAGCAGTTGCTCGCGGCCGGCTGGTCGGCCAGCTTCGCAAGCGCAATCGCATCTGCGGCCCACGAACGAAAAATCGCGCTGCCTGCAGGGATGAGCATCGAGGCCGAGGTGAATCTGAACTACGGAGAAAACGGCCACTTTCTTAGCGTCCAACTGGATATTGCCGTGCCGAGTCTGGAGCGCGATGTGGTACAAATTCTGGTGGATGAAGCGCACGAGATTTGTCCTTACTCCAAAGCGACACGGGGCAACATCGATGTCGTAATGAGGATCGTCTGATTTGACCTAAATCGCTCTTCGGCGTTGAAGCTTTTGGCATCTCGCTCCCAGTCTGTTCAGGGTCAGATGATGATCATGCCCACATCGACGTGAATGTCCGCTTTCGATGGTGGGCTCAATCGGTGAGGGCAACACACTAGTCTTTCATCAGAGATGGAGTGTGGGCCATGAAGCAGCGAGGTCGCATCTATTA
>NZ_JAMYKY010000057.1:0-10186 GCF_040317695.1 Mesorhizobium sp. M1403 | reverse complement strand
ACGACATGCATCGCGCCTGTGCCATCATGAGGTTGCCGCGCTCGCAGCGATATACCGGATAACCTTGGCCGCGTCCGGCATACATAACAACCAGTCTTCGCCCGCATCGACCACAGGAGATAAGACCCGGGAGCAGCGCGCGACCGCCGCGGCCCGACTTGACGCCGCCGGCTTTGCCGTAAGCGTTGGCTGCGAGCAGTTCCTGGTTCCGTTCGTACTCGCTCCATCCGATGTAGCCTTCGTGATGGTCCTTGAGCACCACCGCCCACTCGCTAGCCGGCTTGTAATGGCCATAGCTCTTGCGAACGCGGCCATCGACGATCTCAGTGCGCTTCTCGCTTTTACCATAGACATAGGCGCCGGCGTAGAATGGGTTCTTCAGGATCGAGATCACGTTGCGGTAACGGATCGGAACCCAGTCGAAGGACACCATCTTCTTGCCGTCGGAGGGTCTGGGGAAATGCACGCCAACGTCGATCATCGAGATCAGGACCTGGCGCGCGCTGCCGAGTTCGCGGAAGCGCGCGAATATCAGGTGAATGGTCTCCTGCAGGCGCATGTCGGGATCGAACCCGACACCGTAATCGCGGTGCCAGACATAGCCGAAGGGCACGGAGATGCGCAGTTCTCCGCGCTGTGCCTTGGCGCGGGCGGCCTCGTACATGCGGGCACGCAGCACGCCGAGCTCGAATTCGCTGATGCTGCCCTTCATACCCAGCAGCAGGCGGTCGTTCGGCAATCCCGGATCGTAGACTCCGTCCAGATCGATCACGCGTGCATCGACTTCGCCGCACAACTCGAGCAGCCGATGCCAGTCCGGCCCGTTGCGCGACAGGCGGGACGCCTCCAGGCAAAGCACGGCGCCCACATGGCCGGTGCACAGATCGTCGACCAGGCGCTCGAAACCGGGACGCTCCACAGCCCCGCTTGCGGTTCGTCCCAGATCCTCGTCGATCACCTCTACTTTGCGGAATCCCCAACGCCGCGCGACGTCGACAAGCTCATACTGCCGACGCTGGCTCTCAAGGTTGAGCTGGACCTGCGCCTGAGTGGATTGACGCACATAGACGACGGCCTTGCGCTTGAGGACGGCAGTCGGAATCAGATTACCGCTCGTCATCGCAGCTCTCCTCCTCCGTTGGCACGCCGGCGGCGGCCCTCAGTACGTTGGCGAGCCGGGCGATCACTATGGTCCGTTGCGTTGAACTCAGCCCGTTCAGCTTCTGCGAGTCGAGCGGCAAGCTGAGTTGGCGAACGACCACGAGAGATCGTGTCGGGGGTGGCAGGGTTCTCATGTTGCGACTCCGCGATGGTGAAACCATCCGGAGAGCCTCGCCGGAAACGGCGTTCGATCAAGAGCTTGTTAAGCTCAAGCAGCGCGGCAAGCGATACGCGCGGGGGGCCCAGGTCCATCGCCGCGCAAGCCACGGGATCGATCATCCAGGCCGGAGCGGTAATGACATGACCGGGCGCGACGACGAGATGAATGATCCGGCCGTCGGCGCGCTCTTCGCTGTTCTCGCAGCGAAGCCGACGTCCGAAATACGGGTGCCAACGGTAATGGACCTCGACCTCCTGCCCAACATGGGCAGAATGACCCCGAGATGGCAATGGGACGGATGGCGCGCTCGGCGACGTTGGAGTCGATCTCGATCGTACCGTTGTCGAGGAATCTTGTCAGACCTTGCCAGCGCGAGAGCGCGTAGCGGATGGCTTCCGCCAGCTTGGTCTTCTGGCTGATAAGGGTGAGTTGCTGCCTAAGCCACGGCTCAAGGGCATTGATTACGGGACGGCTTCTCTCCTGCCGGACGGCGCGGCGTTCGTCGGCGGAACGACCGCGGATATCGCTCTCAACGTGGTAGAGTTGGGCGATGCGGGCGAGCGCCTCCGTCGCGATCGGCGCGGGGCCGGACTGCGCGAGCTCATAGAAGCGGCGACGCACGTGCGACCAGCAAAAGGCCAAGCTCACGGCGTTGCGTTCGGCCAGCGCCTTGTAACCCGCGTATCCGTCGACCTGCAGGGTTCCGACAAAGCCCTGAAGATGCCGGATCGGCTGTTCGGCCTTGCGGTCCGGAGCGTAGAGATAGGCGACGCCCGGTAGGTCCATTCCGCCCGAAGGTCGGTCGTCTCGGGCATAGGCGAACAACTGCCCCGTTTTGGTCCGCCCCCGGCCCGGATCAAGCACAGGCGCAGTGGTCTCGTCCGCGAAGAGCTTGTCTGAAGCCTTCAGCCGCTCGAACAGCCGCTCATGCACAGGGCGAAGCAGGAAAGCTGCCTTGCCCACCCAGTCGGCGAGTGTCGAACGGTCGAGATTGACGCCCTGGCGGGCGTAGATCTGGGCCTGACGATATAGGGGAAGGTGGTCGGCATACTTCGACACCAGAACATGAGCCACCGTGGCCTCTGTAGGAATGCCGCCTTCGACGAGACGTGCCGGCGCTGGCGCCTGCACGACCACCTCTTCGCAGGCCCGACACGCATACTTCGGTCGACGGGTGACAATCACCCGGAACTGGGCGGGCACGATGTCGAGACGCTCGGAGACGTCCTCGCCCATAACATGCAGCTGGCCTTGGCAGCACGGGCAGATCTTGTCGGCGATGTCGATTACCTGCTCGACGCGCGACAGATGGGCGGGCAACGAGCCGCGGTTGGCGCGACGCTTACGAGCCCTGGCATCACGCTTTGAGGGGTCCGCGGCTTCCGCGCTGGCGAAGCCCTCCGCCTCTACCTGCTCGGCTTCCTCCAGGCCCAGAAGAAGCTGGTCCTCGGGCAGGCTCTCCGCCCTTCGCCCGAAGCGATGGCGCTGCAACTCCTTGATGATTTGGCGGAGCCTCTCATTCTCCGCACGCGCGGCCAGAAGCATCGCCTGAAGCGCATGAGGATCGTCGGGTAGGGCAGCGGCCGCGTCAGTCACGAAGCGGATTCAAGCATGGATTCCAGTGATTTGGCAATAATCCGATGGTCAGCTCGCCGTCGTTGGAACACGCATCTCGCGCGTTTCGTGCACCCGCCGCCAGTCGAGGCCTTCCAGGAGTGCCTGCAACTGTGCCGCCGTCAGTCGCACGACACCATCGGTAATGCCCGGCCAGCAGAACTTGCCATCCTCCAGCCGCTTGGCGAACAAGCATACGCCCGTGCCGTCGAAGTAGACGAGCTTGATCCGGTCGGCCCGCTTGGCCCGGAACACGTAGACCGCGCCCGAGAATGGATCCGCGCCCATCGCCTCGCGCACGAGCGCTGCCAGACCTTCCGCTCCCTTGCGGAAGTCGACCGGCTTCGTCGCCACCATGACCTTGACCGCTCCCGTTGGCCCGATCACGACGTTGCCCTCAGCGCACGGATCACCGCTGCAACCGTCTTCGAATCCGCCCCACGACCCACCCGCATTGCGATGCCGTCGATCTCGAGCTCGATCACACCAGCGTCTCGAGCCGGCTCCCGCTTTCTTGGCTGTGGCCGATGCTTCGCCGCAGGCTTCGGAGGCGCTGCCGTCACCACCGCCGGCACGAACATGGATTCCAATATTGCTGCCTCCCCCATCGGCCGGCGAGCAGCCCGACGCCAAGTGAACAATTGCTGCGGGGAAAGCCCATACCGGCGTGCCACAGCACAAACCGTCTCGCCCGCCTCGTAGCTCTCCGCCACTATCCGGGCCTTCTCCTCCGGCGGCCACTCACGCCGCCGACCCGAACCAGTGAAGATCTCCAGTCGACGGACCGGCTCCTCGTCCCTGGACTTAAGCGTAAACTCTGAAATCGTCATATGTCGAAGCCCTCAAAGGCCTCGAACATCGTCCCTTACATCCACGCGCGAAAGGTGCCGCCGGGACAGCGCTTACTACCCAGCTGATGCTATTAGCAGTGCACCAAGGGAATTTCGGTTTGTTGCACGCTTATCCTGCGTGTGCAGGAGGGACGGCTATTTTAGATGATTCGCGTACCAGTCGAGATAACGCTGGTATCGGTCTCGAAGGAAGCTCGGTCGTTTGAGGCCATGAAACTCGCCTGGATAGATGATCAGCCGCGTCGGCACGTTTCTGCTCTTGAGAGCCTGGTACATCTGCTCGCTGTTGAGGAGCGGCACGTTGAAGTCGTAAGACCCGCCGAGGAACAGCGTCGGGGTGACGATCCGATCGACATGGAAAAAGGGGTAGGAGTTCTTCAGCCATACATCGAGATTCTCCCATGGGCGGCCGAACTCCATCTCGTAGTGGGGGGTGTATTGATCGGTGCCGTAGGCGGCGAGAAGATTGGAAATGCTGGCGCCGCTCGTCGCCGCCTTGAAGCGCTGGTCGCTCGCGATTGTGTAGTTGGTGAGCATTCCACCGTAGCTCCACCCGCCAAGGCCGAGGCGGTTGGGGTCCGCAATTCCGTGTGCGACGGCGTCGTCGACCGCTGAGAGTACGTCCTGGACATCAACCGTGCCAAAGGATGCGTAAATGGCCTTGGTATAATCCTGGCCCCGGCCGGTGCTTCCACGTGGATTGACGGCGACCACTGCATAGCCGTTGGCGGCAAGAAGCTGCCATTCGAAACTGAAGCCATAATCGAACTGCCCCTGCGGTCCCCCATGGATTCGAAGGATGGTCGGCGCGCGCCCCGAGGCTCCGCCAAGGGGCCGCAGGAGGAAACCGTGGACCTCGGTGCCGTCCTTGCTGTGCATCATGGTATCTTCGACGGGCGACAGCTGCACGTCGGCAAGCCACCCATCGTTCTGATGCGACAGACGGCGGAGCTTAGTCCCATCGAGCGCATAAATCTCTGGCGGGTGCGCGGGATCATCGACCAGTGCGGCAATCCGCGCGCGCGAGTTCTGGTCGATCGCGTGAATGACTTGGCGGCCACCGACCAGCCGCGTCACGGGGCCGCCGCGCGCAGCGATGCTGCCCAGCCACGACGTCTTGTCATCTTCGACGATGAAGCGCAGCGACTTGCCGTCCGGCGACCAGACGGGTTTCGAGACGTTTCGGTCGAGGGCCGGAGTGAGGACCCGCCCCTCACCGCCGTTCGCGGGAACGACCGCAAGCGGGTGAGTACCCGAGTAGAGTAGGTTGACCGGAGCGCCTCCAATGTAAGCGATGCTGCGACCGTCGGGGCTCCACGACGGGTAGCTTTCGTACTCGGGATTGTTGTCGTCGCCTGCGGACGTCGTCAGGCGGAGAGGGGCAACGCCCGACGCCGACGCAGGAACCACCCAGATATCGTAATTGTAGGTTCGGTCGGGATCGGGATCGCGATTGCTGACAAAGGCAATGCGCGTGCTATCCGGCGACCAAGCGGGAAGCACTTCGTCAAAGTCTCCGGTCGTCAACCGGCGCAGGTTCCCGGAGTCGACGTCGAAAACGAACAGACGCTTGCGGCGCGTGCCGAGATAGCCTTCGATGTCACGCTTGAACTGGAAGCGGTCGAGGACGATCGGCTTCGGCTTCTTGTTCTCCCCGTTGTCGGCGGGATCGGTCTCGTATGGATCCTTATCGAGCACGATCAGCGCGATCTGGTGACCTGTGGGCGACCAGGCGTAATCGATGACGCCGCCCTCGAGCCTCGTCAGCTGCCGTGCTTCGCCGCCGGTGCGATCGAGCTGCCAAAGCTGATCGTTGTCACGCTTGTCCGTTCGGGAGGAAAGGAAAGCGAGATAGCGCCCGTCGGCGCTCCAGCGCGGGGTGCTTTCGCTTTCCTTTGCGCGGTTGGTCAGCTGGAGCGTGCGGCTGCCGTCCCAAGAAGTCATCCAAATATGCCTGAAGCACTTGTCGGCCTTCGCGTCGGGTAAACTGACGTCATAGGCAACCCATTCGCCGCTTGGATCGACTGCAGGATTGGCGACTATTCGAAGATTGTCGAGGTCGCTGACCGCGAGCAGCCGAGCTGTGGCATCCTCCGGTTTCACACGAGGGACGATTTCCGCAAGGCTGAGCGGATCGTTTTCCATAGTTGATTTCTCCGTGAGACGCATGGCAAACCGCTCGGGACCGTCGGTCACGCCAGAATGTTCATTGGTGAAGTTGGATTGAGTTGTTCATGGTGACATGACTGCCAGCTCATCGCCCAGTGGTCTCTGTCTCTTCATTCTTCTTCCTGCCCTACTTGGGATGATGTTCAGTGTCGATGTCAGTTATTGTGAAGGTCTCTTATCGGAGGGAGGGTTTGCTGCGGTCCCGCAGTGGGCGAAGGATAGGACATCTCAGTCGGCTGGGTCGGAATGTATGTGGCCGGAGCGCGTACGTGGCACGCCACTACCCGCCCATCTGGTATCGGCACCAAAGGCGGCACCTCGATACGGCAACGCTCGACCGCGAGCGGGCAGCGCGGGTGAAACGCGCAGCCTCTCGGCGGAGTGATGGGGCTCGGCACTTCGCCCTCGACTGGCGCCTCCAGCCGAACTCGGGTTGGATCCGGCACCGGAGCTGCCGCGATCAGCGCCTCGGTGTAGGGATGGACCGGCTTGGCGAAGAGCGCCTCAGACGGCGCGAGTTCCACGATCCGCCCAAGATACATGACGGCGACGCGATGCGCGATATGCTCCACGACGCCAAGATCGTGCGAGATGAAGACGAAGGCGAGGCCCATCTGCTGCTGGAGATCCAAAAGCAGGTTCAGGATCTGTGCCTGGACGGAGACGTCCAAGGCCGAGACCGCCTCGTCGGCAATGACTAGCGAAGGCTGGAGCGCCAGCGCCCGCGCGATGCCGAGCCGCTGCCGCTGGCCGCCCGACAACTCGGACGGCAGCCTGTGCATCATCTCGGGCGACATTCCGACCTTTCGGAGAAGGTCCGCGGCCAGCGCTTGACGCTGTCTTCGGCCGAGGCGCTCAAAATTCTCGACAGGATCCGTAATGATCTGCCCGGCCGTGAGTCGCGGGTTCAGGGACGAGTAGGGATCCTGAAAGACCATCTGCATCCGACGGCGCCACGCGTGAAGAGCGTCCTTCTTGAGGCCTGCAATGTCGGTCCCGTCGATCATTACGCGCCCGCTAGTCGGCTGCACGAGCCGCATCAAGAGGCGCGCCACGGTGGACTTGCCGCAGCCGGATTCGCCGACGATGCAGAGTGTCTCGCCCGCCTCGACGGAAAACGATACATCCTCCACCGCCCGGATCACCGGAATCGTCTTCTTCAGGAAACCCGCACCGAGCGGAAAATGCTTGGTCAGATGCTCGACTTTCAGCAGAGGATCGTTCATGCGCCCATCACCTCTTCGGCGCGCCAGCAAGCTGCGGCGTGGCTCGACCCGACTTCACGCACCATGGGCGTCTTCTCGCGGCAAATGTCGATAGCGAACGGGCAGCGAGGAGCAAAGCTGCACCCGACAATGGGCTCGCGAAGACTTGGGACAATGCCGGGAATTTCTGGAAGGCGGCGCTGTCGGCCGCGCCGCCGCTCAGGCACCGATCGCATCAGCCCCTGGGTGTAGGGATGCGCGGGACGCGCAAAAAGATCTATCACGTTCGCCTGTTCGACGATCCGGCCAGCGTACATAACAAGCACGCGTTGGCATGTCTCGGCAACAACGCCCAGATCATGCGTGATGAACATGACGGCCGTTCCCGTGCGCCCTTTCAGATCGACGATGAGCCGCAGGATCTGCGCCTGGATTGTGACGTCAAGCGCGGTCGTTGGCTCATCGGCGATCAATAGTTCTGGTGAGCAGGCGAGAGCCATGGCGATCATGGCGCGCTGGCGCATGCCCCCCGACATTTCGTGGGGATAGTTGTTGACGCGACGCTCGGGATCCGCAATGCGGACGAGACGGAGCATCTCTTCGGCCTTTGCCATGGCAACTGACCGTGAGGCCTCGGTATGGATCTGGACCGCCTCTGCAATCTGGTGGCCGACCGTATAGACCGGGTTCAGACTCGTCATCGGCTCCTGGAAGATCATGGCGATCTGGTCGCCGCGGATCTTTCGCATCTCCCGATCGGACAGTTCAAGGAGATCGCGTCCGTGGAAGCGGACCTCGCCGCCGACGGTCCTGGCGCTCACCTTCGGCAGGAGGCGAAGGATGGAGAGGGCAGTGACGCTCTTCCCGCATCCAGATTCGCCGACCACGCCGAGCGTTTCGCCCTTCTTCACCTGGAAACTGATGCCGCCCACGGCGTGGGTGACGCTCTCTTCACCGTAAAAGTGTGTCTCAAGGTCTCGAACGTCAAGCAGCACGTCGTTGCCTACGGTTTGATGCATCTGCATGTTAGCGCCTCCGCTTGGCGCGGGGATCAAACAGGTCGCGCAGGCCATCCCCGAGCAGGTTGACGGCAAGGACCATGACGGCAAGGCAGATGCCGGGGGCGAAGACCGTCATGGGAGCGATACTGAGATACAAGCGAGAGCCTGAGATCATGTTACCCCAGCTGGGAATTTCGGGCGGAACGCCTACGCCCAAAAAGCTCAGTCCGGCTTCTGTCATAATCGCATCTGCGCATACCATAGCGCTCTGCACCATAAGCGCCGGAATGGTGCTCGGCAGGATATGCCGCCACAGTACCTTCGGCAGGCGCGCACCGCCGCACAGAGCGGCTTCGACGTAAGGACGCTCCCGAACACTCATGACCACCGACCGAACCAGCCGCGAGACGCTTGGCAGCTGGACAATCGTGATAGCAACGATGAGGATACCGACGCCGGGGCCTGTCAGAGAAATAAGGGCGATCGCCAGCAGAAAGGTCGGTATTGACATAAGGCCGTCCATGACTCGCATTATGATATTATCGAAGGCACGGTTGTAGCCGGCGATCACACCTATCATAAGGCCGCCCAGAGCCGCGGCCGCCGCTGAGGTCAATCCGACCAGTAGTGAGATCCGGGCACCGAACACGGTTCGTGCAAACACGTCACGGCCCAGATTATCGCTTCCGAACCACATCTCGGCGGAAGGTGGATGGAGCCGTTTGAATGGGTCTATGTTCAAAGGATCCCCTGCGTAAAGCGGGGCAGCGAGTGCTAGGACAATCAATAGCGCCACGAGGCCGCCGCCAATCACGACCAGCGGATGCCGCGTTGCCAGGCGGGGAAACTCAGACAGGCGTAAGCGGCCCGTCGGGACGGTTACAACTCGTGCGGAGAGGAGTGTCATATCAGTACCGGATGCGAGGATCGACCAAGGTATATGAAAGATCGACTGCCAGATTGACCAGAACGTACAGGCCCGAAACGATGATCAGGACGCCTTGAATGATAGGGTAATCGCGACTGTTGATCGCATCGACCACCAAACGACCAATTCCAGGTATATTGAAGACCGTTTCCGTGATGACGACCCCGCCAATCAAACCGGCGAAGCTTAAACCGATCACGGTGAGAATCGGGGGCCCTGCATTCTTCAGAGCGTGATGGAAAAGTATGGAATATGTAGAAGCGCCCTTGGCTGCGGCCGTTCGCATATAATCTTCCGACAGGACTTCGAGCATACTCGCCCGCGTGATCCGCGCGATGAAGGCAATGTAGGGAATGCTCAAAGTCACGGTCGGGAGGGCCAGGTGCACAAGCCATGGCCCCAAGCCATGCTCGATAGGCTGGTAACCTTGGACCGGCAGCCAATGTGTCGTGATCGCGCAAAAATAAATTAGGAAGAATCCGACTACAAACACCGGGATAGAAAATCCGAATGTCGCGAATGCCGTCAGGACCCGATCGACAAGGCCGCCGGCTTGCCATGCGGCAAGGATGCCGAAGCAGACCCCTATCGTCACCGAAAGGATCATCGTCAGGATCGATAACGAAATAGTCGGTTCAAGCCGCTGCGAGATGAGTTCGAGAACCGGTCGCCCGGCAAAAATCGAGGTACCGAAGTCCCCGCGTAGCATGTCGTGCACCCAACGTACGAACTGAACTGGCATCGGATCATTCAGTCCCATCTGTTCGCGGATGCCGGCGATCATCTCGGCGGTTGCCGACTTGCCGGCGATTATAGCTGCGGGGTCACCGGGCGCCAGCCTGAGAAGCAGGAAAACGAACATCCCGACCATCGCCATAACGGCGACGGTCGAGAATATCCTGCGAAGAATGTACGTAGCCATTAGCCCGAAAGCCTTTGCATGTTCCACATCGGGAGATACGCAGGCATGCCGATTAGGCCGGTGATGGACTTGCGGCGGGCGCTTGGTTGGACATACTGGCCAAGTTGAACCATGCCGACAAAATCCCAATAGACCTTCTGCATTTTGCGGGCCAACGCCTGGCGCTCTTCGAGCG
>NZ_JAMYKY010000056.1:0-11944 GCF_040317695.1 Mesorhizobium sp. M1403 | reverse complement strand
ACGAACGCCCCAGAAAGACCTTGCTCTATCAGACCCCAGCGGAGAAGTTCGCTGAGTGTGTTGCAGCGATCGGTTGAACCCGCCATATCCACGGGCTCGAAGCTGCCGATCCGTTGTCGGCCCATTCCTGACATAATCGCCACTGCTCAGAAAATCACTTGCTCAGCCGGCTTCCACCGTAGGGATACTCACTTGAGCGTTTGACCCTGAGTTCTTCGTTCGCTAGCGGGAGCCTCGCGCGGCGTCACAACCATATGTGTCATCGCCTCCAACCTTCGGCGACAGCGCCCGCCAGTGCCGGGGCGATTCGCGGCTCACGTCTCCCTTTTGCGCCGAGCTTGTTCTATGGCTGCCCGAGAGGCTGCGCCTCCCCCGCCTCGCATTCCGGCAGCCGCACAGGTTTGGCGAGTTTTGCCAGCGACCCGGTCTTGGCGCACGCCGGGAAGCCGGCTAGCGGCATTGTCTCGATGAAACGACCGCGCTCCGTCTTGCTCAAGCTGAATTCATTGACCATGCCCTCGACGGTCAGGTCCGGATACCGTTTGAGGGTTTCCCGGACCGAAGCATTCGCCTCATCGATTCGACCCAGAGCCGCAAAGGAGCTGCTACGCACCACCCAACCCCCTTTGCCGTAGTTATCGGGCGTCTTGCGCTCCAGCATCTTCAAGGCGTCCTCATAGCGACCAGCCATAAAATAGGCAGTGGAGTAGAAAGCAGTTGCCCACATCGGGTAATTCGGGTCGAGCCGTATAACTTGGTCGACCAACTGAGCGCCGCGTTCGGGTTCGTCGAAGCCTGCCGCAAAGCCGGAATAGAATGTCAGGATTTCGGCCGAACCCGGAGCGAGGCGGAGGGCCGTGTCCAGCTCGACCTTGGCGCGGGCGTTGTCGCCCTTGTCTTTGAGGCTCATGCCAAAAACGGCGTGCGCCTCGGCGTCGCTCGGATCGAGCCGCACCGCGCGTTCGGCTACATCGGCAGCCGCCTTGATCTCGCTCTCGGGATTGATACCGAAGCCAGCCAATATGTTATGAGCATGATAAAGTTCCACCCAGGCGCGGGCGAACCCCGGGTCCAGCTCGACAGCGAGGTTGAGCAGCCTGATGGCCTCCTCCTCATCCGCTACGGTAATCTTTTCAATCCTTTCGGTTCCGAGCAGGTAGTAATCATAGACAGTCAAGTTGTCCGGCCGTTTACGCTTCGCTGCAGCCCGCCCCGCGCCTTGAATCAGCCCCACGCCGTTGCCGAGGCGGTTGGTGACCTGCTCGGCGATCTCGGTTTGAACGGCGAATACGTCTTCAGCAGGCCGGTCCCATCGCTCCGACCACAGATGGTTGCCGGTTTTTGCATCGATCAGCTGCGCGGTGATCCGCAGCCGACCGCCCAGGCGCTGGATCGAGCCTTCCAGCACATAGCCGACGTCGAGCGCACTCGCGACCTGGCGGACATCCAGCGACTTGCCTTTGTACGCTTGCGTCGAATTGCGTGCCACGACGTCGAGTTCGGGAAACTGCGCGAGATCGGTGATGATGTCTTCGGTGAGGCCATCGGCCAAACGCCCGGTGGCCTCGTCGCCGCCATAATTATTGAAGGGCAGCACCGCGATCGACGGCTTGGCCCCCAGTGGCGCAGGCTGAAAGACCCACCATGTCCCTCCACCCGCCAGAGCCAGCACCACGATGGCCGCCGCAGCCGTCCTGGCCCAGCGCGGCATCATTCCGAGAAGCGGGCGGCGCGCCGGCTTGCCATCGAGCCTCAGCCGGTACATCCGCACGGGGCGATTGATATTCTTGACTTGCTGCTCGCCAGCGAAATCGAGGGGCCAATCAAGCTTGCCCTGCAGATGGTCAAAGGCCGTGCCCGATACGATCACGCCGCCCGGGTCAGCGAGTTGCTGCAACCGAGCGGCGATATTGACGCCGTCGCCATACACATCGCCATCCACGAGCGCCACATCGCCAAGATTTATCCCGATGCGGAACACAATCCGCTCATGCTCCGGCAGTCCACCATTGCGAACGGCCACAGCTTTTTGAATTTCGGCTGCGCAGATTACCGCATCGACCACGCTGTCGAAGACGACAAGTGCGCCATCTCCTAATAGTTTGACAATTCGACCCTGGTGCAGAGCGATCGCCGTATCGGTTACGTCGGCCCGGATAGCTCTCAGGCGTCCGATGGTGCCAGCTTCGTCAATTTCGATCGCCGTTGAATAGCCGACCATATCCGCTGCAAGGATCGCCAGCAGTTTCCGGTTCAATGGAGGGACGATCATCATCCGGCCCCGGACCCAACATGGCTAAAATTGTACACCTATCGCGGCGCCCTGACGAGCCCGCCCGGCCAAAGCCAGGAGGTCGTCCATTCGCCCCGGTGGTCCGAAAGGTCGCTTCTGGCGCACAGCGGTCAGACGAGGCTGGACGCAAGGGCCGGCTATCTTGTCCAGTCATCTTGAAAGCTGACAGTCCGGTTCCGGCCCCTTCCAGGCATTCACAATGCCGGTCGATCGCCGATCTGACCGCCAGAGGCTGTTGACGTCGAAAACACATAAGCCGCTAGATGTTCCCCTTTTGTGCTTCCAAAGTCGCATAAACAGACAGTCTGGAACTGGCCTCTCGCGAGGGCCATCGACCGATCGCATCAGGTCGTATTGCTGCGACTGCGTGCCTCAAGCTCTGATCGGCGCATTGCCCGTCCGTTGTGCGGCAGCAGGAGTAGCTGAAGCTGGAGGGCAGCGCCGCGGACTCAACGAGCGCTACTGTTATGACGGCAGGAACGAAGAAGCAGTCCTCATGGACCGATGCATGCTATGCATTGCTTCGATCACGCCCAGCACGTGCGGACATAGGCGAACTCCGGCGAAGAGTTTGACAGCGGAGATCAGCGCAAGATGTCCGACAGGCTCTCGGGCTTCTTCTCGCCAAGCGACAGATCAAGGCCCGACAGAAGGTCGATGAGATGACTTTGCATCAGGTCGGACGCGTTTTTTGCGTCGTGCTTTTCGATGGAATCAACGAGGGCGTGATGGGCGTGGCTTTCGCAGGTGGTGTCGCGGCGGCGCCAGTAGAGCGCGATGATCAGCGACGACCGCGACAACAGGTCCTTGACGAAGCCGGTCAGGATCGAATGGCCGGCGATTTCAGCGATGCCGACATGGAATTTTGCCGACAGCATTATGGCGTCGCTGTCGCGGCCGGCATGCAGGGCCTCGTGCTCTTTTTCGAGATGAAGCCGCAGTTGCGCGATCTCGGCCGGCTTTGCCACTTCGGCGGCAAGCGCCGCGACCTTGGGCTCGATCAGCGCTCGCGCTTCGAACACCTCGCGCGCTTCCTGCTTGGTCGGCTGGGCGACGAACGCGCCGCGGTTCGGCTCGAGCCGAGCCAAGCGGTCATGCGACAGCGCCTGCAGCGCCGCGCGTATCACCGCGCGGCTCACCGAATAGATCGAGGCGAGCTCGTCCTCGGGCAGCTTTGTGCCCGGTGCGAGGCGGTGGCTGACGATGGCGTCGCGCAGGCCGGCATAGACCGGAAACCAGCGCATCGTCGGCTTGTCGCCATCCCGTGTCTTTGGTCCAAGCAGGTCCATCGTCTCATTGTCCCGGCGGCCGGATCGCATAGCGGCGCGAACACCGCGTTTCCGGCCGGACATCGAACATCCTGTGTGGGAATGTCAACAATTTTGCACGCATCAGGATACACGGCCGGAGGGCGAAAAGGACGCAAAGATTCCGGCGAAGGACTTTTCGAGTGGAACCTGGTAGCCGCCGCGCTTCGAGGTCGACAGGCCAAGGCTGACGAGGCTCTCGCAGAGTTGTACCGCGCAGGCGACGCCGTCGAGCACAGGAAGGCCATGTTCGCGGCTGAGCGCGGCGGCGAGGTCGGCCATGCCGGCGCATCCCAGCACAATCGCTTCGGCCCGGTCGTCGCGGATGGCGCGCTCGATCTCCTCCGAAATTCGATGGCGGGCGTTGGAGCCGGGCACTTCGAGCTCCAGAACGGGAACGTCGCTTGCCCGCACCCTAGCGCAGCGGCTGGCGAGGCCGTAGCGCACCAGATTGTGCTCGATCGCCGGCACCGAACGCGACAGCGTCGTCACCACGCTGAACTTGCCGGCAATTAGGCTCGCCATGTGAAACGCCGCTTCGCCGATGCCGACCACCGGCATCTCGCCGACGCAGCGTACTGCGTCGAGGCCGGTGTCGTCGAAGCAGGCGATGACGCAGGCGCTCGCCGCCGGATATCTCTGGATCTCGCCGATCATTCCCGGGATGGCGAAGACCTCGTCGAAATAGCCTTCGACGCTCGGCGGCCCGTCCTTCGGATTGACGGCGATGATCCTGGTGCCGGCCGAAGCCGCGCCTCGCGCCGCCTCGCTGATCTTTTCGGTCATGGACGCAGTGGTGTTGGGATTGACGACGAGTATGTCCATTTGCGCTTTCATATTTCGCCGCCGAGATAGAGTTTCTTGACCCGGTCGTCGCCAAGCAGCTCAGCCGAATGTCCGGCCAGCGCGATCTTTCCGGTCGTCAGTGCGTAGGCGCGCTGCGAGATGCGCAGCGCCATGCGCGAATTCTGCTCGACCAAGAGAACGCTGACCTTTTCGTCGCGATTGATCGCCACGATGGAGCGGGCGATGTCCTGGACGAGCTTCGGCGCGACGCCGAGCGAGGGTTCATCGAGCAGCAGAAGCTTCGGTTTGGCCATCAGCGCCCGCCCGATCACCAGCATCTGCTGTTCGCCGCCGCTCATCGTGCCCGCCGTCTGGGAATAGCGTTCCTTCAGGCGCGGAAAGCGCGCGAGCA
The DNA here is from genome assembly GCF_040317695.1 of Mesorhizobium sp. M1403. Lineage (NCBI taxonomy): Bacteria > Pseudomonadati > Pseudomonadota > Alphaproteobacteria > Hyphomicrobiales > Phyllobacteriaceae > Mesorhizobium > Mesorhizobium sp. M1403. Next base: position 7,146 of record NZ_JAMYKY010000056.1, on the reverse strand, counting down.
CCATGTCCAGCGTCCTGGCGATTTCGGCCTTGTCGGTGCGGGTGAAGGCGCCCATCATCAGATTGTCGCGCACCGTCATGTAGGAAAAGACGCGCCGACCCTCCGGCACCATGGCGATGCCCATCCTGACCAGCTCGTCCGGGCGCGTTCCGTCGATGCGGTGGCCCCGGAAATGAATCTCGCCGCTGCGGACTTTCTTCAGGCCGGTGATGGCGCGCAGGATCGAGGATTTGCCCGCGCCGTTCGCGCCGATCAGCGCGACGGTCTCGCCCTCGTTGACGTTGAGCGACACGCCCTTCAGTGCATAGACATGGTCGTAGTAGAGTTCGATGTCGGAGACTTTCAGCAGTTCGCTCATGGCTAAAATCCGATCGTCTCATCTTCGACGCCGAGATAGGCCTCGATGACCTTTTCGTTCTCCTGGATTTCCTTCGGCGTTCCCTCGGCGATTTTCACACCGAAGTTCAGGACGACGATGCGGTCGGAAATGTTCATGACGGCGGGCATATCGTGCTCGACCAGCAGGACAGTCACGCCGCGCTTCCGCACGCCGCGCACCATCTCCACCGCGCGCACGGTTTCGTCATGGTTCATACCGGCGAAGGGCTCGTCGAGCAGAAGCACGGTCGGGTTGGTAGCGAGCCCGATGGCAATCCCGAGCGCGCGCAGATGGCCGTGCGGCAGCGTGCTGGCGATCTCATGCCGTTGCGCGCCGAGATCGAGGAAGTCGATGATCTCGTCGGCCGAGCGGCCGAATTCATCCTCGTCGCGCCGTGCGGTGTTCGTGCCGAGATAGAAGCCGGCAAGGCTGGCATTGGAACGCAGGTGATGCGCGATGATGACATTGTCGCGCACCGTCATGCCCTTGAAGATCGTCGTCTCCTGGAACGTGCGCACCACGCCCTTCCGGGCGACGATATGCGGCGCCAGGCCTGAAATCCGCTCTTCCCGGAATAGCACTTCGCCCGAGGTCGGATTGAGGAAAGAGGAAATCAACTTGAACAGCGTCGACTTGCCGGCGCCGTTGGGGCCGATGACGGAGAGGATTTCGCGTTCGCGGACCGCGAAGGAAACATTGTTGACCGCGACCAGCCCGCCGAAGCGTTTGTTCACGGCCTTGATCTGGAGAAGCTCAGTCATGGTCCTAGCCCTGCTTCTTGCCGAACAGCCTGAGGCTGAGCAGGCCGTTGGGAAGGAACAGCATCAGCGCGATCAGCACCGAAGAGAAGATCAGCAACTGGAACTCGCCGGTCTCGAACAGGAAATCCCAGCCGAAATAGAGCACGAAGGTGCCGATCATCGGCCCGAAGACGTGGCCGAGCCCGCCGAGGAAGCAGTTCAGCATGAAGTTCACCGAGTCGGTGACGGTGAAGCTCGACGGATAGATCGACTGCGAGATGGCGACGAACATCGCACCGCCGAGACCGCCGAGGAATGAGGAGAAGGCGTAGGCGATAACGCGCAGATAGGCGATGTTGACGCCGATCGAGGAGGCCAGTTCCTCGTTCTGCTGCAACGACTGGCAGAGTTTGCCAATGCGCGAATGGACTAGGCGGTAGAGCGCCGCAAAGCACAGCACCATCAGCACAACCGACACCAGATAGAAGGCGGGACGCGGATTGGCGAGCGTCGCGAAATCTGGAAGGATGGTCAGCCCGAAGATCGAGATGCCGCCGGGGAGCGGAATGCTGACCATGCCCTTGGCTCCGTTGGTGATCGGCAGCGCCAGCGCGAGCAGCCGCGCCACTTCGGTCAAAACCAGCGTGACCATGGCGAAATAGACGCCGCGAAGCCTGAGGATGGGCAGTCCGATCAGCACGCTTGCAGCGGCGCAGAATAGCCCAGCCAGCGGCAGTGTCAGCCAGAACGACACACCATACTGGACGACAAGAATGGCCGAAACATAGCCGCCCATAAGCGCGAAGGCGCCCTGGCCGATATTGATGCGGCCGATGTAGAAAGTCACCCACACCCCGGCGCTGGCGATGCTGAGCAGCGCGACCGAGGTCAGCGTGTAGTAGAGGTCGAGCCGACCGGTCGCCTCAATCAGCCAGGGCACGCCGACGAGTACGACCAGCAGGAAGACAGCGACGACGAGGATGTTGCGTGTACGCTTCATGTCCATCATCCCCACGGCTTGCCCATGAGCCCGTTCGGGCGGATGCTCAGGAACACCATCAGCGCGGCGAAGATGACGAGATAAGTGACGTCGCCATATTGGCGTAGCACCGTCAGGCCCACCGATTCCATCATGCCGAGGATGAAGCCGCCGGCGATCGCTCCGCTGACCACGCCGGCCCCGCCGATCATCACCATCAAGAACGCCTTGATCGAGATCGGCCCGCCGATGCCCGAATTGACGCCGGTGATGGCGACCAGCAGCCCCCCGACTATGCCGGCAAGCATGGCGCCGAGCGCAAAGCCGATCATCGAATAGCGGTCGACCTCGACGCCCATCAGCTGCGCCGCGACCCGGTCCTGCGCCAGCGCCCGCATGGCGCGTCCCGGCTTGCTGTACTGCATGAAAAGCACGAAGGAGGCGATGAACAGTATGGCGAGTGCGCCGACCAGCAGCCGGTCGTAAGGCATTATGAGGCTGTCGGAGACGAAGACGCCTTTGACGATCTTCGGCACGCCGCGCTGCTTTTCGCCGAACAAGAGGAGGATCACGGCGTCGAGGAAGAATGCGACCGCCGCCGCGAGAAGCATCGTACTTTCCTCCCGCACGCTTCGCTTAATCACCGTCCTGAAAAGGAATTTCTCGACAAGCGCTCCAATGACCAGCAGCGTGACCCCGGACGCGACGAGCGCGACGACGAAAGGCATGCCGAGCTGGCCATAGACGGTGTAGGTGACGAAGCCGCCGAGAACGTACATCTGCCCATGGGCAAAGTTAAGCACGTTCATTAGCGCGAAGATCAGGGTCAGACCGAGCGCGATCAAGGCGTATTGCGCGCCAAGATAAAGCCCGTTGGCGATGACTTGTTCCATCAGGATGGTTCCGGCCGTTCAGAGGCTGAAGACGAATGCTCGAGTCTCTGCGGCAATCCGCTTCAGTGCAGTTGCGTCAATCGACTTGAGCGACGAAGAGCGTCTCGAACTTGCCGTCGCGGTATTCCGTGACCACCATCGGGACCGAAAGCTGGCGCTTCTGGCCAAACGACGTCATTCCGACATAGGTCAGCTTGGCATCGTCCTTCAGATAGGGATTGGGCGCCGAGAAAGTGTCGATCGTCTTCTTGAACTCCTCGACATTGTCGATCGCGGCCGGGTTCGCCTTCAGCGTCTCGATGATGTATTCGAGCGCGTAGACCTTGGTGTTGGACTCGTCATTGTATTCGCCGAACATTTTCGTATAGCGTTCGACGAACTCCTTCATCGTGTCGGACGCGATTTCGGGCGTCGATGCGCCGCCGACCGAGATGAAGCCGTTGGCCAACTCGCCCGCGCCCTCTTCCAACACCTTGGCATCCTGCGCCGTTTCGGTGGAGATCAGGCCTTCGTAGCCGAGCTCGCGCGCGGCGCGGATCAGCAGCGGCGCATTGCCCGGCGCGACGCCCGAAAGCACCAGCAGGTCCGGTTTTTGCAAAACGATCGGCGTCAGTACCGGCGTGAAATCGCGGGTATCGTTTTGGTAGACATCCGTGGCAGCCACAACCTCGAGCCCGAGCGCCTTTGCCGCGGCAACACCGCCATCCCGCTGGCTCAGCGGATCGGATTCGTTGGCGGCGACAAAGGCAACTTTTTTCACGCCCCTGTTTTCCATGAGATATTTGTAGATCGCCGGAGCCGACTGGTAGTTGGCGATCATGCCGAGCACGGCGTTGGATGCCGGCGGGGTGTAGAGTTCCTTCGGGAATGCGTAGGGAAAATAGATGATGCCCTTGGATTCTGCCACGGGACGCACCGCCGCCGCGCCGTCGTCGACATTCGGACCGACGACATAGTGGATGCCCTCCTGGGCCATCTTCTCCATGCCGGCGATCGCCCGCTTCGGGTCCTTCTGGTCGTCGAAGGTGACGATTTTGACGTCATAGGTCTCGTCACCAATCTTCACACCGCCGGTTTCGTTGATCCAGGCGGCGCGCGTCTGCATCGAGCGGACGTTGGATGTGCCCCACGCAGCGGCCGCGCCACTCGTCACGCCGACAAAGCCGATCTTGAGTTCCTTGTTGGCGGCGTGCACCGCTATTGTGCCGCCGGCCATGATTGCCAGCGCGGAGACGGCGCCGCGCGCCGCGGATGTGATTATTGAACGTCTGTTGATCATTGTTCTTTCCCCTTTGGAGGCCGCGCATTGTTGCGACAGAACTCGACCGATACGCGGATTTTTGTGAGTGAAGGCTCAAATCAATCACCTGTCAACAAAACTTTATCAGATTGTTGACAATCTTGTGAGCGGCCGTAGACGAAGAACGTAGGACCGATCGCGGTTCGGTGCTTTGCTCGAGAGGTTCGTGGTGTCGGAATTCCTGAAGCTCGCATGGTGGTCAGAGCGACGGGTGTCTTTCTCACACTACCGGACCAAGGATCAGGACGAGGTCGGCGTCGTGATCGAGGATCGACGCGGTCGGGTCGTCGGTATCGAGGTGAAGGCCTCCGCAAACGGTTCCGCAGGACTTTCGGGGATTGCACCAGTTGCAGGAAGGAGTCCGCGATCGTTTTGTGCGCGGGCTGGTGCTGCACGACCATCACCGTGTGACGCCGTTCGGCGAAATAATTGCAAGCTGCACCGCTGTCGGTTCTGTGTTCGATGTAAAGTTGCATAAAATGCGGTCTGGAACTTGGGTCGCGAGGTGGTCTAAATAATCCCAGATCGATACGAGCCGAGCCTTCATTGGTCGCGGTGATTTCTGGCAACTTCGCCACCCCCCGTAAGCCATCTTGCATCGAACCAGCGGTCCGCCGGCCCGTCATAGGGCAGCCGCGTGACATCCCAGTGGCTGACGAAGCGCGCGTAGGCGTCCCAGACCGGTGGACCGCCGCCGATGAAGACGACACGGCCGGCAAAGCGCTTGAGCGTGTCCTCGGGATCCATACTGGAGCGAACGACGACAAGTTCCCGATCCGCGCGAGCAAAATCCGGAACGCTCGCGATCGTCTTGGGACCGGCGAGCAAGACGTGTCCTCTCGTGACGTCGAAAAACCGTGCAACGTCGGCTACGAACTCCGGCGAGCCGAAGCGATATTGGCAAACTGAAACGTCAGAGCGGGCATCGCGCAGATGCCCGCCACCATGGGTACGGATGCACGCAAGGGACCGAAGAAGCGCCGGCGACCCCCCACCGCTCGAAGAACAGGAGAGGGGCCAATAGTGCGAAACCCGCTTTCCAAGCCGTTTGCCGATCCAGAAGGACAGCCAGTCCCCCAGTGCCGCGCCAATGGCGGCGGCAAGCCATCACGAAATTCCGGTTCTTCTCAGCAGCGCCACGCGGGCTAACGCTGATTATCGTATGGCCGGCCTGCAGCGCGAATCGCGCTGCTGGCTCGCCCAGGTTCGGCCATCGTCAATCGCCAGATCACGCACGATCAGCACGGGATGGAGCCGGTGAACGACAGCGCAGGGTTCGGCGTCGTTTTGGCCTTCGGCCTATTGGTGCTCAATTGGCTGGCGATCCGCTATATCGATGTTGTCGCCTGGCTGGCGAGCTTCTGATGCGCACGCCGTTCCACCCCGGTGCGAGGAACGGGAGAGCACCAAGGACGGCGACGAAATAGCAGGGCGGTACAACCCGCCCCAACCGAAGCCGCGTTCTCGACGACATGGTTACTGTGACAAGACGAACAGGGTATAAGGCTATGAGGCAGCAGACTGGTTGAGGAGCGCCCCACCGTCATGAAGCCGATGAACGAAGAGCATCTCGCGGTTCTACGCAGGCACATGGTCGAGATGATTGCAATTCACACCGATCTTGCAAGCGAAGAACTTGGCAAGGCGGCGCTCGATGAGCGGGTATTGGCGGCGATGAGGCGGATACCGCGGCATCTCTTCGTGCCAGCATCAGTTGCGCCTTATGCCTACCAAGACATGCCGCTGCCGATCGGCTTTGATAAAACCGTCTCGCAGCCCTTCATCGTTGCTCTCATGACCGATCTCCTTGCGCCGCAACCGCACGAGGTAGTGCTCGAGATCGGCACCGGCCTAGGCTACCAAACCGCAATCCTCGCGGACCTTGCCGGGCAAGTTTGGAGCGTCGAAATCATCGAGGAATTCGCAAGCCATGCCGAGGCTCTCCTGCAGGGTCTCGGCTTCTCCAATGTCGGCATTCGTGTCGGAGACGGGTCTCGCGGCTGGCCTGAGCACGCCCCATTCGACAAGGTCCTGGTCACGGTGGCGGCTGAGCGGACACCGCCGGCTTTACTGAAGCAACTCAAGCCGGGAGGACGCTTGGTTCTGCCTTTGGGATCTGAAAATGCACAGTTTCTGACGGTCATCGACAAGGATGCGGCAGGGCAACTGAAGACTCGCAAACTCATCCCAGTTCGGTTCGGCCGTCTCGAAACGGTCTAATGAGGGGTGCGGCTGCGCGGAGCCGTGCTGGAAGATCAGGATAACGCGCGCCGCATCGATCACACAGGCGATGGATGGCATCGCCGATCTTTTGACATCCATGCCGCAACGCCACTCGTCGAGCACGCCTGCCGCCGCCGGTCGCAGCCGCTGGCGATCATGCCGGCGCGGTCGTATTGCGCGCTTCTCAAAGACCCCTTATCCAGCCTACTGTGTGCCTACCAGAGGGCAAATGGGTCGCTCATCTGGGAAATGACGGCCAAAGGCTCAAGGAATTCGCCCAGTGGCCAACACGTAGCGGGCAGGAGGTAACGATGGATCTCAAGGACAGGCGCCTCTGGTACGGCGTGGTAGCCGTGATCGTGGTATTGGTCGTGATTGCGTATGCGGCTGGTTGGTTTGGCGGCACACCGATACCAGCGCCGCAGCAGTGAGAGCGATCGTCATTCTCGCTTGGCGGCAGCTGACTGCTCAGTCTCTAAAGGTCGAAGGAAGGGACACCTGATTGGCTGTTTCGCTGGTTTGGCTACCATCCTGACGACGCACAGCCTGGACCGTTTTTGAGATGGCTTCCGCGCAACTTGTTGGTTGTTGGACGGACCGGTCCTTGGATCGCGCAATCCGCAACACTCCGC
>NZ_JAMYKY010000055.1:0-12877 GCF_040317695.1 Mesorhizobium sp. M1403 | reverse complement strand
GGGCACGCAGCACGCCGAGCTCGAACTCGCTGATGCTGCCCTTCATACCGAGCAGCAGGCGGTCGTTCGGCAATCCCGGATCGTACACTCCGTCCAGATCGATCACCCATGCATCGACTTCGCCGCACAACTCGAGCAGCCGATGCCAGTCCGGTCCGTTGCGAGACAGGCGGGACGCCTCCAGGCAAAGCACAGCGCCCACATGACCGGTGCACAGATCGTCGACCAGGCGCTCGAAACCAGGACGTTCCACAGCTCCACTTGCGGTGCGTCCCAAGTCCTCGTCGATCACCTCAACCTTGCGGAATCCCCAGCGCCGCGCGACGTCGACCAACTCATATTGCCGACGCTGGCTCTCGAGATTGAGCTGTACTTGCGCCTGCGTGGACTGACGTACATAGACGACGGCCTTGCGCTTGAGGACGGCAGTCGGAATCAGATTACTGCTCGTCATCGCGGCTCTCCTCCGTCACGATGCCGGCGGCGGCCATCAGCACATTGGCGAGCCGGGCGATCACGATCGTTCGTTGCGCTGCGCTCAGCCCGACCAGCTTGTGCGAGTCGAGCGGCATGCTGAGCTGGCGAACGATCACAAGAGATCGTGTCGGTGGCGGCAAGGTCCTCATTTTGCGTCTCCCCGATGATGAAACCATCCGGAGAGCCTCGCCGGAAACGGCGCTGGATCAAGAGCTTGTTCAGTTCAAGCAGTGCAGCAAGCGATACGCGCGGGGAGCCCAGATCCATTGCTGCGCACGCCACGGGATCTATCATCCAGGCCGGAGCGGTAATGACATGCCCCGGCACGATGACGAGATGAATGATCCGGCCGTTGGCGCGTTCTTCGCTGTTCTCGCAGCGAAGCCGGCGTCCGAAATACGGATGCCAGCGATAATGGACTTCGACCTCCTGTCCAACATGGGCAGAATGACCCCGAGATTGCTTGCGGAAGAAAGGCTTGGCTCTTCGCCGGTTCCGACCGCGGCGCGGACCGCGCCGCCGCTATGCTCACCCCTCATCATGACCGCACGGCTGAATGACGTAGATCCCAAGGCCTGGCTCGCCGATGTCCTTGCCCGCATCGCGGACCTGCCTACGTCTCGCCTCCCGGAACTGCTCCCATGGGAATGGAAGCGCCGTCTACAGGCCGAGAGTTCGCCTCGTCAGCAGGCCGCCTGAACCCGCACCCCTGCATCATAGTTCAGCTTCGTGCGCGCGTCTCTCGCCCGCGTGACTGCTCGGATGCTTACTTTCCAGGTTTGCGACAGAACCTCCTGTTCGATGCGGTTGTTGAAATACTGGCTCTTGCGGATTCTGATCGGCTTCAGTGCTCGTCGCGATCGATCCCGCAGGCGATTTTCAAGATCGCAAGATCGGATGGCCTCGTGATTGGTCCTGCCATGGCGCTGCAGGGCCTTCCGTAAGAAGCGTTTGGCCGCCGGCAGGTCACGGTTTTCGCTGAAAAAGAATTCGACCGTATCGCCGAGGCTGTCGATAGCACGATAGAGATACATCCATTGGCCTCGAACCTTGATGTAGGTTTCGTCCATGTGCCATTTTCCAGTGACGCTCCGCTTGCGCCGGTTGAAGCGTTCAAGCAGCAGAGGCGAAAAATGCAGACCCAGCGGTGGACAGTGGAATGGTCGACGTGAATGCCGCGCTCGGCCATCATCTCTTCCAGATCGCGCAGGCTGCGATTGTAGGCAAGATACCAGCGAACGCACAGCAGGATCACGGATCGATCAAAATGGCGGCCTTTGAACATGACAAACTCCCGGAAAAAAGAGCAAGCGTCATGCAGCAAATGACCTTTCCGAATTGCGTCAGCGCATTGAAGACGTGGCGACGTTCCAGGCCAAAAGCTACAATGCACAGGTGTCGTTCACCTCGGAGGTCGGGTACCCCGCAACGATCAACGATGACGCTGCCGTCCAGGTCGCAGTCGCGTCCATCAAGCGCCATTTTGGCGAGGGAGCGGTTTCCCAACTTGCTGTACCAATGATGTTCAGCGAAGATTTCTCGTTCATGCTGAACAAGGTCCCCGGTGCCTATGTGCTCATCGGCAATGGTGACAGTTCCGGGCTGCACTCGACGACGTATGACTTCAACGATGACATCCTCGTACGTGGCGCCGCTTTTTTCTACAATCTTGCAAGAGATCATTTCGCATGACGTTAGCGTGAATTCCAAGTCGGAAAGACTTAACAGTCCCGCGCCTCCCCCTTTGCGAGGCCGGACCTCGCATCGCCAAAAGCTAACTGGACTGGCAACATTGACGAGAACTGGCGCTATATCCAAGGCCAGTTGGCAATGTGAATGACATCAACGCCGGACCGTCGGCTTACAGTTCATCGGCCAAAAGAGTTGGAGACACAATGACTTTCCTGCGCGGTTTGTCCGCTTTTCCCATCACCCCCGCTGATCGCGGCGGTAATATCGATGAGCCCGCATTGGAAAAACTTCTTGCGCGCTTGATGGAGGCAAAGGTCGATTCTATCGGCCTGTTGGGAAGCACGGGCAGTTACATGTTCCTGTCGCGCCAACAGCGCCAATGCGCAATTGAGGTGGCCGTCGATAAAGTCGGTGCTGATATTCCCTTGTTGGTCGGGATTGGAGCGCTGAGGACGGACGAAGCCGTGCAACATGCCAAGGATGCCAAAGGGATCGGTGCGACAGCCGGCTTGCTGTCTGCAGTGTCGTACGCACCTCTGACCGAGGATGAAGTGTTCGAGCATTTCCAAACAGTCGCATTGGAATCCGGTTTGCCGATTTGCATCTATGACAATCCCGGAACAACGCATTTCCGGTTCTCATCCGCCTTGGTCGAAAGGCTGTCTCGGGTGCCCGGGATCGTCGCCATCAAAAACCCCGGTTTTGGCCCGGCTGAAACCCAGCGCCATCTGGAGGACCAGCGCTCACAGGTGCCAGACGGCTTTTCGATCGGCTACAGTGGAGACGCGCAGTGCACCGAGGCGATGATTGCAGGTGCCGATACCTGGTACAGTGTCATTGGCGGACTTCTTCCCGATGCCTGTTTGAAGATCGTCAGGGCTGCACAAAGGGGCGACGCGGCCGAGGCACGTAGGATCAATGCCAGCCTCGAGCCGCTCTGGGCTCTGTTTAAACGGTATTCCAGCCTGCGGGTTGTCTATGCTTTGGCGGAGGCATTGGAGATCTGCCATGCTTCACCTCCCCTGCCCATCAGGTCACTTTCCGAGGACGCGCGGTCAGAGGTTTTGGCAGTGCTAAAGCAGCTTCCAGCCGATGTGATCAGCCTATCCAGATGAGCAGATAGCCATGATCATCGATCCCTCGGTGGGCACTCCCCTGATAATGGCGTTCTCGGCCTACATTCTGGCCGCATCCAGTCCAGGGCCGAGCAATCTTGCCATCATGAATACTGCCATGAGCCGGGGCCGTGTCGCAGCGCTTGCACTGGCTGCCGGCGTGGTCTCTGTCTCCTGGATGTGGGCAGTGCTCGCCTCGACCGGCGTTGCAACGGTATTGAAAGCCTGGCCGAGTGCTCTCAATGTCATGCAGTTCATCGGAGGCTGCTATCTGCTCTATCTCAGTGCACGGTTTGCCGGCTCCGCGCTTGCCGGAAAAGACCTTTCTGCACCGCCGGAGGCGGCGCTGTCCCGCACGGAGTTGGGCAAGATCTATCGGCGCGGGATCGCCCTGCATATCGCCAATCCGAAGGCCATCATGGGCTGGATTGCAACAATTTCTCTCGGGTTGCAGCCGGGTACGCCCGCCTACATGCCCTTTGTCATCATGCTGGGGTGTGCGTTTCTGGCCGTGGTGATTTTCGGGGGATACGCGATCGTGTTTTCGCTCCCATCGGTTTCGCGTGTCTATCAGAAAGCGCAGCGATGGATCGACGGCGTTCTCGCAGCCTTTTTTGTCATCGCAGGCGTTCGGCTGATTTACGCCACTATCGGACCATGGATCTTGTCTTGATGGGGCCACCCGGCCAAGCGCAACCGGGATTGCCCCCATCACTCCCGGGGTCTATCGCACCCAGGCATAGACCCGTCTGGAGCGAAGATGACACGTAACGCTTTGCCCGCTATCGGACGCGTCTAGAGGCTTGTCCTTACACGCGGTCTTTGCAGCTCTGCCACCGCCATCACAAACCGCAACTCGCTGTTTCCGCAATTCAGGTAGGCGTGCCTGTCTTCCGTGCGGGCCAGAACCGACGACCCTGCCTGGAGCACATGTTCACTCTCGTCGAGCCGCAAGGTCAGCTCACCAATTTCCACGTTCAGAAGCTCAAGCGTTCCTGGTGAATGGCCGGGCGACTCGAAGATTTCACCGGGAAACATCGTCCAGCGCCAAAGCTCGATCTCGTCAGGCCCATGCGTACCAACCAACAGCGTCGCGGTTCCCCCCTTTGGACCATGCCACAGCGTCGAGGCGTCCTCTGGAAGAACAATTCGAACCGGCACACTCGACGCGACACCGACGAAATCGGCGACCGATACGCCAAGCGCCGTGGCGGCCCTGCAAAGCGTGGCGATACTCGGATTGGCCGAACCTTTTTCGATTTCAACGAGCATGCCTTTGCTCACACCGGATTTTCTGGAGAGCTCGTCGAGGGTCAAGCCGTTCTGGCGGCGGAATAATTTCATGTTTTGAGACACCGTGGCGCTGACGCGTTCAACACCGGCTACCGTCTCGGTCGATATATTGACTTTCTTTTCCATGGTCGTTATTATAGACTAAATTGGTCAGTGAGAGCTAGTGGCATGTTGGAATTTCCGATCATCGAAAAAGAGATTGCCGCGATTGCCCCGGATTTCCGGGCGGTCAGCATAATCGTCGATGCCAACGCTGCGACGCAAGGCACTATGGCAAGCGACATCCTGGAAGAAGCCTGTGATTTTGCGCGTGCAGGCGGACCGCAATGGTCGGAGGCCCATTTGGCGAGCTGGGGGGAGGTTTATACCCGTTTTGGCGCAAAGCCGAACCGCACACCCTGCTCTGCCCAGGCATTGAAGAAACGCGTCGAGAGAGATGGACGACTTCCCTCCATCAACCCGATCGTCGATCTCTACAATGCCGTTAGCCTGCGTTTTGCAATTCCGGTCGGCGGCGAGAATTTTGACGCCTATGTCGGGGTGCCGCGCTTGTCGGTTTCAGACGGGACCGAACAGTTCGACACCACCATGAACAGCGAGGCGATCATCGAACGCCCGTCGAAGGGCGAGGTCATCTGGCGCGATGATGTTGGTGTAACGTGCCGGCGCTGGAACTGGCGACAGGGAACCCGGACCCGGCTGGACGCGATTGGCGGCCGCATGTGGTTCATTTTGGAAAGCTTGGGGACCATGCCCGAGGAGGCGCTTGAGGAGGCGGGGGATATGTTGGAGAGAGGCCTGAGGAGCCTTGCGCCGGAGTGCGAGATCAAGCGGCAGACGATCGGCATCGTGTAGTCCTACTCTGCTGAATACATAGATCAGTCCAGTTATATGGTTCTGTCGCAAACTTTTCGGAAAGGTCATTTGCTGCATGACGCTTGCTCTTTTTTCCGGGAGTTTGTCATGTTCAAAGGCCGCCATTTTGATCGATCCGTGATCCTACTGTGCGTTGGTTCCGTCGCAAACTCCAGCTGAGGTCGCAAGGGCAGGTTGAGCGTCACGCGGCGCTCATGCGGCGAGCATTTCGAACTGCTTGGCAATGGAGGGCGTGGGATTGTAGGCAAACCTGGCCTGTCGTTTGCGCATCATATGAACCATCTCGATGCCCGAGAGGATAATTTCGGCGGTTGTGGTTGACTTGAAGCCGAGCATGGACCGGACGCGGCGCTTGATGCGCCTATGATCCTGTTCGATGCGGTTGTTGAAATACTGGCTCTTGCGGATGCTGATTGGCTAGTGCTCGTTGCGATCGATCCCGCAGCCGATTTTCAAGATCGCAAGATCGGATGGCCTCCGTGATTGGTCTGGCTGCCGTCGATGGCGATACGTTCCGGCCTGCCATGGCGCTGCAGGGCCTTCCGTAAGAAGCTTTTGGCCGCCGGCAGGTCACGGTTTTCGCTGAAAAAGAATTCGACCGTATCGCCGAGGCTGTCGATAGCACGATAGAGATACATCCATTGGCCTCGAACCTTGATGTAGGTTTCGTCCATGTGCCATTTTCCAGTGACGCTGCGCTTGCGCCGGTTGAAGCGTTCAAGCAGCAGAGGCGAAAAATGCACGACCCAGCGGTGGACAGTGGAATGGTCGACGTGAATGCCGCGCTCGGCCATCATCTCTTCCAGATCGCGCAGGCTGAGATTGTAGGCAAGATACCAGCGAACGCACAGCAGGATCCGGATCGATCAAAATGGCGGCCTTTGAACATGACAAACTCCCGGAAAAAAGAGCAAGCGTCATGCAGCAAATGACCTTTCCGAAAAGTTTGCGACAGAACCAATGCGTCAGAGCCCTTTTTCAACGCTGACGTAGACGTTAGCTACGGAACCTTGGCCGCCTGACAGGAGCTATGCTGGAGATTGGCTGACGAGGCTGATCAAGCCTTCCAACAGTGCCAGCCTGATCAATTACGGCGAGAGCTACCGGTCCGGAGATCGCATCAGCGCCTCTGTCGTCAAGAGAGCTGTTCTGCTTGACCCCAGCCATGGAGCTCAACGCCCCGCGTCGGAGCGCTCCCTGCTTCTGAAGGAAGCCATTAGGTCCGCTCGGGCTTGATCGGAGGCTTGGCTGATGGACGTCGTGGTTGCTTCGCTCAGTTGCCGCCCCATGGCGAGGCTTTGCGGATTATCAGTCCTCTGCCTCTTCGCCGGTATCAACAGCGCTGTGTAATGTTCATTGTTTATGATGACGCCCCCGCTGTTCACGAGGTTGCTCCTGTCAAGTGTACTCGTCAGTCCGTCCTGGGCCTCGCGCGTCTTGCCCAAGTGCCGTTCAAACGGCGCTGGCGCGACTTGTTGAGCTCGAGAGATGGGTCCCTGCTCTCCTGCGTAGCCATGAGCTTGTGCCGCGGTCTCTTCGATCCTCCTGTCCAAATCTGAAACCGACGCCGGTGCCGCGTGGCGCAGTTCAGACGGAGCAAGCGGCTCGTCACCGGGAAGCGTGCTGATACTCTGCAAGTGTTCGACTGATAATTGCGATTTCTGCGCGTCGCTGAAGTGGCAATATCCCTTCAAAAGGGCGCGCGCAGCCCCGCCCTGGGTAACGGGTGCGTCTGCGCCTTGGTCGTGAAACGTCCCAACGGGGCTTTCCTTAACCGCGTCTCGGGCGTGTCGGTCCATGAGTTCAAAGTTCGTGAGATTATTTGCCGTCCCAGATGTATCGTGACCCATGAGTCGGGTTTGTAGTGCCTGCCGATTGACGACGAGGTTGTAGAGGTTCACGTCTGGCAGGTCTGGCTGCCATCTTTGCAATCGGCTAACCAGCGCCCGCGTGCCGTCCACCACGTAGACTCCGCAATCCCACTTGTTGCTCTGCTGGGCGATGCGGATCGAGCTGGTGTCCAGGCTGGCGCCCAGCCTTTTGCGAGGTCTTTTGCAAGCGTGTCATTGTATCCCCCGACGGAGTCATAATGATAGGCAACCGGCCGTTCCCGGTCGCTGCGATCAACGACAGCAGCGACCAATGGGTGCCGCGGAGCTCAGGATGCGTAGCATGGGCATCGTTCACTGGCACGAACAGGAAGTCGGCTGTGTCGTTACCGTTCTGATTATGGACGATGCGCTGGAATGCGCTTAGCGTGACGCTCTCGGAGCCCAAGCGCAGATGAGAATGGGCTACGAGGGGATCCACGAACCGCGTCCGGGCGGCGAGATCTGGATTGTTCCCCTGCAACTCGTGCTCCAGGAGCTCGTAATCCCTCTGGATATGTTGGTCGCCTAGCAATTGCAATGCGCCGAGCACCCGCCCGCTGGGGTCGGCTCGTGGAAAGAGCTCTGGCGAGGCGGAATTCCCCGCCCGCAAGCTGGGCGGAGCGAATTCCGGTGGCCTCAGTGGCACCTCCTCGCTTGGTAGCAGGTTGCTCCTGTCCAGTGCAGCGATCCGCTCGTCCGGCGCGCCCTGGTCGCGGTAGCGCCCGCTCAGGGGACGAAAGGACTCTGCGGGATCCGAGGCTTGGTGGTGGTGCCCAGTTGGCACGAAAGACGATGGCAGAACAGCGTCGTCTTCATTAGCTTCCCCAAGGAGCTTCTCTGGCCGACCGAATGCCTTCTGCGGCCCGCTATGCTGCGCAGCGGCGTCCCCAATGGCACGAGCCTCCATGCCGACTGCGTCTTCCGGACGAGCAGCAAGGGCAATTTCGCGCCTGAGTGCGGCGTACGGCGGGAACCTCCGGAGATGAGCTAGTGCACTGATCCCACTGGAGGTGTTATAGCGCTTGGCATCTTCATCCAGCGACTCCTCGTGAAGCCGAGCCGCAATCCCCGGCTTCTTGTTTTCACGCAGGTATTCACTGAAACGTATAAGAGCTGTCAATGCCGCTCGAATTTTCCCCAAAAGTGCCGAAGTAAATTCCCCAGTTTCGCCGCTCAGGCTGTCGCGGAAGGGTGTCCATTTTTCGGCGGCCGGCCGCGCGGTCGTGCGTTGAGCGTCGGCGGCGTGATGGAGGCTTTTGATCGCAGGTGTTCGGGCATGAGCTCGGCGTGTTGTCGGAGCCGATAGCTCGATCCTTCGATCTGGACGACGACCGCATGATGAAGCAGGCGATCGAGAAGTGCGGTTGCGACGACAGGATCGCCGAAGACCTCGCCCCATTCGGCAAAGCCGCGGTTTGAGGTTAGAATCATTGCGCCCTTCTCATAGCGGGCGTTGACGAGCTGGAAGAACAGATTGCCGCCACCGTGGATGACGGGAGGTAGCCGATCTCGTCGACAACGAGCAGAGCAGGCCGGCAGAAGAAGCGGATGCGTTCCTGCAGGCGGCCTTCGCGTTCGGCCCTTGCCAGCGCGGCGATGAGTTCGGCGAGCGTGCAGAAATAGACGCTCTTTCCAGCCTTCACAGCCTCGACGGCAAGCGCAATGGCCAGATGGCTCTTGCCCGTGCCGGTCGGACTGGGCTCATAATGCCCGTTATCAGGATGGCGAGGCAAAGAAGATTGTCCGTTACGCCTTTCATCCACGTTCGGGCGGGGAGATTTTCGTCACAGGCCGTCAGCGTTATTGCGGTGAGCCGGCCTATGTCGGGCGACAACCGGATGGCAGCCTGGCGCTGATTCCGATCTGGATGACGGAAGAGATCGCTCTGACGATGGCGGTTCGCGAGGCGCCCCGTTTTCCCTTTCATGCCTGCGCGACCTGCGCCGCGAGGTCGATGCATGTCTACGTTTTCTGCAGAGCGACTCACGCCAGCCAGGAGACGACCATGCAGCGCAGGCAATGCCGAACCGACCAGCCAGACCTGTTTTCCAAGAAGGCTCCGCCATCGAGTCTTCCAGGCGAAGTCCGGGAACGCACCCTCCCGCTGATCGAGACCTTGCTGAGGGAAGCGGTGGTGAGCCAGACGGGACGGGAGGCAGATCATGAAGATCACCGCTGAACATCTCGCGCGGTGCCTATGTCTATGTCCGGCAGTCGACGGCCGATCAACTCGTCAACAATCCCGAGAGCCGGCGACGCCAATATGGCCTTGCCGAGCGAGCGCGGTCCCTTGGCTGGAAAGACGCCATCGTCATCGATGAAGATCTCGGTCGTTCAGGGTCTGGCATCAGCCGTCCGGGCTTTGAGAAGCTTCTGGCGGCGATCTGCGAAGGTCGGGTTGGTGCGGTCCTCGCCATTGAAGCCTCCCGGCTGGCCCGCAATGGCCGGGACTGGCATACGCTCATCGAGTTTTGCGGCCTTGTCGGAACGCTCATCATCGATGAGGACGGCATCTACGAACCGCGTCATCCCAACGACAGGCTGCTGCTCGGCATGAAGGGCACGATGAGCGAACTGGAGCTTTCGATCCTGCGGGCCCGCTCGATCGAAGCCCTGAAGCAGAAGGCACGACGGGGCGAACTTTTCCTGACGGGGCGATCGGTTACGTCAAGTCGGGCCGGAACCGGGTCGAGAAAGACCCGGACCTGCGGATCCGCGAGGCGATCGATCTTGTATTCCGGCGTTTCGACGAACTGCAGAGCATCCGGCAGGTGCATCTGTGGTTGCGCCGCGAGGGCATTATGCTCCCTGCCGTAAATTACACGCGCGCGGCGGACAGGGCGATCGTCTGGAAGCTGCCCGTCTACAATACGGTGCACCACATTCTCACCAACCCGATCTACGCCGGCGCCTATGCGTTCGGGCGAACCTGCAGCAAAGTCACCATAGAGGCCGGACGCAAACGGATTTTGCGTGGGATCAGGCGCGATCGCGCCGACTGGGAGGTCTTGCTCATCGACCATCACGAAGGTTACCTGAGCTGGCACGATTTTGAGAGGAATCAGCGCCTGATCACGGACAATGCCACAAGCAAAGGCCTGGTGCCGCGCGGTGCTCTTCGCCGGGGCGAGTTGCTGCTCGGCGGTCTCTTGCGCTGCGGCCATTGCGGCCGCAAGCTGCATGTCTCCTATTCCGGCAGCAACGGCAATACGGGGCGCTATCATTGCCGCGGAGCGCAGGTCAACCACGGAACCGACCCGTGCATCGGCTTCGGATCGTTGCGGGTCGATCAGGCGGTCAGCGCGGAGGTTCTTCAACGCCTTCAACCGCTCGGCATGGAAGCGGCGATCAAGGCCATCGAGACCTCCACCGTGCAGGCTGGAGAGAAGCGGCGCCATGTGGAGCTCGCACTCGAGCAGGCACGTTATGAAGCCGCCCATGCACGCCGCCAGTATGACGCCGTCGACCCGGACAACCGGCTTGTAGCAGGCGAACTGGAGCGACGCTGGAATGCCGCGCTCGTAGCCGTCCGCGAGCGTCAGGACGAGCTTGACGCGCTCGACCGCCACAAGCCTGAGGCTCTGGGAGAAGAGGAATGGCGGAGCCTGCTGCGCATGGGCGCCGATCTCGAACTGGCATGGCATCATGCCAACGCCACCGCCACCACGCGCAAGCGGATCATCCGTGCCGTGATCCGCGAGATTGTCGTCGCCATCGAAGACGACCACATCAAAATGCTGGTGCATTGGCAGGGCGGCGACCATACCGCGCTTTCGGTCAGGAAGAACAAGGCAGGCCATCACCGTTGGGGCGCCCCGCCGGACATCGAGGACCTGATCCGTGCCCTGGCACGCCAATTGCCGGATAGAGCGATCGCATCGCTTCTCAACCGGCTCGGCAAAACCACGGGTCGTCTGAACGGATGGACGCAGTCCCGTGTCTGCACTTTCCGCAACCAGCACGACATCGCCGTCTACAAAAAGGACGAACGGTCGGAGCGCGGCGAGTATACATTGCAGGAAACGGCTGCGAAGCTCGGCCTGCGGCCAATGACCGTGCTGCGCATGATCCGCGCCGGCGATCTGAAGGCCGAGCAGTATTGCAAGGGTACGCCCTGGATCATCCGTCATGAAGATATCGAGCAACTCGATATCCAGCACCATTCCGGCAGGAGCGGACACAGTCCATTATCACAATCACAGGATCAGCAGATCCAGCTTTTTCAATAACATAGCGAGGTGTGCATTATGTCGTGGGATCGGTCGGGCCGAGGAAGTGGACGACCTCGCAGCGGGCGACGAAGCCGAGTTGGGCGAGCGTGAAGATTCGATCGCGGTCGAGCGAGGGCTGGAAAGAGAAGTCGAAGCCGGCGAGCGTCTTGATCGTGGCCAGACGCCCCATGCGCAGTGCCGTCTTGATCCGGCTGTTCTCGCGGAGGGTCAACTCTTCCGAAAGGAGGATGTCCATAGCTTCGAGGGCGGCGATCTCGCCCTGCTCGAGCCGGCGTACGACATGATCGAGCGCTTCGAGCGCACGCGGCATCTTCAGGCCGACGAGGTCGTGGCGGATTCGGTCGATCGTGGATGGCGTGGTATCGAGCGCGTTCGTCATGGACGCTGCTCCTTCGCCATCACCCGGGCGACGGCATCGTAGAAGGCCAACGGGCGCTGAGCGACCCTGTCGCCTGAGCCATGAAGGATGAGCTCGTCGTTCCTCAGTCTTTGTCGGCGCTTGTGGATGTGGATGTTGCGATGACCCGGCTCGACATGACGCTGATGCCGGCCTTCGAGAATGGGATGGGCGGCAATCAGCGCGCCGTCCTCGAAGATGCGAACCTCTTCGGCCAGCGTGTGCACCTCGACGACACGGCGCCTGGTGGCGTCGGGCACGCTGTAGAAATTGCCACCGACGCTGACCATGTCCTCCCGGCTGATGCGTCGCTCGAGCTTCAGGACCGATCGGAACGGAGCCAAAGCCAGCGGCCGCAGCGCTGCCCGCTCCTCGGCGAAAGCTTCGTTGACGACACGCCTTGTGGTGGCGTGAGCCCTCGGGTTTGCGACCGTGTCCAGCCAGTGGCGCAACTGGGCGTTCAGGTCTTCGAGGTTGCGAAAGGACCGGGCCAGGAAGAAGTCCTCGCGAATGTAGCGGAACGGCCGCTCGACCTTGCCTTTTGTTTTGGCGCGGTAAGGCCGGCAGGCCTTGGGATGGAAACCATAGTGGCGGGCAAGATCGACGAGGGCACGGTTGTAGACGATGCCGCCGGTATCGCCTTCGCCGATCACAGCCGTCTTCACACGGTCGTAAAGCACTTCGCGAGGAGCGCCGCCCAGCGCCTCGAAAGCCCCAGCATGGCAGCGCAAGACAGTCGGCAGATCCTGGTGGACGACGAAGCGTGCCCAGATAAGGCGACTGAAGCCAAGCACCATGGAGAATAGCCAGACGATTCTCGGCGTGGTCGGCTCATCGGCAAAGACGACATTGAACTGGGCGAAGTCGACCTGCGCCTGCTCGCCGGGCGGGGTCTCGAAGCGAACCTCGTATCCACGCTCCGCC
>NZ_JAMYKY010000054.1:0-14792 GCF_040317695.1 Mesorhizobium sp. M1403 | reverse complement strand
AAAAACACCCCCCCTTGTGTCCCTCGGGCCCTCCCCCCGCGCCGCGCGGGGGGGGGGGGTCTCTATAACCCCGCCGTGTTCACTAAACCCTACCCCGCGGGGGCCCCGGGCGGCCCCCGCGCCCGTCTTGGCACCCCCCGAAGTCTTGGCACCCCCCGCAAACGGCAATTCGAAATTCAGCGGTGCCATCACCGCACGCCCGTTAACAAGCTTGCCGTCGATGAGATTCATCGGCGGCGAGCCGACGAAGCTCGCCACGTAGGTGTCGCGCGGATTGTTGTAAATCTCGTACGGGGTGCCGGTCTGGACGATGCGGCCATGGTTGAGCACGCCGACCTTGTCACCCATCGACATCGCCTCGATCTGATCGTGCGTCACGAACAGGAAGGTGGCGCCGAGCTGCATCTGCAGGTTCTTCAATTCGGTGCGCAGCGCCTCGCGCAATTTGGCGTCGAGCGCCGACAACGGCTCGTCCATCAGGAATACCCGCGGCTTGCGCACGATGGCGCGGCCGATCGAGACGCGCTGCATCTCGCCGCCTGAAAGCCGGTCGGTCTTGCGGTCGAGCAGATGCTCGATCCGCAGTGTCCTGGCAGCGCGGTCGACACGATCCTTGATCTCGGCATCGGGCAACCGGCGGATCTTCGGCTTCAGCGGAAATTCGAGGTTTTCGCGCACCGTATAACGCGGATAGAGCGAATATTGCTGCAGCACCAGCGCCACGTCGCGCTCGGCCGCGCCCCAATCGGCGACATCGACGCCGTCGATAAAGACCTGGCCTTCGCTCGGTTTTTCCAGGCCGGCAATCATGCGCAGCGTCGTCGTCTTGCCGGCGCCGGTCTCGCCGAGCAGGACGAAGAACTCGCCGTCGGCGATGTCGAGGTCGAGCCCGGTCAAAGCGGTGTGGTTGCCGAATTTCTTCGAAATGTTCTTGAGCTGGATGTGGGCCATCAGAGTCTCACTCCCAGCGATTTGCCGCTCGCCGTGTCGAAGAAATGCGCCTGGCTGGGATCGATTCTGACGAAGACCCTTTCGCCGGGGCCGCCGATGAAGCCGCTCTTGGTGCGTGCACGCAGCATCTTGGAGCCTACCTTGAGGTCGACGATATCGAAGGAGCCGAGCGGCTCAACGATCTGCGTCTCCACCGGCAAGAACCCCTCGGCGGCTTCGCGGCGAACGAGAACGCCTTCCGGCCGGATGCCGAGCGCGAGCTGGCCGCCGGCATGGCCGTTGAGCTTCGACAGCAAGGTGCGCGGGAATTCGAAGCCGGCGGCCGCATCGCCGACCGTGACCGAGGCCGACGAGGCTTTCTCGGTCACCGAAGCGTCGGCGACGTTCATCACCGGGCTGCCGACAAACTGCGCGACGAAAAGATTCGCCGGATGCGAATAGACCTCGTCCGGCGAGCCGACCTGCTGCAGTACGCCCTCATGCATGATGACGATGCGGTCGGCGAGGCTCATCGCCTCGATCTGGTCGTGAGTGACGTAGATGCTGGTCGAGCCCTGCTTGATGTGCAGCCGCTTGATCTCGGCCCTCATCTCCTCGCGCAGCTTGGCATCGAGCGCGCCGATCGGCTCGTCCATCAGCATCGCCTTCGGCCGCCGCACCAAGGCTCGGCCGATCGCGACGCGCTGCATGTCGCCGCCCGACAGGGCGGATGGTTTCTTGGCGAGGAGATCGCTGATCTGCAGCGTCTTGGCGACCGAGCGCACCTCGCTGTCGATCTCGGCCTTGCTCTTGCGCGTCGCCCTCAGTGGAAAGGCGATGTTCTCGTAGACGCTCATATGCGGATAGAGCGAGAACGATTGGAAGACCATGGCGATGTCGCGGTCGGCGGCCTTGAGGTGCTGGACCGGCTTGCCGTCGATGAGGATGTCGCCGCCGTCGATCGTCTCCAGTCCGGCAACGGCCCTGAGCGTCGTCGTCTTGCCGCAGCCCGACTGGCCGAGCAGCACGATGAACTCGTTATCGTCGATCTTCAGGTTGAGGTCCTTGATGACCTGGACGGCGCCGAAATATTTCTGGACGCCGCGAAGCTCGATCTGGGTCAATGCTGTGCCCCCGGGTTTGCCCCTTGCCCGGTGCCGGCCTTCTCCTCCGGCGCGATCTTGGAGGTGATGTTGAAGCCGATCAGGCCGATCAGGATGATGGTCACGCCGTAGCTGTGCAGCAGCATGTGCCATGGCTGGCAGAGCGCGATGATGCCGAGCACCATCAGCACCTGGCTGCCCGGTTCAAGATATTTCTGATTGATGTCGCGAAAACTCATTTGCGGATCGCTCCGAAGGACATGCCGCGCAAGAGGTGGTTGCGGAGCAGGAAGGTGAAGATCGCAACCGGCAGCAGGAACAGGAAGGTTCCGGCGGCAATCACCGTCCAGTCCGGCAGGCCGGCGCCGACCTGGCTGGGAATGAAAGGCGGCGCCGTCTGGGCACGGCGGCTGGTCATGATCAGTGCGAAGGCATATTCGTTCCACGCCGTGATAAAGCAGAACACGGCGGTGGCGGCGATGCCGGTGGCGGCCTCGGGCAGCACGATCTTGAAGAAGGCCTCCATGCGCGTATAGCCGTCGACGAGGGCCGCCTCCTCATACTCCTTGGGGATCTCGTCCATGAAGCCTTTCATCAGCCACACCGAGAAGGACAGGTTGAAGGCGGTGTAAAGGATGATCAGGCCGACATGGGAATCGTTGAGGCCGACCGCCCGGTACATCAGGAACATCGGAATGGCGACGACCACCGGCGGCAGCATGCGCGTCGACAGGATGAAGAACAGCAGGTCCGCCTCGCCTTTCACCTTGAAGCGCGAGAACCCATAGGCGGTGAAGGTGCCCATGCCGACGGCCAGGACGGTCGAGGTTATGGCAACGATCAGCGAGTTCATGAAACGGCTCGGATAGCCCGACCACTGCACCTGGCCCTTGCCGTCGCGCACGATCTTTTCGCCGCCATTGAAGACGACGCGCTCCCACCACGGCGCAGCCGCGTACTCCTCCGGTGATGGCGGGCTGCGCAGCTGCGAACGCTTGGTGAACAACTTGACGAAGGGCGATATCTCCGGCTGGAAAACCACCGTCGGCGGAATGGTGGTGGCGAGGTTGCGCGGCTTGAACGCCGTCGAGGCTATCCAGTAGATCGGCGCCAGGAAGATGATCGTCACCAGCAGGACGGCGACGATGGCGACCCGGTTGAAGGTGATTTCGGAAGAAGTGCGGACTGCGGCCATCTCAGCGCTCCTTCACCTTGTTGAGGTATTTGACATAGATGTTGGTGATCGCCAGCACCATGATCAGCACGATGTAGGCGAGCGCGCAGGAGCGCCCGGTCTGCCATTCCTGGAACGCCATCTTGTAGAGCCGGATCGAGATCAGCTCGGCCGTCGGCTGGCTGGTCAGGATATAGGCGAGGTCGAAGGTCTTGAACGCTTCCATGGTGCGGAAGATGACCGCGATCATCAGGATCGGCGCGACCAGCGGCAGCGTGATGCGGAAGAAGGTGTAGAACGGCCCGGCCCTGTCGATCGCGGCGGCCTCGTAGAGATGCTTGGGCACGGCCGACAGGCCGGCCAGCGACAACAGCATGACGAAGGGCGACCACATCCAGATATCGGTCAGCGCGACCGCATAGAGCGCCATTTTCGGATCCGACAGCCATTCGAAGGTGCCGAGGCCCAGCGCATAATTGATGATGCCGAAGGACGGATCGTAGAGCAGTTTCCAGAACAGGCCGACGACGGCCATAGACAGCATCATCGGCAACAACAGGAGCGTCGTCAGCAGGCCCTTGAGCGGAATGTCGCGGTTGAGCAGCATGGCCACGCCGAAGCCGACGAGCAGCTGGCCGGCGACCGAGATGATGACGTATTTTGCGGTGATGGCGAAGTTGGACCAGACATAGGGATCGCTGAGCAGGTCGCGATAGTTTTGCAGCCCGACGAAATTCGCCGCCGCGCTGGTCGAGGCGCGGAAATCGGTGAACGAATAGCCCAGCGAATAGATCAGCGGGAAGATGTTGAAGACGATCAGAAACAGGATCGTCGGGATGATGAAGAGATTGCGGATCGAAATGTCGCTTAGACCGCGAGCGGCGGCCCGCGAGGTCGTGTCCAGCGTGGTGATCATCGTGGTCGCCAAGACCCTGCTCCCGGTTCAAAAATCAGAAAAAGAAACGGAGGAGGCACGAACGCCCCCTCCGTGAAACTCATACTTATTGGCCGCGGCCGTATTTCTTGAAGGTCGCGTTCCAGTCGGCTGCCAGTGCGTCCAGCGTCTCCTTGGCGGTGCCTTCGCCGCCGATCATGTAGGGATAGATGCGCTGGTTGAGCTGCTGCAGCAGTTCGGCATATTCCGGAACCGCCCAGAAGTCCTTGACCTTGAACATGGTCTCGTAGAACGCCTTGTTGTAGGGCGTGGCGTTCTGGAATTCGGGCGACTTGAGCACGGCGGCACTGCAGGTGTAGCCGCCAAGCGCTGCCCATTTCTTCTGGGTCTCGTCCTTGATGAACCATTCCAGGAACTTCGTCGCCTCTCCCTGCTTCTGCGAGTATGAAACGATGGAGATGCCCTGACCGCCGAGTGCGGCGAACTGGTCGCCGTTCGGGCCGGGAGGATTGGCGAAGAAACCGGTGTTCTTGGCATTCGGGTTCGACGCCTCGTTGATCAGCGAGGGGAAGAACGCGAAGTAGTTCATGCTCATCGCGGCCAGGTTTTCAGTGATCGCCTGGTTGTCCTCGACGAAGAACGACTTGGCCCAGCCCGGAGGCGTGAACTTGTAGAGTTCCTTGTAGGCGTCGAGCGCCGCGATCGCCTTGTCGGAGTTGATGAAGCCGTCGACCTTGTAGGTCTTATAATCACCCAGCTCGCCGCCAAAGGAAAACAGCGCGTTTTCGAAGCCCATCGCCATCGCGTCATACGAATTGTCGGTGTAGATGGCGATGCCGTATTTTTTCTGGTCCGGCCGGTAGAAGAACTCGGCGATGTCGCGCAGCGCCTTGAAATCCTTCGGCACGTCGAGATCGTAGCCATACTTGGCCTTGAAGGCTTCCTTTTCCTTCGGATCCTCGAACCAGTCCTTGCGGTAGGACCAGCCGACGGCGTCGCCTTCAAGCGGAATGGCCCAGTACTTGCTGCTGCCGCCCGGATATTCGGCGTAGTACTTCACCGTCGCCGGTGCCATCACGTCGCCGACCTTGTGCTTGTTGAAGAAGTCGGTCAGGTCGACATAGTGGCCACCAGTCGAGCCGGCACCGAGCCATTGCGAGTCGCCGACGACCATATCATAGGCATCGCCATGGGCGTTGAACTCGGTGAAGGCCTTGGTCTGGAAGTCGGGCCACGGTGTGGTTTCCACCGTGATTTTGACGCCGGTTTCCTTCTCGTACTCGTTGCCGAGTTCCTGCAGGTAATTGGCCGGATCCCATTCCGCCCAGAAGATTGTAAGTTCCTTTTCCTGCGCGTAGACGGACGTTCCGCAGGCTAGCACTAAGCCGATACCAGCAAGCAAGCTGGTCATTGTCTTGCGCATAATGATTTCCTCCCTTGTGCGCATTCTACCGCGTCATGCGAGCCGGCGGCGAGGCCGGCCCTGGTAGTCCTCCCGTGACGGCACCGTTCCGGTTTTTGAGCCTCCTCGTTCGACCGAAACGGATATTAGCCTTCACCCTTTGATCCGCTTTATTTGTCCTGATCTGGTATTACCAATTTCAGACGAACGTCAAGCCCTTTCTTGGACGGTGGCGGACACGCAGACAAGTTGGTTTCTGCGATATCTGCCTGTTTTCCCTGAATTTTCCTACTCCTTGATACATAGGGGCCTTGCCTCGGCCGCTGCATCGCCAATAGTATAAGTAGGCAGGGTGCAAATCTGGTCGAACCAGATTGGCGTCATCTAGCGGCTGTCATCGGTGCGATCCCATCTCCTTCAATCATCGATTCCGTCACAGCTGCGCGTACCAGCGCGCTGGCGGCCCATTGCGCGACCGACATCATACTGCGGCTGTCCAATCCCCATATATCCTTCAGTACGATCAGCATCTCAACACCGAAGATCAATGACAGCGCCTGCGCGAGCCGCTTGAATTCGCGCGGCGGCAACCGGCCTTTGAGTGGCGCAATCGCATCTTTCAAAAGATCGACGCGATGGCCGCGCGTGAACGCCGGTTCGCCGTCAAACGTGCCTGCCTGTCGCTGCGCCCACTGGTCGAGCGACAGTTTCAGCGCCGCCTTGAACGTCGCTTCGAAGGCCTCGATGCGCGGCATGGCGGTCTCGAACAGCTCGGCCACCCGGCGCTCGGGATCGGCAGAGCTCGATTTCCAGGTAAGGATCGGTCCGAGCCCCTCATCGACCACCGCCTGCACCAGCGCCGCCTGGCTCGGAAAATACCGATAGGCGGTGGCGCGTGAGACTTCCGCCGCCTCCGCCACCTCGCTGACCGACGGCGTGGCGCCCGCCTGCATCAGCTTTGTCGCCGTCTCCAGCATCAGCCGCCTGGTGCGCGCGCGGGCCCCGCGCTCTACCCGCGGGTTCGGCCCCTGGCCGGCATCGTCGTCCGTTGCCGCTTGTTGACGTGAGACATTCATGTCAATACGATACGCGCGTCTCAAAAAATTGCAATGGCCCTTCGCGCCGTCGAATGGCCGGGCAAAGGGGCGGCAGCGTCGAACACGCCCAGGACCGGGGAAACGCGATGAAGCGCATCTATGTGGTGGGCACCGCCGACACCAAGGGCGAGGAACTCGCTTTTCTGGCCGATGCGGTCGCCGCAACCGGCGCTTCGATTGCCCGTGTCGACATCGGAACACGCGGCGCGACCGTGCCGGTCGATGTTTCGGCAGACGAGGTCGCCAGCCACCATTCAGAGGGTCGCAATGCCGTGCTCGGCGTCGACGACCACGGCACCGCAGTGGCGGCGATGGCTGCCGCCTTTGCCCGATTTGTTCAATCGCGTAGCGATATTGCCGGGATTATCGGTATCGGCGGTGGCGGCGGCACCTCGATCATCACCACAGGCATGCGCACGCTGCCGCTCGGCCTGCCCAAGATCATGGTTTCGACCTTGGCCTCCGGCGACACCGCGCCTTATGTCGACGTCTCCGACATCGTCATGATGCCGTCGGTGACCGACATGGCCGGCCTCAACCGGCTTTCCCGTGTCGTGCTGCACAATGCCGCCCAGGCGATATCAGCCATGGCGGCAAATCCGGCGCCGCCGCCCGACGGCAAACCGTCGCTCGGCCTCACCATGTTCGGCGTCACCACGCCATGCGTGACCGCGATCGCCGATGAGCTTCGTTCCACCTATGACTGTATGGTCTTCCACGCCACCGGCACCGGCGGCCGCACCATGGAAAAATTGGCCGACAGCGGCCTGTTGTCCGGCGTCATCGACATCACAACGACCGAAGTCTGCGACTTGCTGTTTGGCGGCGTGCTGCCGGCGACGGACGATCGCTTTGGTGCCATCGCCCGCACCGGGCTGCCTTATGTCGGCTCGGTCGGCGCGCTCGACATGGTCAATTTCTGGGCGCCGCCAACAATTCCGGAACGCTATCGCGGCCGGCTATTCTATGAGCACAATCCAAACGTCACACTGATGCGCACCACCGCCGACGAAAGCAGAATGATCGGCGAATGGATCGGTACAAGGCTGAGCCTCTGCCAGGGTCCGGTTCGTTTCCTCATTCCGGAGAAAGGCGTGTCGGCGCTCGACATCGAAGGCGGCGCCTTCTTCGACCCTGAAGCCGATGCAGCTTTGTTCGAGGCGATCGAGCGCACCATCAAACCCGCCAAAACGCGGCGCGTTCTGCGCCTGCCGCTGCATATCAACGACCCCGAATTCGCCTGGGCCGCCACAACGGCCTTCCTCGACATCGCCAGACAGTGAGACACCAAGATATGGCCGCCATACCGCGCAAGAAAATCCTGGAGAAATTCGGCAAGATGATCGCGGACGGCGTTCCGATCGTCGGCGGCGGTGCCGGCACCGGCCTGTCGGCCAAGGCAGAGGAAGCTGGCGGCATCGACCTGATCATCATCTACAATTCCGGCCGCTACCGCATGGCCGGGCGCGGCTCGGCCGCCGGCCTGCTCGCCTATGGCAACGCCAACGAGATCGTCAAGGAGATGGCCTACGAAGTGCTGCCGGTAGTGAAGAAGACGCCGGTGCTGGCCGGCGTCAACGGCACCGATCCCTTCGTCATCATGCCGCTGCTTTTGGCCGAGTTGAAGACGATGGGCTTTTCCGGTGTGCAGAACTTTCCGACCATCGGCCTGTTCGACGGCCAGATGCGGCAGAGTTTTGAAGAAACCGGCATGGGCTTCGGGCTCGAGGTCGACATGATCGCCGAGGCTCACAAACTCGACCTGTTGACCACGCCCTACGTCTTCAATCCAGACGAGGCTCGCGCCATGACACAAGCCGGCGCCGACATCGTCGTCGCCCATATGGGGGTGACCACCGGCGGTTCGATCGGTGCGACCTCGGCTAAATCGCTGGACGACTGTGTGAAGAAGATCGACGCCATTGCCGAAGCGGCACGCTCAGTGCGCGAGGATATCATCCTGCTTTGCCATGGCGGGCCGATCTCGATGCCGGACGACGCCAAATATATTCTCGAGCGCTGCAAGGGCCTGCACGGTTTCTACGGCGCGAGTTCGATGGAACGGCTGCCGGCGGAAGCTTCGATCGCCAGGCAAACGGCGGATTTCAAGGCCGTCACGTTCGGCGCTGCGTAGAAGAAGGGGTGAGACGATGACCGACAACAGCAAGGTGTTCGTATACCCAAAAGACGTCAGCGCCTTCGGCTTCGACTGGGGCAGGCTGTCGCTGACGGTCGCTCCCGAAGTGAACGGCGCGAAGCGCTTTTCCGGTGGTGTCGTCGACCTGCCGTCGGGCAAGGGCCATACGCGTCATAACCATCCGGGTGCCGAGGAGATCATTTTCGTCATCTCAGGCAATGGCGAGCAGATGGTCGAAGACGAGAAGGGCAATCCGGTCGTCGAGAAGGTCGGCCCCGGTTGCACCATCTATGTGCCGGAAAGCCGCTTCCATTCGACGCTCAATACCGGCGACGCGCCGATGCAGCTTTTCGTCGTCTATTCGCCGGCCGGGCCCGAATTGGCACTGCGCGACCTGCCGGATTTCAGGCTGCTGCCGTCAGGTGGGAATTGAGATAGACGGCGCCTAAGCCCCGCCCCTGTTCCAGCCCCTACCCCGATCGCCGAACATAATGTAACCGGCGCCGGTCACCGCCACCGTGTCCTCCAGCTTGATGAAGCCGCGCGTCGGGTGGAGCATGGTCGTCTCGACCGAAAGCACCATGTTCTTCTCCAGCGGCTTTGCGGCATAGGTGCCTTCATAGGTCACCGGATGGTTGGTCATCAGGAACGGCGCTTCGTGCGTGATCAGCCCCATGCCATGCGCGAAGAAATCGGTATAGGCCGCAACCTTGGATTTCTTCAGCACGCCTTCGGCATGAGAAATCATGTCACCGCCCAGCGTGCCCGCCTTTACCTTGGAGAAGGCCGCCTGCTGCACCGTCTCGATCTCGGCCAGCAGATCCTCGAGTTCGGCGTCAGGCTCACCCAGCACGCCCATGCGGCAAAGGTCGCCGATATAGCCGTGGTAGTTGCCGCCGGAATCGATCGACATCACCTCGCCCTTCTTCCACGTTTGCGGCGAGGCCGCGCGGTTGTGACTGGAGCCTAGCGTCAACAGGCAATATTCGAAATGCGCGCCGCGATTGGTCTCCTCGCGCCTGAGCTGTTCGATGATCTCGCTCTTGGTTGTGCCTTCGCGTGCCCAGCCGATGGTCGCCAGCATGGAATCGGTGATCAGCTCCGAAGCAATGCGCAGCTTCTCCAGCTCGGCTTCGGTTTTGATTGCTCGCATGCGCTCCAGCATGTGCGTGGCGTCGATCAGCTTGGCGTCCGGCAGCGCGTTGCGGATCAGCATATAGGCGTCGGACGGCAGGAAGGCGGGCTCGATGCCAATGCGGGCATTGCCCTTGCCGATCTTCCGCAAATGCTCGACCGCCAGGTTGGCGGCATCGAGCGTGCCCCAGCAGGCGGCATGCAGCGTCGGCGTCCAGAACGGATGGTTCTGGTGCTCGCCGCCCTCCATGCGGTTGCCGATATAGGCGGCATGCTCCGGCCCGCCTTTCTCGTAGACGACGACAGGCAGATAGCGGCTATGGCCGATCGCATCCATGGCGGCGAAGAAGATGAACTTGTAGCCGCCAAGCAGATATTGCGTGTTGTGCTTGGAGGTGGCGAGCAGCACGTCGATGCCGGCTTCCTCCATCAGCCCGTCCACCCTGGCCTGGTCGAACGGCACGCTGCCGACGACATTCTTGCCCGGAGCAACGTTCATTGTCTCTCTCCCTGAAGTGCCATGACCGACCGCACGTGGCGCCGGCCTTTCTGGTTTTAGAGCCTTGGCTCCCCTCAAATCTGCATCATTTTGCCCGGTCTGGTCCAGCCAGAATGGGTCGAGCGGGCGCCAAAAGCTCATTCCGCTACCGGCATGGTCTAATCTGGTCCGGCCAGATCAGCGCATTGGACCGCTTCCCTGTAACTGGTCCAGCGGACGGAAATTTCAAAGCCACGTGAGGATGCGCCAATTCCGTCTCTGGCGAAACCCCGGACAAGGGCCATAATCAGCTTTGCAGGATGCTCACGAGCGTCCGAGGGGTACGGCGCACCCGGCCGGGTCGCGGAGAGGACGGAGTTCGATCATGCCAGAGTTCACCATTTCCAGGCGTACGATGCTTGCGGGTTCGGCATTGCTGCTGGCCTCCACCGCCATGCCGACGATCGGCTGGGCGCAGACGCCGAAAAAGGGCGGACGACTGGTTGTCGCCGCTGATTCCGAGCCGCGCAATCTCAATCCGGCGATTGTCGCCTCGAACGGCGTCTTCTTCATCTCGAGCAAGATCGTGGAAACCTTGGCCGAGGCCTCCTTCGGCGGCAAGGACGGGCTCGAGCCACGGCTGGCGCTCAGCTGGGAAGGCGCCGCCGACGGCCTGTCGGTGACGTTCAAACTGCGCGAGGACGTCAAATGGCATGACGGGAAGCCCTTCACCTCAGCCGATGTCGCCTTCTCGGCGCTGCAGGTCTGGAAACCGCTGCAGAATCTCGGCCGCACCGTGTTCAAGGATCTGGAGGCGGTCGACACGCCGGACGAGGCGACCGCCGTGTTCAAATTCGCCAAGCCGACCCCGTTCCAGCTGATCCGCAACGCCTTGCCGGCGCTGAGCAGCGTGGTGCCCAAGCACATCTACGAGACCGGAAAGATCGAGGACAACCCGGCCAACAACGCCCCGGTCGGCACCGGACCGTTCAAATTTGCCGAATACAAGCCCGGCGAATATTACCGGCTGGAGAAGAACACCGACTATTGGGGCAAGGACGAGCCCTATCTCGATGAGATCATCTATCAGGTGCTGCCGGACCGCACGTCGGCGGCCAGCGCGCTCGAGGCCGAAGAGATCCAGCTCGCCGCCTTCTCCGCCGTGCCCCTGGCCGATCTCGACCGCATCTCCAAAGTGCCCGGCCTCAAGGTGATCACCAAAGGATACGAAGGGCTGACTTACCAACTGGTCGTCGAGATCAACCATCGCCGCAAGGAGCTGGCCGACCTGAAAGTGCGCCAGGCGATCGCTCACGCTATCGACAAGGATTTCGTCGTGAAGACGGTGTTTCTCGGCTATGCCGCCACCGCCACCGGCCCGGTGCCGAAAAACGACCCGCAATTCTACACCGCCGACGTGCCGACCTATGCTTTCGACGTCGCCAAGGCCAACGCCTTGCTCGACGAGGCCCGCTACAGCCGAGGCGATGATGGCAAGCGCTTTTCGCTGAAACTGCTGCCGGCGCCCTATTTCAACGAGACCAAGCAGTTCGGCGACTATCTTCGTCAGGCGCTCGCCGCCATCGGCATCGACGCCCAGCTGGTCAACAACGACTCTGCCGCGCATATCAAGGCGGTTTACACCGACCACGCCTTCGACCTTGCGGTCGGGCCGCCGGTGTTCCGCGGCGATCCGGCGATCTCGACCACCATCCTGGTGCAGAGCGGCATTCCCGACGGGGTGCCTTTCTCCAACCAGGGCGGCTACAAGAACGCCGATCTCGACGCTCTGATCGCCAAGGCATCGGAGACGCTTGACACCGCCGCCCGCACCGAACTCTACAAGGAGTTCCAGAGAAAAGTTGCCGCCGACCTGCCACTGATCAACGTCGCCGAATGGAGTTTCATCAGCGTCGCCCGCGATACGGTCAAGAACATCGCCAACACCCCGCGCTGGGCGGTGTCGAACTGGGCGGACACCTATTTAGAATCGTGACACATTCTGGCGGATGAAAATTCGCGCCGGAATCCGTGTGGAAACTTGGTCAAATACCGAGTTCCTTCACACCCCCCTCTGTCCTGCCGGACATCTCCCCCGCAAAGGGGGAGATTGGCTGGCCGCAACGTCGGCTTATTTGCCTGCTGCGTTGAAGATTGGCGAAATCGCTAATGACATCCGATCTCCCCCCTTGCGGGGGAGATGTCCGGCAGGACAGAGGGGGGTGGGAAGAAACACCGCATCTCCTAATTGCCACTGCGCCAAGCACCCGGCGCCGCCATGAGCCGCGCCCTCACCCTCCTTCGCCGTCGCCTCGTCGGCAGCATCTTCGTGTTGCTGATTGTCGTCATCGGCACCTTCCTGTTGCTCGAAGCCGCTCCCGGCGATGCGGTCGATGCCTACATCGTCTCGACCGGCGGCGACGCCGGCATGATCGAGCTGTTGCGTCACCGCTGGGGGCTCGACCAATCTGAGCTGACGCGGCTGGCCAATTACCTTTGGGCGCTGCTGCATCTCGACCTTGGCCAGTCCGTCACCTTTTCGCGGCCGATCCGCGATGTCATCACCGAGCGCCTGCCCAACACGCTGCTGTTGATGGGCAGCGCCACCGCGCTCTCCTTCGGACTCGGCTCGGTGCTCGGCATCTATGCCGGCGCCAGACCCGGCAGCGTTCGTGATCGCTTCCTGTCTATCGGCTCGCTGGCGGTCTATGCCATACCGGGCTTCTGGCTCGGGCTGGTGCTGATCATCGTCTTTGCCGTCGACCTGCGCTGGTTTCCGATCGGCGGCATCGAGAGCATCGCCTCGGCCAGGACCGGCCTTGATCGCGCTGGCGACATCGCCCGCCATCTCGTCCTGCCGGTCTCCGCGCTCGGCTTCATTTATCTCGCGCTCTATCTGCGCATGACGCGCGCCGGCATGGCCGAGGTCTGGCGGCAGGATTTTGTCCTCGCCGCTCGCGCCAGGGGACTTTCCCGCCGTCGCGTCGTGCTCGCCCATGTCGCCCGCAACGCGCTGTTGCCGCTGGTCACCATGCTTGGCCTGCAGTCCGCGCAAATGCTGGGCGGCAGCGTCGTCATCGAAAGCGTCTTTTCGGTGCCAGGCCTTGGCCGATTGGCGCAGGAAGCGGTGGCGGCACGCGACACGCCGTTGCTGCTCGGCATCATTCTCGTCAGCGCCGTTCTGGTCGTCATCATCAACCTTCTCGTCGACATCGCCTACGCCGTCCTCGATCCGCGCGTCGGAGCCAATGAGGCCGGCGCGTGAACCCGCTTCGCCGTTTTCTCCGGACGCCGGAAGCGATCGCCGGCATTGTCATCCTGGCGGCGCTGTTTGCCGTGGCGCTTGCCGCACCTTTGTTCTTTCCCGGCGATCCGCAGGCCATTGCCGGGCCGGCATTGCTGCCGCCGTTCCAGGACTGGTCGCTTCCACTAGGCACCGACCGCCTCGGCCGTGACATGCTGGCCGAGCTTTTCCACGGCGCCCGCACCTCGCTGGCGGTCGGCCTGGCGGCCGCCGCCGCCGCCCTTGCCGTCGGCGCAGTGATCGGCACGCTGGCCGGCTTTGCCGGCGGCCTTATCGACGAAGTGCTGATGCGCATCACCGACGCTTTCCAGACCGTGCCAGCTTTTCTGCTGGCTTTGGCTTTCGTCAGCATCGTCGGGCCGTCGCTCGGCGTCGTCGTCGCGGCGATCGCACTGGGCGCCTGGACCGGACCGGCACGCGTGGCGCGAGCCGAAGTGCTGTCGATCCGCGAGCGCGATTTTGTAGCGGGCGCCCGCGTCATCGGCATGCATCCGCTGGAGATCGCCTTTCGCGAGGTGCTGCCCAACGCATTGCCGCCGGTACTGGCATTGTCGTCGGTGATCGTCGCCGCGGCGATTCTCACCGAAGCGGCATTGTCCTTTCTCGGCCTCGGCGACCCCAACCGCGTTACCTGGGGCGGCATGATCGCCGAAGGCCGTGCCGTGCTGCGCACCGCGCCGTTCCTGTCGATCGTTCCGGGAATAGCACTCGTGCTCACGGTGCTAGGTGTGTATCTCGCCGGCGAAGGCGTCGTCGAGACGACGGCGGTGAGGAGGGGCCTGTCGTGACGGCGCTGCTTTCGATCCGCAATCTGACGGTGACCTATCGCCGCGATGGCTCCGAGGTGACGGCACTAAAGAGTGTCAGCCTCGACATTCCCGCCGGCGAGCGCTTTGCCATCATCGGCGAGAGCGGTTCGGGCAAGAGCACGCTGGCGCTTGCCATTGCCGGGCTGCTGCCGGGTTCTGCCAGGATCGAAGGCCGCATCGATTGGCTCTTGCGCCCGCCGCCAATGTCTGGTGCCAAGACACCCCCCTGATGGGGGCGGGTGAGAGCGCGCCCGCGGCAGGCCGGGGGGGGGCGGGCGGGACCGCGTTAGCTGAGCTCGGCGCGGGTGCCTCGGCGGGGGGGCGACGAG
>NZ_JAMYKY010000053.1:0-15570 GCF_040317695.1 Mesorhizobium sp. M1403 | reverse complement strand
GGGCGAACGCTGACCGCCGCGCATTACATAAGGGGGGTCAAAATTGGACGCCGATCGGGGGTCAGTTTTGGACGCCGTTTGACAGGGTCAGGCGCTTCACATCGCGAACCGGCGTTGCCGTGGCCGACACGGATCGCCTCGATGCGATTGTCGACGCGAAAGAACAGAAGATCGAGCCGGCGTGCGCTAAGCCCTCGCGTCTCGAGTGAGGCGCACAGTTCGGCGACCAGCTTGCCGGTATAGCGCGCAATTGTTTCTGCCGCGCCGATCGGCTCGGCAAAATTGCGGCGCACTTCGACGATTTCCTGCGGTCGGATCGGCTCTGAACGCCTGGTCGAGGCGGCGGCCGGGTTCCGGTCCAAAACGCAAGGCGAGCAACGCGCGTGGCGTAGCGGCGAGGTCCGCAATTATCTCGAAGCCAAGCCGTCGCAGGCTATCGATCGTCACGGCGGGAAGACGGAGGGCAGCGATCGGCAAAGGCAGGATCGCTTGGGCAATCTCGCCGGATGGAACCACAGGCTTTTGCCGTGTGCTGAAGCGGGCCATTGCGTGGGCTGCGCCCCAAGTGTCGGCGACCGCGGCGCGTGCAGCAAAACCCGCTGCGCCAAGCCGCTCCACCATCCGGGCCAGCATCGCAACCTCGCCGCCATGCAGATGGTCGGCGCC
Organism: Mesorhizobium sp. M1403; assembly: GCF_040317695.1. Lineage (NCBI taxonomy): Bacteria > Pseudomonadati > Pseudomonadota > Alphaproteobacteria > Hyphomicrobiales > Phyllobacteriaceae > Mesorhizobium > Mesorhizobium sp. M1403. The sequence goes on along the minus strand of NZ_JAMYKY010000053.1, from coordinate 14,904 downwards.
GGTGGTATCGATCACAATGCCGTCCGGCGCATCGGCAGCGACGATCGGCGCATAGCGGCGCAGAGCCCACAGCGCCAACCGCTCGAGCGCGATTTTATGACAGCCCGCAAGGGTGAAGACCCGGCTCCGGGGCTTCAGCGCAGCCAACAGCCCGGCCCACAGGCCGACGCCCGCTCTCCTATCTGCTGCACCGCAAGGCAAGCCGGGCGCAAGCCGCGCCCGCGCTATCGAACTCCTTGGCAGTAAGCTGCACAGACCGCCGCATTCTCACACTTAAGTGCAATCCGACACCATCTAATCTATCGGCATGGATCCGACCAAGTCGATGCCAGAGACGCGATCTAGCCAGCGATAAAATGGCGTCCAGGGTATCGACCGACGCTTCTCATCTGCGGCCAAGCGGTTCGATAGCTCGCCCATAAAGCGACTGGGACTTGCGAATTTCGCGGCTATGCTGATTGGTAGGTCATTGGTTCGTTCCGCATGAGATGCCAACTCCCGAACGCCTTCGACCGATATCATCACAGCAGACACGGGGCCCCCGATGCCGACGTCGGACGGCAGGAACCGCCGTCCCGTCGCCTCGCGCATGAGGAGGGCGGCGAGCAGTGTGTTGAACCGCACGCCGCCCCAAGTCACGAGCCTGGTTCCTTCCTGCTGCCACCGGGTCGGATCATGGCCGCGTTGACGCGCGAGGCCCCATACGACGCTGCGGCTGACCGGCAAACCCGAACCGGTCGCTTTGATGCGGGCTAGAGGCTGAGAACGGGACACCCCTTCCCCAACGAACGCGCCGCCTTCGGAGCCCACCACCAGCTTACGCATCGACCCGCCGATGAACACTGCACCCCCTGCGCTGGACTCGTCTGCGTCGCGGATCGCTGCTTCTCCGGTGCGAAGATCTAAGACGGCGGAACTCGGTTGTCCCGCAATGACGGTGTGTATGCGGGCGGCATCACCTTCGTCCATCAGACGGTCGGAGGGAATCAGGGCTCCGCGGACGCTGGTTAAGCAACCGGTGTCGATCATGTCGTCGATGACGGGCTTGTGCGTATCCGTGCCCGCCTCCGCGGCTAGAGCGGCAACGGACAGAGCGCGATCCTGCCGCGTGGCCCGCCAACATAGACTGAGGATCTGCTGAAACTGGACCGAAGGCCGATCATACTCGTAAGCATCGTCGAGGTCACCGCGCCGCCCGCAATCGATCAAGGCGCGCATCATCCGCTCGTCATCTTCGGAGCTCTTGAAGGCGGCTACTCGGCAGATGCCACTGCGGCGATTGCCACGACCAATACGTTGGAGAAAGCCGCTGACAGTCGTGGGCGGGTCGGCCAGGACGACAGCATCGATGTCGCCGATGTCGATGCCGATCTCCAGTGTTGATGTAGCGACGCAGATACCATACCGTTTTGCACGCATCTCGTCTTCGACTCGCTCCCGATGGGACGCCGACAATGCGCCGAAATGAAGGTGTACCGGCCATCGCCTGCCGTTGAGCTCTCGGTGCAGATGCGCCGATAATGCGTGCGCAGCATTGCGGGAGTTCGTGAATACCAGGATCTTCTCAAGACCCGCCTCGTCCACCCATCGGACCAGAGATCTGGCTCGCGCGACGTACGGATCGACATTGGCATCCGCGGCTATCCGAATGAGCTGGAGGTCTATCTCCCTTGGTGAACCGTGCGCAATAACCTTGGCATCGTCGCCCAGCCAGATCCGACCAACGCCTTCCATGTCGTCTAGCGTTGCCGTCATCCCAACAACTTGGAAGTTGTCCCTTGCTGATTTCGGCGTCACGGCGGCTTTTCGGATCCGTTCGATCACATGGCGCAGCTGTTGGCCACGAGCCTGACCATGCAGGAGGTGAATCTCGTCGACGATTACGGCGCGCACCCCAGCAAGCGCTTCCGGGCGACGCAATTGCAAGGAGTCAAGTGCTTCAGGGGTCGCCAGCAAGCAGAACACGCCCGAAGCCGATCCGAGTTCGTGGCGGTCTCCAGTGTAGCGTGAAATCGCGCTCGGGAACCTCGTGCCGAGATACCCGACCAGCCTTTCATGTAGATCGTTCACGAGTGCCTTGGTCGGCGCGACATAGACCGTCGAGAGACTCTGGCGCGTGAAGGACATGTGCCGCTGAAAGAGCGGGGTGACTGCGGCTTCCGTCTTGCCCGATGCAGTGGGCGCCGCGAACAGCACCTGATGCCCCCGGACGATCTCTGACATCACGACTGACTGCCCTTCGTACGGCTGCCGTCCGTCGAAGAAGATCGGGAAGCCGTCTGGCATCATGCGGCCCAGTTGGGAGCGAGTTTCAGTCATCCCAGGGGAGTATCTCGCCGGCGATTTGTCGCGCCGCCTCGTCGACCAACTCCACGAGCTCGTCACTGTTCGTCGCTCCGTCGCTGCTCATCAGGACGGCAGGCGCGAAGCCGGCCATCTTGGTCCAATTGCGTAGGATCCGCTCAGATATGGGCGTGTGGTCAAAGTGGTGGCGGAGTGTTGCTGCGATCCGCGCCCTCAGCCCGGGATCCGCGAGCAGCTGCACCTTCGGACCAAGACGCCCTGCACTTTCGGCAAGGAAGGCCTCGCACCACTTCTCGTAGTCACTCTCGCATGGCGGTTCGAGATGAACCACGTCTTTTGGATCGTGGATCAAGACGCTCATCTCACCCATCTTTCGCTTCAGGTCATGGGTATCCTCGCCCTCAGTCAAGCCCACGAACAGCGTAAAATGGGGGCCTTCCTTCCAGAAGGGTGGCAGGTCGAAATGCTCGTAGTCGCTCTGCGGCTTCTGGAGGTCCTTTCGCGGCGCGTGAGCACAACGCGCGATTATATCGAAGAAGTTGTTCGCCCGAATGTAGCGGTTGAACGAGTAGCTTCGGACATGTTCGGCCTCGTCGATAATGAGGGCCAAGCCTTTATAGCCAAGCGCCTTTAGGATTTCGTGGAGAACGACGAGATTGTAGGCATAGATGAGCCCCGTGTCTTTCGTCTGAGGCAAGATTGGGATCTGGGTCTTGTGACCGCCTCGCCAGCTGAGCGAGCGAATGGCGCCGATCTGTTTTACCTGGCCGGCAAGCCAGCTGACCGCAGCCACGTAGTCCGTGTCGTCGCGACGATGAGAGAGGTAAAGGAGGGCCTCCAACCCCTTGCTGAACCAGGGGGACCTCTTGAAATAGGGAAGGTCGCGAACGACTGACCAATTGTCTCGGATCTCTTTAATAAGATCGAAGAAATCTGCGCTTCTGCTGCCGTCGGCACGCATCGGAAATTCAAGCCCGCCGACGAGACCTTGGTAAACGGTAGCAGGCTTGGCCGGATCGGCCGCCTTCGGATCAAGCTCAAGCGATGCCGTGACCCAGCCGTCGCGAATGGCGACCGCTTTGACAAGGTGCAGGTGATGCGACTTGCCGGAACCGTAATACCCCATGAAGATCCGGCAAACGCCATCCTTCGATGCGTTCGCTAGTAGTGAACCTATCTCGTCCGACGCCTGCTCACCGCCTATCGTGAGATCTACAAGTTGGTCGGGGTCAGTCGGCACCACACCAAGATTGACCGCCTCGAACGACTTCCGAAAGGCGAAGTCCGTGGAGGTTTGCCCACGGGACGGTGGAGGTGCAGTCTGTTTGGACAGCTGGCGAGGCATAAGTTCGCCGGCGACAACGTCCAGCGCCTCGCCAAAGAACTCGACGGTAGCCACGCCACCGAGGACCGCCAGAACTGTTCCTATTCCGTATTCCGCGTGTTCGACTTGGGTGCCTGAGACGATCATGCGCCGTCGCCATCAAGCGGAGGTTCATTGTTGCTGACAAAATCATTCGCCTGTTCGGCACTGATCGGGCGCTGCTCGTCCTTTTGTTGATCGAGAAAACGACAGTACTGATAGACGAAGAAGCGCGGCTTCGGCGTCTCGAACAACAGGTCCTTCTGCGCCGCAACAATTGCTCGCATGTTGGCTATCTGGGTCGGCACATCCCATGCCATGCCGTGGGCTTGACCGAAGACGCTCAAAAGCTTTTCACCGATGCTGTAGATTACCGCTTCGGAGTTGGCCTCCTCGATATTGATGAGCGGCACCATAGGGCTGCCCCTCGAGAAGGCCTTGGTGCCTATCCGATCCTGGAGTGCTCGATAGGTGCTGATCACTTCCGAGCGAAAGTCGGGTGTAGCGGCGTAGAGGAACATGACCCCACCGAACTCGCCGTCGGCGTTTTGGTTGATCATAGTGAGCAGGTTTTCGATCGCCTGCCTCTGCTTCGCCGAGCCACGGCGGAATGAGGACGTACGCGTTCCTTCATCGAATGCGATGAAGAAGCCCTTATACCCCATGCGGCTGCGCAGAAATGAGATGACCGTCTTGAGTCGCCGAAACGCATTTTCATCGCGTGCCGGCTCGAACAGACCCATACTTTTAAGGACCGTCGATCGGACATTGTCACCGCGAATCCACGAGATCAACTCATTGTCGCTGACGGAATCGGCTGCGCCGCACGCCAGCTTCAGCAAACGCTGGCTAAGTGCAGTGAGAGCAGAGGCCATTTGTTGATCTGGAGCACCTCTCCAGAGTCCTCCGATCTGCTGCTCAATCTGCCGTTGGACTAGCTCAGGCACATCACTGCCGAGTTGCGCGCCGAGCTGTTGAATTCGACGCACGATCCAACTTTCGATGAGGATTTCGATGCCCTTGGAGTCGTTCCCGTTCAGTTGGTTTTCGATCGGTGGCTGAAACGACTCCATGATGGCGCGGAATATGGCAACCGGTGAATTGAACGGGCATTCGGCCCCAACGGTAACCAGAGCAGTGACGACGTCCTGCTCACTTGCACGACTGGCTAAACTGTTGATGAACTGCGTCTTGCCGCTTCCATAGTCCCCTTCAAGATACTTGAAGCAGCCAATTCCCTCGGCGAGGTCACCGCGGAAATAGTTGTGGTCAAGTGCGTCGAGGATGTGATCCGTACCGACGTTGATGAAGTGAGAATACTTGCCCGGCGCGATGGGCGAATTGAGCAGGCCTTTGACAAGGTGCTTCGCGTCGATCTTGTTGATTGCGACTTCCACTGGGACCCTCCCTCTTAAACCGTTTGGCGGCGCATGTAGATCATCGGCCGAACGACTGTGCCCTCGGCGTTTCCTGGTACGAAGAAGGCGCGTGACTTGGGACCGTGCGCTTGGTTCAGGGTCGCCGGTACAAGTTCAAATTCGAAGCTGTCGCGTGACGTTGCTGAATCCTTGTTGCGACGCCAGTTAATTAGGTTCGCGATAAAGACTGCTTCTGGAACGTCTTCGAAGTTCCGCCGCGCTGGCGTACCCCAGAAGCGCTCGTTCTGCGCGGCGATCTTGAATAGTCGTGCGACATCCGCAATCAAGATGTCTTCGCCGCTCGTGAAATGCTTGGCCATTGTCCAGGCCAGCAGCAACCTGTCGAGGAAGAGATCGACCGGCAACGTCCAGTCGTCGACGATGCGCTCAGCTGATTTGTAGGCGTTTACGACGTAGTCAATGTCAGCCGGAATCTTACCGATAACCGGGTAATGGGCAGTCATCGACCAAGCCCAGTTCTGGCCGCTTTTGTCAGGAACGAGAACCAAGCGGCCGGCGAAGAAATGATTGTCCTTGTTGCCCGTCTGAACGCCCTCCAGATGATGGAGCACCTGCATGGCAAAACGCCTGCGGTTGTCCGGATGGCGCATATGTTCGGCATGCGCCTCGAGGGCGCGTTTTGCATCGGCGATCTCGTGCCGAACCTCGGGGTCGGGCGCGGCAGTGTCGGGCAGTGATAGAGCGTATAATTCCTGCTGCCGCTCGATAACCGCAGGCGGCATGTTTAGTCCTTCCGCTCGCGTTTGTCCTTGACCCAGGATTCGCGGAAGTCGCGCGGCGAGGATGCCCTTCGCATTGGCTAGGAGCCCATTGCGCTCGACGAAGCGCTCGAAGGCGGGGAAAAGGGGGGGGCTGGCGCTATCGGACATATCGAACCTTAGTCGGAGGTCAGGAATGCGTGATATCGAAGAGATCGCGATCAACTCGACGCAGCAGTGATGGATATTCGTTGGAAATGAGGGCGAGGCGCCGCGCAGGGCGCGAGAGCGCGACATAGGCGCGGTTCAATGTGAAATTCAGAGCGGCGCTCTCGACATCCTCCAGGCCCAAGACGATGCATGCGTCGAACTCAAGCCCCTTTATCCGCTCGACTGAAGTAGTGACGAGGCCGTCTCCCGCAGCTGACCAGAGAGGCGCGAGAGGAACGCCTACCTGGTCAAGCGCGGATCGCAATTGTTTCAAAGACTGCTCGTCCTCGTTGATCTGGAGAAGCGCAATGCTCCGGACGACATGGGACCTTCGCAGGACGGAAACGAGCTGCCTGATTCGCAAAGCCTGATCCTGCGGCGGGGCGATGATGAGCTGAGGCTTCTTGTCGTGCAGGGTGGTATTCACCTCGAACGTGGGGCGCTCCTTGAACGCGATCTCATAGAACCCCTGTAGGAATCGGCCTATCTGAAGGCTCTGCCGCATGTTCCGGGCAAACGGGTAGATCTGCTCCGCTCCCTTGCCACGAAGAGATCTGCCGATGCGAAGTGCATCGGTTGTTCTCATTCCGTGTACCGGGCTGACGATCTGCCGAAAGTCCGCCGAGACTGTCAGTGCACCGTCCGGATCGACCAACGAACCAATGAGTGATGCTTCGGCTACGCAGAGATCCTGTGCCTCGTCGATCGCAACATGCGTCCAGCGCTCGCGGCCTGAAATAGCCGGTGCAATAGCCGAGGGCACTTCGCGGAATCGCGAGTCGGGATCAGTTGCTTCAGGTAGTGCAAAGCGCAGGAGCCAAGCGAGCCAAGATCGGTCTTCGGGGCCAAACCCGCGCTCAGCCCATTCAGAGATTGCATTCTTTAGGATCTCGGCTTCGTCAACGCGAGCGCCTGTGCCCCGCCTCATTCTGTGGGCCGCTTCCGACGCGCGGGATCCAAAGTACGTTGCCAGGGCCGAGAGCGGATCGTAGACGAAGTACAGCCATTGCTGAAAAAGCTCGTCAAATCGGCTTCTTACTCCTGCCCGCATCCCCTCGCGTGCTGCAGTGTAGCTGCTCGTCACCCCCCGGAATATCGCTCCCATCGTGAGCTTCGACCGCAACGGGTCGCTACCGGCGGTTGCTCGTTCGGCAACGGTTCGAAGACTGTTCGCCAATGCGGTCAAACTCGCGACATTGCTTACGTCAACCCTCGCCCAAGGCGCTTCCGCGGCCGATCCGAGACGATCTGCGACTTGATGTTCGTAGACCTCCCAGAGGCGAGTGAGATCGTGGTGATCTGAAAGGCCGAGCACAGCCATTCGCGCAGCGATATCCAACGGAGGCAGCTTTCGCTGACGCGGTCGGGCATTGTGCTTGTACAGCCAAACTTGGTCCAAGTAGCTCACGACGAAGTCGTCTACGGGCTGGACGACGAACGTCGGGATGTTGAGCTGGTCTGCTAGAAGAGCCTTGGCTTGATCGGCGAGGTTCGGGTTAGCGAGGAAGACGCGGGTGAGCTCCGGCTTGTAAGGCACCAAGCGTCCACCATTCTGTCGTTGCTCCTGCTGGTCGAACAGAAAGCGGATGCGCTGAAAGGCAACCGTCGTTTTGCCTGACCCAGGGGCGCCAGTGACCACCATAAGCCCCGACATCCGGGATACAAAGGCAAGCACCTGGTCCTGAGTCATGTGGAGCTTAACGGCTTTTAGTCCGGTCTTTGCTGGCGTAGCTGCCTGCGGACGAACGGCGCCACCCGGTTCGTAGACTGCCGAAACCATCGGCAAGGTTTCGTCGAAGCGTGCTTTCGCGAGCGGCTCAACGCTCAGAAGGCGATAGCCGTTGGCCCGGACGTCCCGGAAATCACCGAGTTTAGTCCCTAGCGCCAGCTGAAGGCCTGGGTGGGTCCAGGCGAGCACGGCGACCGTCGTGCTGCCGTACTTGAAGACTTCGTTCGCGGAGGACCCAGCGTTGGCATACCACAGCTGCTCCTTTTCGATCACTTTCCCGTCCTCACCTGCCACCTCGGTGTAGGCTTCCACCATCACTTGGAACGGTTGCGCTTCGATCGCCTCAAGAGCAGCCTGCCTTCGGTCGGCATAATCCATTCGGCCTCGATCGTGGTCCGTTAGACCGAAGCGGCTATCCACGGGAGCCAGCGCCGGGCGAAGACTTACAAGTTCAGCCCTCGCTGCGCTGGCCGCGATTTCGGCATGGCGCTGGTCACGCGCAACGCGCTCGTCGAGCTTTGAGATTGAGGTGATGGTATTCATTGCCCCCCCGATGTTACCCCGGCGCACCATCGGCGAGACGAAATTCGTTTGCAAGCCGACCTGACAGCGAATATCTAAACTCCTCGCGCGCGCGCGAGGACGCCAGCGCCCTCGCATCGGAAATCGGCAGTGACATGAAAATCAGCTGAGACTGTACCGGCGGAATCTCCGAGGCCGGTAGCGTTCCGAATCCCCCACTCGGCTCCGACCTCTCATGCCGCACGGCTTTCCAGAGCGAGCGGCGGCGCCAACTCGTGTATGCGCGCATTGGGACAAACCCGCCTGGCGATATCGCAAAGATGCTGGTGATGCGTCAGGTAGATTACCTGGCCCACTTCCGCCATATCGGCAAATAGCCGGAAGGCTTCCTCGGCACGGAAGTCGTCGAACGTCTCCATGATGTCGTCGGCAATGAAGGGAACAGGAGTTCGAGATTGGGCGAACTCGTGGTAGCCGGCCACTCTGAGCGCGAGATAGAGTTGGAAGCGTGTTCCCTTTGACATTTCCTGCGCAAGCTTGGAACTCCCATCAGCCCCGATGCCAATAAGGACTTCGGTGTCCTTGTCAGGCTGGGTCGCCAGGCCACGATAGGCGCCACGGCTGATCACCTGAAAAGCCTCCGAGGCGCGAAGCATCATCGAACTGCGATGCTTGTCGCGATAGAGGCGCAAGGCTTGCTCGGCCGCTACGACGCCGGCCCTGAGGCGGAAGTAGCTGAACGCCTTATCCTCAATTTCCAGGAGGACCGTGCGCCGTTGCTCATCAATAGCAGCCACGGCACTATCGCCGTCGACGGCATCCACCTCGTCGGACGCTTTGCTGTATGCCGTAAACAACTCTCGTACGCGCCGATCCTGATCCTCAAACCGGGCTCTGAGTTCTACCTGCTCGGAGTCCAGCGCAGGCCGATCCGCGGCGTCAAGCATCTGTTCGACATCGGCAATGTCCTGGATTGATAGCGCGTCTCGGATTTCGCGTTCGATGATACTGGACCGCCGGCGCAAGTCCCTCCTTTGCTCGATCATGAGCAGCTTTTTCTCTGCCTCCCGCAAGGATGATACTCCGAACAGCTGCGTCATTTCAGATTTGCGGCGCTCGCAAACCGCGATTTCAGCTTCCAGGTCCCGGTCTTTGAGAATCTGATCCTCCAGTGCAAGGTGCTTGGATTCCTTTTCCGCCTTTTTCGATCGGGCCTCTTCCACTCTGGCGGACATCAGCGCCCAGAGTCTCAGGGCACTCTCTGCTGGTCGATCTAATCCGAGTTCCGCGGCCATGACTGCAAGCTCGCGTGAGAAAGCCGCCTTATCTTCCTCCATCTTGGCGATGCGATCTGCTAAACCGGCTTGTCGCTGAGCGGCCGGGCCGAGCTTGGCAAGTCTGTCCATGACCTCCTTGACGGTCGCGAGGCTGGGGATAGTCCCTCCCGCGCCGAGCCAGCAGCTCTTGCAAACCTCAGCCCATGACGCGTCCCATTGCGCCTCGTCGGCAGTTGCCGTTTCAAGGGCTGACTGGCGGGAAGCCTGCTCCCTTTCGCAGCGTTCAAGTTGCTCCCTCAAGTTCTTGTGTTCGACTTCAAGATCAACGGCGGATTGGGCCCTGGCCAAAAGCGCTTCGTAGGAGTCAGAGTGATCCTGGGAAACGGCTGCCGCCGATAGTGCCGCCGAGAGCCGGTTGCGCGTCGCCGAGCCGTCCGCTTCCGCCTGGCGTAAGTCACCTTCGGCCTCCCGGAGCAAGTCGGCTGTCGCGAGGGCCATTTCGCGGCGTCCCAGCCATGCCTCAAGCCCACCTAGCTTGATCTCGCCAGAAACAGTCAGAGCCATTCTCCGAGCGGACTCCAGAATTTCGGCCCTGATAGCTTCGCGTTTCGACTTCGCCGCGTTCAGCAACTCCGCTGAGCGCTCTAATTCCGCTTCCGCGACGGCGAGCCTCTGATAAGTTTGATTCAGCTTCGCCAGGTCGCTCATGTGTCCCAGCCGTGCGCTGGTGATCAGGTCGTCTTTCCGCAGCTTGATCTCAAACGCCGCAGCGGTCGATTCATCGAGCGCGTCACGATGCGTAGCCCATGCCGCTTCACGCGCGGATCGCGACGTCGCTGCTTCATGATCGTCCACGACGCCGGTGGAATTCTTCAACGCATCCAGTTCGGCTCGCAAACACCGCAGCTCACTCGTGAGGCGCCCGCTGTCATCGCTGTAGCGATCGATCTCGGCTTCCGCTTTAGACAGAGCTGATTTCCAGGCCTCCAGCTCAGAAGGTGCCGGCACTCTCATTTGCCGTACCTGGTCAACGCTTTCACCCCACGGTCGGAGTTCCGACATCTGCTGCGCCAGTATTTCTTTAAGATCCACACGCGAGCGTTCGGCGACACGGCGACGGGCGGCATGATCGTTCTCTCGAAGCGCCGAGAGCTCCCTCGCCAGCGCCGCAATGGCTTTGCCCTTTATGGAGGCAGCGGCTTCGCTCGACAGCTTGCTCCGCAACTCGATCAGACGGCGGTTCGCCTCTTCGGCTTCGCGCTTCGCGTTTTGAAGTGTCGCGTCGATACCGGAGCGGCGTTCAACGAGATCTCTGATGCTCCCAGAAATGCGACTTCCGAGCATCAGGCTGCTCGGCTCGTCTCCTTCAGGGCGCTCGAGAAGCCGCAGAATATTCGCAATTTCCCGGTCGACTTCCATCAATTGCAGGCGACGGTCCGGCAGATCCCTTTCAGCGGTGACATAACGGGCGTGCAACTCGCCGATAGCGTCCATCCTTTGCCCCAAGGTGAGCGCGATGTCGTCAACGGCAATGGCATTGAGCCCTTTCTCAAGCTCGGCGATGGACGCTTTCGCCGTCTCTCGCTTCACGGCAAGCTCGATGTCTTCCTGATGAATTGCCGGAAGTTCGTTTCCCCAGGAAGGCGGCGCTTCGGGAACATCTTGCAACTCAGCGAGACTGTCGCGGATGTCCCGCAATTCCGCCAGTCGTGGCAGTGCGGTCAGCAGGTTCTTGATCTCGTCAAGCCGAAGCTGCGTCCGGGTTCGGTCCGCCATCGCCTCGTCGTAGTGTGCCAGTGACCGCTTCTTGGCTTCCACCATCTGGCGGTAATGGGTGGCGAGAGTGTCAATCTGCTCTTTTCGCTCCTTCAGGTCGGAAAGCCGACTTTTCAAGTCGCCGATTTCACTGCTGCGGGCACGGAGTTTGAAAAGGCCGTCGGCCTGCGAACGCAATTCAACAAGTGTCTGACTTAGTGCGGCCAAACCTGTGCTTGCCGAAAACAGAAGCTGTCCGAGATCACCCTTGCTGGCCAGGATGCTCTTCCCGCCTTCCTCAAGGGTGTCATCGTCGAGGGAAAACATCGCGCAATAGACGTCCCGCTCAACTCCACCAAGCTCGCCGAGTATTAAATGCTCGCCGATCGGCTGATCACCCGGACCGAGCAGACTGCTTTGGGGCTTCTTGATCCGGACAAGCTCCCGGGCAACACCACCGATGTCCAATGCGGCCCCGATGCGCATCGTTGAGTAAGGATGGAGGAAATCATAGCGGCTGCGGGACTCGATGCCGAAGAGGAGGTCGAGGAATGCAGATAGGGCGGTCGATTTGCCCGCCTCGTTCGGGCCGTAGATGATATGTAGATCTGGACGGCCCGGCTCCACGGGCCCGAAGTCGATGTGCTTGTCGGTGAATTTGCCGTAGCGGGTAAGGTCAAGCCGGTTGATGCGCATCATGCTACCTCATCCTGCTTCCGATGATGGAGCCGTGCGAGCACATCTTCGACCCCCTCCTGCGCGAGCAGGCGCAACGTGGCCCGAAACTCCTCCTGATCAGCACCGAAAGTGCCTCTGCTTTCAGGTGGCAGATGACCACGAAGCTCCTCCCCGATATCGATGAGCGCGGCGTGGTAAGCTTCCGAGCCGATGATTTCGCTTCCGACAAGCTCCCGAAGTTCGATGAGCGGATCCCCGTTGGACCCATCGGAGGAAACGAGGTCGGTGCACTGGATTTCCAATTTCTCGATCCAGGTCCGGCCAATGGCGGATGCCCTGTGCTCGGCTTCGGTCTTGACGAGGTCGGCGTCGTTACGGAGCTGCCATGCGAGCGGCGTTCGTCCGGTGAAGGAAAGCCGGACCACAAGATGTTCGGAATTTGCAGCTTCCCGCGCGGCCCCCAGGTTGCCCGCTACCGTGGTCACCATCTGACGCCAATCTGCGATGCCGTCGAGGTCGATCACGACGCGCTCGAATTGTGCGATGCTGGTGAACCTTTCCTCAATGTGGACGGTTCGGTCATCAGCGATCGTAACAAGACTCACCGATTTCGGACCGGATTCGTTGATGTCGCGCCCTTGGGGCATGCCAGGCATCACGATCGTGCAGCGTCCGTTACTGATTGACCGCTTGTGAATGTGACCGAGCGCCCAATAGTCGAACTCTGTCGCCTCCAGATCCGAGACGTTGCAGGGGGCGCATGGATCGTGCCCCCCCGTTCCTGCGAGGCTGGTGTGCAGAAGACCGATGTTAACAGCGCCCTCGATCCGTGGTTTGTACTTTCCCACCAGACTTTCGGGACACTGGGCCTGCGCAAAGCTAAGCCCGTGAATAACCACAGGGGTCGCTTGATCCAATTTGAGCGAGATAGCCTCCGGGCGCCCACCGTAGACTTTTACGGTTTCCGGGTACGTCAGTTCTCTGGTGATCTTCGACAACGCATCGTGGTTGCCTCGGATGATGAACACCCGCACTCCGGCTTGGTCCAGTCGTCGGATTTGCTCGGAAAGGAACCGCGCAGTTTTCATGGAGGTCTGATCGCCGTCGTACAGGTCACCCGCGAGAAGAAGCGCGTTGACCTGCTCGGATAGGCAGAGATCGACGATATTGACAAAGGCACGCCGGGTCGCGTTGCCTATCAGTTCGCCTAGTTCCGGGTTGCGCAGCGCCAGCGACCGAAGCGGCGAATCCAGATGAACGTCCGCCGTATGAACAAATCGAAAAGCCATGCCCTCACCTTTTGCCTTCGCGTGAGAAGGCTTTGATTCCCCGAAACAGATACTGGGCTGCGCTTAGGTTTCTGCCTAGGCTGCCAAGCCCTCGGGATTTCAGGTTTCCACAGGCTAATGACAGAACCTGTCACCAGCCGCGGATCGTGCGGTTCCCACCGTTCAAAGCTGTTTGGGAAATTGCGTTCTATGGAAGCGAGGGAAAGTCAGAGCGCTGGTGCCTCTCAACCATTCGGCGAAGGACCTCCGTCGCTACGACCTCAACCTTGTCTCCCCACATGTAGAGGTGCCAGCACATCTCCATATGACCGGACGCCCAGAAACGCACGATCAGTGAACCGTCGGGTTGATCCTCCAGTATCTGAGCCGGATGGAACAGGAAAGTTCGCGCGTGCGGCGCTGCGTCAGGCTTGAACTTCCAGATGACTTCGCCAAACTCACTGTCGTTCTGAAAAGCTCCGAACGCCTTCCGCGCATGCGCATGAATGTCGAAGCCTGGATCACGTTCGAAGACCTCGCCGATCAGTTCCGCGCGTTCGATCTTCTCAGCCACGAAGTGCCTGAGCGGACCCGCGCGATCGGTTGTTGGCCTGGCCACCAGATAGCGTCGGATTCCGATCAACACTCCGTAAGGTTCGACCACTCGCTCGGTGGATATGGCGTTCCGATTGGCGGGGAGGATCTCGATCTTTACCAGGGGTCCCGAGACTTTTAATTGCGAAGGGAGCGGAGCCATTCGACACGATCGAGCAAGGTGAAATGGTAACCGAGCATCCCGAACCGGGCGAAGTCATCTGGTGCGATGATTCCGGTGTCACGTGCCGCCGCTGGAACTGGCGGCAGGGGCGGCGCACCATGGGTCACGGTCGATACCCGCGCCATGTGGCTCGTGCTGGAAGCCCTCGGCCCTATGTCAGCTATACAGATGACGGCCACCGGGGAGCATCTGATGGGACTTATCCAAGCGTTGTGCCCGGGTGCGCGAATCGAAACCGCGCGGATCGACGAGTCCACTACATCTCGTGTTCCTTAGGGCATGGCCCACCTTTCGGAGAAACACCCCACTCAGCCCTGTCCGGATCTGGCGCTCCTTGCTCGCTCGGCTGGCCTACACAGTTGATTGCGAACGACCCAGAACGGCTCTCGAAAACGAGCGTCGAACGAAATCAGATCACCGTTTGTTCTCCCTTAGCGTTGTTTGGCGTACTTTTATCGCGATGCCCTCCATTAGCCAAAGACGATCGGGCTCGGCCGCAAACTGAAAGAGCCGCACGCGCCGGAGCCGAGAAGCGGAGCCGCAAGAAGGTCGCAGCTTGATTGATCTCTAGGGTCATTGTGGCGCGGGCAGCCAGAGGCACAATCGACGCATGAAAAGCGGGGCCAACCCGCCTTCCCTTGCACACAGCCTGCGTTTTGCCAGCTCTTCAACCGCAACGTGCTGTCAATCTTCGTGTTGCCATGTCTTGAACGCCGAACTGTTCACGCCATTGGCGCCGCTTTGTCATCCCGTGCCCCGAAATGAGGCCGTCGTTCGAACGATATGCGCAGTTGCTTTTCCGCCAGAAACCGGCGAGCCAGATCGGTGTCGCGCTTACCCACGCGTGACACCCAGTCCGAAAACAGGCGAACCGCGCGCCGGT
>NZ_JAMYKY010000052.1:0-18958 GCF_040317695.1 Mesorhizobium sp. M1403 | reverse complement strand
GCCGGCTTGTAATGGCCATAGCTCTTGCGAACGCGGCCATCGACGATCTCAGTGCGCTTCTCGCTCTTACCATAGACATAGGCGCTGGCGTAGAACGGGTTCTTCAGGATCGAGATCACGTTGCGGTAGCGGATCGGAACCCAGTCGAAGGACACCATCTTCTTGCCGTCGGAGGGTCTGGGGAAATGCACGCCGTCATCGATCATCGAGATCAACACTTGCCGCGCACTGCCGAGTTCGCGGAAACGCGCGAAGATCAGACGAATAGTCTCCTGCAGGCGCATGTCGGGATCGAACCCGAGACCGTAATCGCGGTGCCAGACATAGCCGAAGGGCACGGAGATGCGCAGTTCCCCGCGCTGTGCCTTGGCACGGGCGGCCTCGTACATGCGGGCACGCAGCACGCCGAGCTCGAACTCGCTGATGCTGCCCTTCATACCGAGCAGCAGGCGGTCGTTCGGCAATCCCGGATCGTAGACTCCGTCCAGATCGATCACGCGTGCATCGACTTCGCCGCACAACTCGAGCAGCCGATGCCAGTCCGGCCCGTTGCGCGACAGGCGGGACGCCTCCAGGCAAAGCACGGCGCCCACATGGCCGGTGCACAGATCGTCGACCAGGCGCTCGAAACCGGGACGTTCCACAGCCCCGCTTGCGGTTCGTCCCAGATCCTCGTCGATCACCTCTACTTTGCGGAATCCCCAGCGCCGCGCGACGTCGACAAGCTCATATTGCCGACGCTGGCTCTCAAGGTTGAGCTGAACCTGCGCCTGAGTGGACTGACGCACATAGACGACGGCCTTGCGCTTGAGGACGGCAGTCGGAATCAGATTACCGCTCGTCATCGCAGCTCTCCTCCTCCGTTGCCACGCCGGCGGCGGCCATCAATACGTTGGCGAGCCGGGCGATCACTATGGTCCGTTGCGCTGAACTCAGCCCGTTCAGCTTCTCCGAGTCGAGCGGCAAGCTGAGTTGGCGAACGACCACGAGAGATCGTGTCGGGGGTGGCAGGGTTCTCATGTTGCGCCTCCGCGATGGTGAAACCATCCGGAGAGCCTCGCCGGAAACGGCGTTCGATCAAGAGCTTGTGTAGCTCAAGCAGCGCGGCAAGCGATACGCGCGGGGGGCCTAGGTCCATCGCCGCGCAAGCCACGGGATCGATCATCCAAGCCGGAGCGGTAATGACATGCCCGGGCGCGACGACGAGATGAATGATCCGGCCGTTGGCGCGCTCTTCGCTGTTCTCGCAACGAAGCCGACGTCCGAAATACGGGTGCCAACGGTAATGGACCTCGACCTCCTGCCCAACATGGGCAGAATGACCCCGAGATGGCGCTCAACCGCAAGAACGCGCTCTTCGCAGGCTCTGACGGCGGTGCCGAACACTGGGCAGTCATCGCCTCGCTGATCGAAACCTGCAAACTCAACGATGTCGAACCGCTCGGCTATCTCGCCGATGTCCTCTCCAGGATCGTCAACGGCCACCCCAACAGCCAGATCGACGACCTGCTGCCTTGGGCTTACATCCCGGCTCCCGAGCTCAAGGCCGTGGCCTGAGAACACCGCTTACGGATTATCCGGGAATAACTCAAGGTTGAAGCGGAACGCACTCTGGTCGGAAGAACCGAACGCCACAATGAAGCATGTTAGCACCATCGGACTGGGCCTGGCTAAATACGTTTTCCAGGTTCACGGCCGATATCCGTTCAACTCGCTGGAAGCGATCGTCGATAGCTTCTTGACACGTGGGATCGGCCAGATTTCGGATAATTCTTTTGCTGCAGAGAGCATATCCGGTACGATTGCTTTGATCCGAGCGGGGGTCATCCGAACGGTTGGGCCGGCGACGCTAACAGACCCCAGCGCAGGGCCTCCATTCTTGTCCGGAATTGGTGCTGCAAGCGCAGCGATACCAATAACACTTTCATCCGCCGAGATTGCATATCCAGCCACTCGAACTCGGTGCAACTCTTCAGAAAGCTCCTGCTCTTTCGTCACGATAGAGCGTTCGTAGTTGCGGGGAAGAATGAACCCCAGTCGGCGGACCTGCCCAAGAGCATCGTTGCCATCTAAGGTCGACAACCAGGCGCGGCCATTGGCCGTGGCATGAAGAGCAGGGCCGGCTTCCATCGTCGGATCGTAGCGAAGACCGTCTAAACTTCCTTGGGCACTAGCTATCCAAACCAGTTCACCATTTTCCGCGGCGCAGATACGAATAAACTCGCCTGTGCGATGGGCAAGTCTGTTGAGGATTGGCTGACAGACCTCGTTCAATCCGATATTACCAAAGAAACGAAGCCCCAAGGTGGCCGTCCGAATAGCTAAGCGATAATGTTGCGTCACCTCATTATGGACCGCGAAATCCCGGCTAACCAGAATTGAAAGAAGCCTGTGAGCGATGCTCTTCGGAAGTTTCAGGCGGCGCGCTATATCGCTGATTGCGAGCCCCTCTGGGTGGTCGGCTAGCAATTCGATGATGTCAAGAGCGCGCTCCGTCGGCGAAACATTTCCCACTTTTCGTCTCACTGATAAAGGTTAAGACTTCATACCAGACCACACTTAATAGCAGAACGACGATCCAGCAACCTGTATCCCCATGGCGTCGCCACTGAAACCGCACACTCCAAATTGAGGCACCTTTCTCGGCCACGAGCTGTCAATCGAGTTGGCGCCGCGTGAACTGTCGTTACGCAACGTCCGATGGTCAAAGCGTCAGTCACCGCTTTTTGCATGCCGCTCCTGCGCAAACCGTCAAAAACCGTCCCGTCAATTGTTTCAACCAAGAGTTCCACGATAGTGTCGATGTGCTCACTTTGCGCAATCAACGGCGGACAAATGGCGACGTTGTCGGCTACGTAACCGTCCACTGTACCGGCAAGGAAATGCGTGATGAGACCCCGTTCCTGCGCCTTGTGATATGTTTTTTTCGAGCTGAGGCCACTAGGCTAACGCCGGATGATTCGAGGTTGAACAACCCGGAGACTATGCCAACTCCCAACTCCAACCACTCCCGCTACGGCACCGTTGAAGTTTCGCCGGGCGCTTTGTTAATCTACGGGGATTGAAGCAATCTTTTAAAACGCGGTATAGGCCAAATCTCGCCTAGCTCTTTGGCTGCGGCAAGGAGATCCGGGATAATTTCGCGTCCCCGGGATTGCGACATGCGTACAGACGGCCCGGCAACGCTTACACAACCGAGCGCAGGGCCCCCCTCGCGATCTGGAACTGGCGCCGCGAACGCTGTAATCCCGATCACGCTTTCATCGGCCGATACAGCGTAGCCACGTTCTTTTATGTGCTTCAACTCTTTGGAGAGCTGTTCCTCACTCGTCACTGAGGAACCTGCATAGTCGCGCGGCAAGATGAAACCTTTCCGGCGGACTTGTGCTAGTGCGTCTGTCTCCCTCAACGTGGATAGCCAAGCGCGACCATTTGCCGTCGCGTAAAGGGTAGGTCCCACTTCCTTTGTGGGATCGTATCGAAGTCCTTCGGAGCTCCCCTGGGCGCTAGCGATCCACAACAGCTCACCGTTTTCTGCCGCGCAAAGTCGAACGAACTCGCCGGTGCGTTGTGCCAATCGAGTCAGGATGGGCTGGCACACTTCGTTCAGACCAATGTTCCCAAAAAACCGAAGTCCGAGCGACGCAGTTCGGATTGCCAAGCGGTAATGCTGTGATGCGCTATCTTGGATAGCGAAGTCGCGGTCGGTAAGAATTGAGAGGAGCCTGTGGGCAATGCTTTTGGGGAGCTTGAGCCGTCGCGCTATCTCGCTGACCGCGAGGCCTTCAGGATGATCGGCGAGCAACTCAATGATATCAAGTGAACGCTCTGTTGGTGAAACATTTGCCACGGTTAACTCTCAACGGTGAACGAATCCGAATCTGTAACATTACAATCGGAACGACAAGAGCGCAACTCCACACAGACGCACACCGTGCCGCCCGCATTAAGCTAGCAGGCTGTTGAAGAAGTGTCGCGCCTGGCTTTGAGGATGGCCTCATCGGCGTTGTGATAGGCAAACGTGATTTCGATGGAGCCATCGTCGAGCAATTCGGCATGGCCGTCGCCTGTGACTTCGTCCATCTCGTCACAGCCGTTCCAGGTGAAGAAGACCATTGATGGGCCGTAACTGAGATCGAGGCCAGCCTCCAGGGCGCCAAAGGCAATCTCGCCGTTGTTGTCGTCGCCGATGGTGATCGTCGCCGGACCACACAGGTTGAGATAGCCGCGATCCCCCAGATCGGCCTCGACGATGCGCCAGCGGCCGACCAGCAGGCAGCCCGCCGGCGCGCTCACGCTGGCACCGCCATGAGCTTTGGTAGCCGCACCAGATTGTAGGCGGCGGCCGCGAAGGTGAAAGCCCATCCGACACGGTCGCGGCCGCGGAACTTGGTCTTGTCTTGGCCGGCGACCGTCTTGACCCAGCCGAACGCCTCCTCGATGCGCTTTCGGATGCGTTGGCTGATAGCGTAGCCACTGTGCCGGGTCGTGCGGCTATCGATCGCCGAACTGCGCCCGCTGGTGTTCTGCGCGACATGCGGCGTCACGTTCATTGAGCGTAGTTCGTTGACGAAGTCCTCAGCGTCGTAGGCCTTGTCGGCGCCGAGTGTGATCGCCCGCGGCCGCTCGGCGCGCGACTCGATCATGTGCAGGGCGGCGACCCGTTCGGCATGACCGTCGGCCAGTGTCAGGCAGGCATCGACCAGCAGACCGTGGCGGTTCTCCATCAGTCCATGCCCGATGAAGCACAGCTTCGTCTCCTTGCCTTTGCCCTTGCGGTAGAGCCTGGCATCCGGATCGGTGGTCGAGGCATGCGTGTCGTTCGACCGCTTCTGGCAACGGAAGTCCGCTTCGGCATTGCGCCCGCCGCCTTGGGCCGGTGGCTCGCCTGAGCCGTCCTTCGGTTTGACGCTCTTCATCGACGCCCATGCCTCGATCAGAGTGCCGTCAACCGAGAAATGATCCGTCGACAGAAGCTTCTTCACCCTAGGCTCTGCCAGCACTGCGCCTAAGAATTTCGCCGCGATGTCGCCTTCCAGAAGCCGGTCGCGGTTCTTCGAGAACACCGAATGATCCCAGGCCGCATCATCGACGCCGATACCCACGAACCAGCGGAACAGAAGGTCGTATTCCAGCCGCTCCATCAGCAGCCGCTCCGACCGGATCGAATAGAACGCCTGCAGCAGCATCGCCCTGAGCAGCTTCTCGGGTGGGATCGACGGCCGCCCGATCGGCGAATACAGCGCTGCGAAGTCACGCTCCAACCTAGCCAGCGCCTCGTCCACGATCACCCGAATGGCGCGTAGCGGATGATCGCGTCGAACCCGCGCCTCGAGGTCAACGTAGCTGAACAACTCCCCAGTTCGATTGTCGCCGCCGCGCACCCATCGCCCTCCGAATCTCTTCGGAGACAGTGAATCACCCTCTCACGGCCGCGGCCAGCGCCTTTTTCAACAGCCTGCTAGTTCATTTACGTGTACCCTTAAAGTATATTCAATCAAGACTGGCACATCGTGGGTTTGCTTCCGTGACACCCATTGGCGCTAGAGCTTTTGCCCTTGATCTACAGTCGGTCCACCTTAGAGCGAACTTCCAGCACGGCTGCATCCATGGCCTCACCGAGCAGCCCGATGATCGTCTCTAAGTTCTCCCCAGTCGCCATCAACGGCAGGCAAATAACGACGTGATCGCCCACGTAACCGCGAATTGTGCCGCTAAGCGCGTGTGTAATGAGGCCTCTTCGACCAGGAGGGCAAGCGGTACATCGACGGCGGGCCTCCGATCGTAACCGAACAAATTGCGTTAAAGTGCAAACGCAGAGTCGATACTGGTGCCAAAACCGTGAGAGCGGGGATTTGCGCAGCGTGACCCTTCACATCTCGCCGAGTCTAGGATCAAGCCGGCCTCTGTCGCTTAGGCTCTAAGCAAAGAAGCGAGAAGCGCAAACGAGACCAGAGCCAGCCATATGGAAGCGATGCGGTGCGCAATACGCAGGCGAGTTTCTCCCGCTTTGCCCACCTGCGTTAGCGCTCCGGCCAAACCCCATATAAGGGCTACTGCGGTTGCGGAAAGACACAATAGTCCCAGTTTCGGGAGGAACTGCGCGTCCACTGGAACGGGAAGGAGGACAAGACCGAAGATCAGGGCCTTGGGATTCAGGACAGTGGTGATATAGACCCTCAGTGCGGTTACCTCGGCATTTCCCCCTCCCCAAAGTCGCACTCCCCAGAGTTTCACTGCGAGATACATCATCCAGATTGCGGCCGCTACTTTTAAGGTGACTCCCACATCAGGCCAGCGCTCGAACAGCCAATTGCCTAGCGCCGCGAGTGGCAAGGTCGTCGTAAGGTATCCAAGCAACTCTGAGGGCAGAAGACGCAGCACGCGGCGAGGCCCCTTCTGGGCAGCCGCAAGCGCCATCAATGTGTTTGTCGGACCAGGCGCCAGGAGAAGCGCCAGTACTGCCGAAAAGAAAAAAGTATAACTCATACTAGTCTCCACGGCTCTAGCGAGACGTGATTTCCGCGATAAAAAATACGGTAAATGGTACCTTTTCGCGACCTTTGCACTAGGCTTGCAGACACCATTGATCTTTCTCCGCCGCAAAAGGAATACTCGACTGGCCCCCCTTGGGCGAACAGGAGATGCCCGCTGCGGTTACCGCTCGACCGACGGCAGCCTTATTTGACAAGCCGCGATCTAATGCGGATGCAAGGGCACCTACGAAGCAGTCCCCAGCTGCCGTAGTGTCGCTGACTTCGGCCGGCAATGCCGCAAAAGAAATCCTTTCGCCGGCAGCAAAGACTTCCGCTCCATCGCCCCCAGGTGTCCGTAGCACGTCAATATTCAAGCACGTGGACAAATCTTGAACCGCACGCCATCCAACCTGCGAGCGCCTCTGCCTCGTCCTCATTGACGATTATCAAATCGCAGCTCGAGAGAGACTCGCGGTCCAATAGAAATGCGGGTGCGAGGTCGAGAATTGACCTGCCTCCTACATTTCTGACGCGTCGCATCAGCCGCTGAATCTGCGGTCGGTCATTCTCCATCTGCATGACGGCGGCGCTTGCTTTAGAAATGGGGCCATCATCCACAATGTCTGAATACGCAACAAGATTGGCGCTAGCAGCAACTGCGATCATGTTACGGCCCTGGCTGGCGATTAGGATCGATGCACAACCTGTCGGCTCAGTCACATGCGCTATCCGGCCCAATCGACTGAGTGGATCAAGTTCTGCATGGCGACATCGGCCAACGCATCCTCACCGACCGCCCATACCGTGACTACAGCGGCGCCATCGCGCGCGGTGGCGATGGCCTGATTGGCTCCCTTACCACCTGCTTCGGTCCGAAACTGCTTTGCGAGTACCGCCTGGCCCTGCCGTGGCATATCCTCGACCGCGAAGATAAAATCCGCATTGATAGAACTGAATGTGATGATTATGAGCAGCAGTCGTGCATCGGCTTGCGCAGGTCAGGCAAAGCGCGGCCTGATACGCCTTCCACTACACGCGTTCAGCTATCCTGTGCCTGAAGCGTTCTGTCCCTGTATGGATGTGGTCAAGCAGACTCATTGCTGCCCAGTGGCGCTCAGCTATGTTGTAATCGGTGACGCGCGAATGAGCGCTCGAGAAAGTCCCGAGGCGGGTATGATAAATCTTGGCGAGGCCAGGATAGCCCATTGGCTCGGCCATTGCTGAGAGCGCCAGAAATATCTCCAACTCGCGGCGCAAATCGGTCTCATCGGCAGCGTGGCGATACAGCCAGGCATAGAGATCGGGATGGATGTTCGTAAAGACGCCGGCGAAACCCTTGGAGCCCTCGCGCATCGCGGCCGCTGCAATCGCGGCATTGGCATTGACGACCGCAAATCCCGAGTCTCCTGACAGCGCCACACGGCGGCGGATCGTTTCAAGGTCGCAAGAGACATCCTTAAGAGTGACGAAACGCCCCGTATCGCGGCATACTTTGAATTCCTCGTCAGTCAGCAGCCTGCGATAGGGTGCAGGGCATTCGTAAAGTCCTAACGCCAGATCACTTGGCACCCAACTCAAAACGGCATCGAGACCGTGGCGGAAGGCCTCTGTTCCATTATTGCCGATGTCTAGTCGATTGGTGACAAGCACCAACGCGTGGACACCGGTGTCCGCCATTGCCATCAGTTCGGTGCGCTGGTCGTCGGGGCGATCGCTTATGTGTCCGGACGCTATCACCGGGACGCGTCCGTCGGCCAGCGATACCACTCTCTTCGATAGCGCAATTCGCTCATCAAGCGACAGTTTTTGCATTTCGCTTGACTGGCAGACGGCGAAGAGAGCGTCGGCACCGTTCTGAACGTACCATTCCACCAGTCGCTCCAACCCCTCCCAGTCAACACAATTGTCGGCGGTAAAGGGCGTGAGCATGACCGGTACGATTCCATGGGCATTTTTTGTCATCGGGCTCTTTTCGCTAGATTTGAAATCATATTTCGTTTTAGAATAGCATTCCATTATCGATCCGAACAAGGAGAAAAAGCGTGAGCGTCAAAAGATGGGAGGACGATGCTATCGTGTGGCACGGCCCAGACTATGGTTCTGAGGCACTACGGTATCATCCCCAAGTGACGTCAGCGCCAGTTGCCGGGCGCATCATCAGCTGTGTCGAAGTTGTAGACTGGAGTGGGACAGGCACGCGCGACCTGCTTATTTCCGCTTGGGACGCTTGTTACGATGGACGCGTATTTCTTCGGCGCCAAATCGGAACGAACCCGGATGGGACGCCAATTCTCGGCGAGGAGGAGCTTATTGAACGCGTACGAGGATACGTAACTGCCGTGAAGGATGGCGACATTTTCCATCTTGTGTCCGCCTCTCGTATGCGTAGGCAGATCTTTGTTTTCCCGAATATCGGCGAGAAAGGAGCGCCGAAATTCGGTGAGCCTCTGCGTCTCGATCTTGAGGCGGACTGGGTCAAGGGCAACGAATATTTCCACATGGCCCGCTTCCACGATATCGACGGGGACGGCGTCCCTGAGCTGATCGTTGGTAGTGACAATTGGGACGACTACTGGCCCAACGGGCTGGAATGGAATGATGAAGGCTACCGCGGCTATGACGACGCCGGGCGTTGGCTCGGCGGACCGCTGCGCGGCTTCCTCTACGCCTTTAAGAACAAGGGTACGTTGGCCGACCCGGTGCTGGAGCGTGGCCGTCCCCTCATCTCGGGTGAAACTCCGCTGGAAGTATATGGCCAGCTCGCGCCTGCCTTTGGCCGCTTTGGCGGATCGCGCTACAGCCTAATCACCGGCGAGTTCTGGAACATCCTGCATATTGCGCGCCAGCGCGAAGACGGAGAATTTGAGCCGACCAGCTTGCTTCGCACTCCCGACGATACGGTCCTCGAGCTCGATCAATGCATCCATCTGCCTTGTGTGGTCGACTGGGACGGCGATGGCCGCGAAGACATTCTCCTCGGCGCCGAGGACGGTTACGTCACCTATCTCAAGAACTGTGGCGATGGGGAAGATGGCCTTCCGCGGTTCGAGAAGCGTGGACGCGTGGAAACAACCAAGCCGCTGATCCACGCCGGCGTATTGCCGAGCCCGGCAGCGTATGACTTCAGCGGCGACGGCCATTTCGACTTCGTTATCGGCAACAGCACCGGCGAGCTTCTATTCTACCAAAGCCGGGAGGAGAACGGAACAATTTACCTGGATAAGGAGATTATGCTGACGGCTGATGGAAGGCCGATCCGGCTTGCCGCCGGACTTACAGGCTCCATTCAGGGGCCATCGGAAAAGATGTTCGGCTATTCCTGCCCGACGATCGCGGATTGGACGGGCTCCGGACACATGGACCTTCTTGTCAGCGATGTGACCGGCCGTCATCGGCTTTTCCGCAATACCGGCGAGAAGGCGTTGCCGCCGCGCTTTGCAAAGGAAGAATTCCTAACCTACAAGGGCAAGCCCCTGAAGACCGTCTGGCGCGTGCGTCCGGCAGTCGTGGATTGGCTCAAGGACGGGGAGCTTCATTATCTTGCTTTGGATGAAGAAGGCGTTCTCAGCGATTGGAGGCGCGCTTCCGATACCAAACTCGTGGACAAGCGCGATGTTTGTTGGGCAAACGGCGACCCGATGCGATTCACCGTTGATGTCGGCGGCGGCCGGGGCCGGGTGAAACTTTGCTTCTGCGATTGGGAAAGCACCGGGCGCACGGACCTGATCTTCGGCACTCACGCCCGCGCCTGCGTTCCGCCTGACCCGGCGACCGGCGCGCCCCGCAATACGACGAAACAGGCCGGCCTGTTCTATTCCCGCAATGTCGGCACGCCTGAAGAGCCGCGCTTTGCCCTGCCGATCCCCTTCAAGTTCCGAGATGAGATCATCGCCATGGCCATGCATGTCGCATCCCCAGAAGCAATAGATTGGGCCGGTCGTGGTGCCCTCGATCTCATAGTCGGCATCGAAGATGGAAGCATCGTTTGGCTAAAGCGTGAGGAACTCTCATGGTGAACTGCTGCCAGATTAAGGGCACCACGCTATTGATAGGCATAATCGGAGATCCGATCGCCCAGGCGAAAACCCCTGCCACTATCAATGCGATCTTCAGCTCATGTGGGGCCGATATTGCATGTGTACCACTCCATGTCCCAGTACAGGAGCTTGACACGGTCTGGGCCGGGTTAAAAGGCATGTCGAACCTCGTAGGATTCGGCATAACTATACCCCATAAACAGACCGCCCTCGAGCTTTGCGATAGCCTGGATCCCCTGGTAAAACGCGTGGGGGCGGTAAATCTCGTGCGGCGTGAGCGGGACGGTAGCTTTCGGGGCTACCAGTTTGACGGGAAAGGTTTCGTTCGCGGACTTCAGGCCAATAGCATCGCGATTGAGGGTCGTGATGTGCTGATCCTAGGGGCGGGAGGAGCCGCCGTGGCGATTGCGTTCGCACTGGTGGAAGCGGGTGCGAACAGCATCACAGTTTCCAACCGCACACTCGATAAAGCAGAGGCATTGGTGGACACAATGAATGCTGAATTCGGGCACACTGTTGCCAGAGCGGGTCCCGCGAAACCCGTGGCTGGGCAGCTCGTCATCAACGCTACTTCTCTTGGCCTCAAGGAAACCGATGCGTTGCCTCTGGACCCTGACCTCCTGCAGCCAGGTATGACAATGGCGGAGGTCATTGCACAGCCAGAGACGACGCGGCTGTTGGCGGAAGCTGAAGCCCGGGGTGTTGAGACCCATTCGGGCATCCACATGATTAGAGGGCAGGTAGGGCTGATCGCGGAACACATCTGCGAGATCTGGGGTTGAATCGGGTCCTGGGTTCAACCGCCGCGCATCTCCTTCGACGCGCGGCGGATCCGTAATTGCAAAAGCGCGCAACGCTTTAAGGGCAGCACCAGATGCTGCATTCATTTACCTGGTCCGAACCGATGGGCCTGCCCGCTAGGCTGTCGGTGGCAGGGCTGAGATGTACAGCCAAGCGCCTAGCAAGCTTGGCTTGACTTCTCCGCTTTTCGACTCTTAAAAAAACGCATCGGACGGGAGGATCGTTAAGAGTAACCATCAGTCCTAAGGTGACAGGAGCACGACTTGGCGCTCATTAGTCGCTTCCACCAAAGATACGCCGGCAACGCGCGATGGCGATGTCCATTACTTCTGCCGGATCACGAGCCCACCAATCCGTTGAAAAAATCTCAATCTCTACGGCACCGCGGAACCCTGCTCGCCGCATCATGCCTTCTATGGCCGGCAGGTCAACGATACCATCTCCCATCATTCCGCGATCGGTCAAAAGATGGCGGGTTGGAAGTAGCCAGTCATTGACGTGAAAGCCAAGAAGCCGCCCAGCTTGGCCCGCGCGCATAATCTCCGCTTCCAGTCGCTCGTCCCACCAAAGATGGTAGACATCCACGATCACGCCGAGTCCTGGCCCAAAAGCCTCGCATAGGTCGTTGGCAGACCTTAGACTTGTGATTACGGTGCGGTCGCCCGCAAGCATTGGATGTAAGGCCTCTATAGCGAGCTTGACCCCTATGCGCCTGGCCATTTCCAGTAGCCGGCCGATCTGGTCTTCCGCCCGCCGCCGTGCTGCCGCTAGCCCGCGCTCCCCTTCTGCGAGCCCCCCGGTGAACAGGAATACATGGTCGGCGCCAAACCGCGCGGCCCTTTCCAGTTCCGCTTCGGCGCGGCCCAAGTACTCCGGCACAAAGGGGCCAATACGATTGTAACCCGAAACTTTCATACCATGGTCGCGCAATGCTGCCAGAGCATTTGCTTCCCCAACCTTGGTTATCTCGTCTCCCCAGATGGAAACGGTATCGATGCCTCGCTCAGCGCTCAGCCGCAGAAAGCTCAGCATGTCGGCGCTTTCGCGGACCGTGGCATGATTGAATATGATAGCCGTCATCTGGCAATCCTCAGTTTTTGTGGTCGCCGAACGGTGGAAATGGGCTTGAGCGTGCTGGTTACGCTGTCACGCGGACTGCGCTCTCTTGGCTACTCCTGCACCTACCGTGATAGTTAGCGGTGTCATCATCCGCTGACGGCTTCGAAGCGGCCAGATGTGGCTGAGTTCAGTCGCCGCTCGATTTAGCGCGTCCGCTAATTCTGGCCAGCGATCGGGTGTAATGCGGATAAGAGGGCCCGCGACTGATATCGTCCCAGCAACTGGCGCATGCGGGTCAGAACTGGCGCGGAATGGTACGGCGACTGCGGCCGTCCCGGTTTCAGCTTCTTCTAAGGAAGTGGCGAAGCCCCGTTGTCGCGTTTCCTCGAGTCGAACCCGTAGGTCGTCGACCGAACGAGCCGAGTTCGGCCCGAGTTTGCGCCTTGCTCCAAACCCGCGGGAGTAGACAAGTTCCAGGGCCTCTTCCTCCGGCAATGTGGAAAGCCAAGCCTTACCATTAGCAGTTGCATGCAGCACTATTTCCTGCCCCATATCGGGATCGTACCGTAACCCGGTGACGGCACCTTGTGCCCTGGCGACCCAGACCAAGTCACGGCCTTCCAAAATAGCAAGACGGCAATATTCCCGTGTTTCCGCAGCCAACCTGGTCAAGACCGATTGGACTACATCCGGTACGTTGCGGGCATCCAGATTCCGGAAAGCCAGGGTGCTCATTCGCAGCGACAGCGCATATTTCTGGCTGGCGTCGTCCTGGATGACCCATCCGTGGTGCACCAGCGTCGCAATGAGCCTGTGGACCGCGCTGGCAGGCATGTCGAGCCGATCAGCAAGATCTGATAATTCCACAGGCTCACGTTCGCCCGCAAGCAGTTCCAACAAGGTCAGACATCTCGACACAGCAGCGACAGTCACTTGGCAGCCTCTCCGTTTTTTGCAACATAAATGAGTTGTTTCCAAAATGGAATACGTTTCCAGCACAAAAAA
Source organism: Mesorhizobium sp. M1403 (assembly GCF_040317695.1). NCBI lineage: Bacteria > Pseudomonadati > Pseudomonadota > Alphaproteobacteria > Hyphomicrobiales > Phyllobacteriaceae > Mesorhizobium > Mesorhizobium sp. M1403. The sequence goes on along the minus strand of NZ_JAMYKY010000052.1, from coordinate 5,580 downwards.
ATCCCGTCCCGCTGGACGGGATTGCCTCCGAACATCGATCCCTATAATAAATACACGCGCAGATACAAGAAAATACTATTAGATTGTAATTTTGAAGTCCTGAACATTTCAAGCTTTAAACTGAGACATTCATATGTAACTAAAAAATATATAGAATACCGACGACACCCGCCATACCTGCAATCTGATCCACCTTCGTCACATCCCGATCGATTCAGTAATCGTTTTGTGCAGTGGCGACATGGAGAGCCGCACCTCCGATGTCGTCGAAAGTCGCCACTAAGTGTTGCCCCGCTTTGACTTTATGTATGCCCGTATAGGAACCAGTCATGACAAATTGACCTGGTTCCAAGACTTTTCCGCGATGAGCGAGATGATTGGCGAGTGCCACAACGACATCAAATGGGTCCCCTGCAGGATGCCCGCCGCGCCTTTCGAGTACGGTTAGATTATCCACGGTCAACTCGACAGCGATCTCGAGGAGATTATGCTTCAGCCACGAAGAGTTTGCCATTCCTAACACAACACCCCCATTGCCAAGGTTGTCTGCCAACAGGTGCGGTGTCGGCGACTGAAACAATTCCACTAACCGGCTGTCTAGCAATTCGAATGCAGCCATGACGCCACCAATACAGGGTATAATATCTGCTCTCGTATAGCCACTTACCGGTCGCGGCCCGATCGCAGTTTCGATCACGAAAGCCAACTCGCACTCCACGCCGTCTTTCATTCGTTGAATTGGCAGTGTCTCGCCCGAGAAGAAAAGATCGCAATCAAAAATGGGGGCGGATAGTACGGAGGAATCGGCTAACAGACTCGCCTTCCAGCCCACCGCATTTACACCCAACAAAGACTGGGTACATGCCTGGATATTATACGCGTCTTTGGTTGAATTCAGGCCGCAAAGATTTACCGGGTCCGCGCTGCAATCACGCTTTTTGGTGATTAGGCGGTTGGCGGCATCGTGTAGTCGCTCATTCATCATAGTCTCCTGTGTTAAGCTAAGTGGCAAGGCTATCCAGCCTTCGAAACGAATGCTTCCATCGAGAGCAGCACGTCGCTGTCTAACCTGTTTAAACCAACGAAATGCAAGTGGAGAAAGCGGCACAAGCACACTCTCCCGAGGGACGATCGAGACCACCTCGCCTATCGCGTGAGCGCGCACAAATGATATGTAGCCTGATGCAAGGCTGAAGAGCGCCGGCTCATTGCAGGCGCGGCGCCGCCTTGAATTTGCTCCGCCTGCTGAACATCAAAGCTATCCTTGTCTCCGTGGTCGCGGCGCATTTGCCCTCGCATCTTCAGATATTGGAAATAAATTCCATTTCGTAACGACGTTCCAACACTTCGTCAACATGGCCGAGGGGACCGCTGTCGAGACCGGTAATTTCTCTGGGGTCATTATCGGTTGTTAAGGCCCGACCGGTCCATGACCGTCGTTCTTGTTCGAGGAGGCGACGGTAGCGGTGGACTGGACGATCACGATCGAGGGCAATAACGAATTCGGCAACGTCTGTCGTGGGCAGGTCCGGGTCGGCAAGAGCTGGAGCGCTTGTTCGACGGTGAAATCGGCTTCTCGATCGAAGAGGGCAAGAAAGTCATGGCGGCGCAGCAAAGCGCGGTCGTGAACCACGAGGCAGAGACCTACGCGCTTTTCCGTCGGGTTTGCCCGGACTGCCACACATTCCGACCGGCCGGTTAAGGACTACACAACGCGTCGGATCAGAATCGTCTTCGGCGCCGTTGAGGTTAGCAATCCACGTTGGCTGCTGTGTCGGGAGTGCTATCCCGGCATGGTCGGCGCCATTGCGCCGCTGAAGGAAATTTGTCCTGACCAGGCGACGTCGACGGCGCGGCAGTAAGCCCTATGCCGTACCGGGAGGCGGCGAAGGTGCTGGCCGAGTTCCTGCCAATTGAGCCAACGGAGAAGCATGCGACCGTCGCGCAAGCGCACCATCAGGATCGGCGATCGACTCGACGACCATATCGCGCCGGAAACAGGGCGCGCGAGGTCTCAAATCGACCGACGCCAGCTCGATACGCAGCTTCCCGGGGATCGACGCAAGGAGTTCGTCGTCCGCATCGATACGGCTTATGTGCGCAGCGCCGAGCCCAATTCGGCGCGAAATTTCGAACTCGTCGTCGCCAGATCCGGCAGCGGTGGCCGAGGCGAATCCGGTGGCCGCTATTTCGTCACCGGAAGTACAGACCAAATGGCGATCCGGGTTCGCACCTTCATACCCTTCGGCGCGAAGGGTACGGCGGCTTCGGCGACGTCACTGTGATCTCGGACGGCGCAGAAATTCTCAAGCGGCTGCCCCGCGCCATGCCGAAGCCGACGGCCCACATCATCTACTGGTTCCATATCGCCATGAAGATCCAGCCCATGCAACAGATCGCTGATCAATGGATACAATCCCACACTGACCGAACCGGGGAGCTGCCTTCCATCGACAGTCAGGGCGGTGAAGTGGCGTCTATGGCACGGTCGTGTCGATCGCCCCATCCGCGACCTGGAGCGGGTCCTCGTAAAACTCTAGCATTCGCAGCGAGAAGGCGAGTTCTCGATCGCACGCCTTCATAGTCTCGCGTTGCAGCTTCTGACTACATCCGTTCGAACCGTGGTGTGATCGTAAACTATGGCAAGCGTTACCGAGCCGGCCTTCACGTTGCCACGTCCTTCGCCGAGTCGGCGGTGAACTCATTCGTCGGGAAACGTATGGTCAAGAAGATGCTTCACGGCGCGCATATGCTCATGCAGGTCCGGACGGGCGAGATCAATGGCGAACTGCATTTGCGGGTACCGTTTCAACGGCCAGAGTCAAACGTGCCTTCGATTTTCAAGCCTAAATCGCCCCTTCTGCGCGCCGCCTAACCCCAGAGAAATTACTGGCCTCCAGGTCGTTCGGCGGCCATGAACGCGCCGGTCACCAAGCCGACCATTCCGATGCTGGCAGACAGCTGTCGAAGGTCGTCTGCTAGGTCGCCGACCGCCTCGTCGCCGCAGGCGGGACCAAACTCTTCCAATACCGCAGCGAGATGTCTCTCCGTCAGCAGCTCCTCGGCGGCCCGGGCTGCCAGCCGGCGCCAGGCGAGAGCAAAAGACCGGCGGGGCCGACGGACAAAAAATCGCCCGGCCGCGTGAGCAGCACTGGATCGCGCAATGCCGCCTCATCCTCGACGCGGCCGGCCTGCTTCGCCGTTGCCGCGGCCGCCGAAAGTACCAGGCTCTGCCGCCAGGCGCCGGCCGGCAGCCCGGCGCAGCCAAGTCGGCACGGCGGACGCCGGTGCGCATTGGTGCCGCTGGAGAGAGGGCTGGGGTGACGCAAGAGAGATTTGGGCCGCAGAATTATGGTTGGCAGGATGAAATCGTGGCGGCGCTTTTTGGGCAAGCCGCATCCATAAAAGCGCCGCGCCTGTCGCGGTAACGAAATGAACGATAAGCTTGCCTTATCGCCGCACCGAAGCAGAGGAACACAAAGGAAAAGAAGGACGCATCAGAGCAAGAAGGCCCGGACTCTAATCTCAGATGGGGAAATTACCCGTGGCAGGTCACCCCAACCCGCTCTTCGGCGCCCGCTCGATTTCTGGAGAGGTGTAGTCGGTGAACAATGTCGGCCGCGCGATGCATCCATTCGTTCGAGCGACGCTGGTGCACCGGCTCGATCATCCTGACAGCGTCGCTCACTATGCCGACCGCGAATAAGCCAACCCAATTACATTCTTGGAAATAAGTAACTCGAGCGAAAACGTGCAATTTGCTTTCGACACGTGCCCTAATCGCGCAGAGATATCAATTTCCACGTCCTGGAATTCAAGGAACTGATTGTACAGTGGAAAATACGCCTTATACGCAGCCTCCTTCAAAACAAAGAGGTCCCGCCGCTTGAGCAAATGTAGATCGTACATGCGTTGCTCGTTAGGGGTGGCAATCAAGTCGATCAGGTTCTCCGGAAGAGGTTCATTAGGCTCAATGTCGACGCCGAGAGCTGCAATCCTTTTCGTCCCGGCAATAGCGGCGGCTGCTACTGTATCGTGGTGCGCCAGAGATCCGATGACGCCGGGTGGCCAGATCGGAACACCAGAGCGCGTCTTTAAGATCGGCATTGATGGGAATCCCAGTTTCCCAAGAAGTGTTCGGGCAACTACTCTTGCGGCACCGCTTTCGCGGCGGACTTTAGGAACAGCGCGTCCAATAGACGTAACTTCGGAAGCGTATAAAGTGAATTCATCGGCCTTCTCTATTGGACGAATGCCGACGATGATGTTCTCTTGATCAATCGTCATAATCTCCATCTATTTGTGTCCTTCGTTTCGAACATGCTGGCATCGATCAGAGTGGGCGACGGACCACATATGAACTGCTTCCCATCTTGGACCGCCGGGCCGGGACTTCCCGAGTTGCGGGAGTATTTGGGGCTCGAGACTAACCTGCGAGGCCAGAAACATTCGGGGGAATTCGTTGAGTCTATTTAACAGTCCCGATTAAGGCCGTTGAAATGGCTCGAGCCAGAACTTGGCGGTTTTTTGGATTGCTCACCATTGTGGCGTGGTTGCCTGGAATTGGTATCGCGTGAATGGCTCCCGCACCCAAAATCAGGTCCCAACCCTGCTTTGGCGAGTCTACCTCCCGATCTAACCGTTTATCAGGCGGTACCCGACGAAGGATGAGAGGCTCACTGGCATAAAACTGATGTATCTCAATTGGGAGCGACGGAACTCGATACGACTGTAGCGCCTGGAGGAATTGGGCCGCCTTTTGATACATCAGAACATCACTTTGGAGATCATGATCCGGAGGCAAAGCCCCAATTTGCTGTGCCTTTTCAAGCAACTCAGCAACTGAACATTGCCCGGCAAAGCGCTCCAATACTTCGACGGATTCATCGTTGACGAATTCACAATGTTCCAACATAACTTCTCGTACCAAACTTATAGGTGATAGCTTTGACAAATTTGCAGGTATCGGAACATCTATGAACGCCATGAATGACACAGCTTCGCTGAGACTCAGCAAGTGCTGGGCAATTGCATAAGCCACGATTGCGCCTGATGAGTATCCAGCAAAGCGGTATGGACCCCTTGGCTGGATCTCTCTGATGGCAAGGACTAGCTCCGCGGCAATCGCCTCAATTGTTGGTGGACAAACGTCATTGAAGGGCGGCCATGGCAGAGCGTATACTGGGCAGTCTACATCCATTTCCTCCACCAAACCGAGGACATAGGAACAATCTCCAAAGCCTGTGGGGACAAAGAAGAGCGGTGGCTGCGATCCGGTTGGTCGAACGGAAATCACTCCCGGACAACTGGGCTGTGGCTCTAAATGTATCTTCGATGCAAGTTCCTTCAGAACAGGGGCTTGGAAGAGGTCGGCGGCGCTAAAGTTCAGCCCAAGCTGTAATGCTCGACTGAGCACCTGCACGGCCAGCAGCGAATGGCCGCCGAGCTCGAAGAAGTTGTCGTGGCGTCCGACCCGCTCGACCCTGAGAAGCTCGGCCCAGATCTGTGCCAGCGTCGTCTCGATCTCGCCCTGCGGCGCCTCATAGGCCGCCCGCGCATAGGCGTCGTCGTCGGGAGCCG
>NZ_JAMYKY010000051.1:0-20154 GCF_040317695.1 Mesorhizobium sp. M1403 | reverse complement strand
CTCTAAACTAACGCCGGATGATTCGAGGTTTGACACCCCGGAGACTACGCCAACTTTCAATTCCAACCACTCCCGCGACGGCACCACAAGGGTCGGCATTCGACACTCTGTGTGAGTACGTGTCCAGTTAAAGACATCTATGTAGGAGAGCCGACACACTGACGTGGAAAAATTCCGCCGGCGCAGTGCGAAGCACATGGTGTTCCTCTCTTGCTCACGCAACCTCGCCGGTGGCGCGCCGATTGCATGGAACACGGTCAAGGATCCGCTATGGTCATAGCGGTCTCGCAGTCTCTGCCGAGGAGCCACATGAAACTTGCTCGAACTATCCGAATCAATCCCAACGGCACAGCACCTGTTGAGTCGCGGAGGGCATGACTGACAACGTCCACCGGTCGCTATTTGCAGGTCCCAAAAATTGGAGGTTGATTGATGCGGCACACTGACTGGCGCTCTCATGCGGGCGCCACCTTCACTTGTGAGAAACAACCGGCGACCGGTTCGCGTGGCATGGTGGTGACCAATCACCCGCTCGCTTCCGCCGCGGGGGTGGAAATGCTCACTGCCGGCGGCAACGCAATCGACGCTGCCATCGCGGCCTTATTCGCCCTTTCGGTCGTCGAGGCGATGATGGTGGGGGTGCTGGGTGGCGGCATAGCGCATATCCGCCTCGCCAGCGGCACGCATCACGTGCTCGACGGCATGAGCACCGCACCACTCGCGACCGGCCCCACCACATACACTCCTGATCCGAAGGCGGCGCCCGGCACGATGAAGACGATCGGCCGCCGGAACGCAATTGGCCCCACCGCGGTCGCCGCCCCCGGCGCTCTGTTGGGCTGGTGCGAGGCGCTGCGCCGGTTCGGTACCTTCTCTTTGGCCGACGTCATTGAGCCCGCAATCCGTCACGCCTCGCGTGGCTTTCTCGTGACTCCCTCTCTACAGGAATGCGTCTCCCGCTCGGGGGCCGATCTCGCGCGCGATCCGGAAATCGCCAAACTTTATCTGCCGGGCGGCATGCCGATCCAGCCCGGAACCCGCTTGGTCACAGGCGATTATGCCGAGACGCTGCAATCGGTCGCGCGCAAGGGGCCGGACATCCTGTATGGGGGCGAACTGGGACGTCACTATGCAGAGCACGTGGCGCAAGAAGGGGGCTTTCTGACACTCGAGGACCTGACGGGCTATCGCACCGTCGATCGCGAGCCGCTGCGCGGGCCGTATCGCAGCTATGAGATCGTAGGGCCGCCGCCGCCATCGTTTGGCCCTCTGCACATCATTCAGATGTTAAATATCTTGGAGGGTTATAACATCGGCACGCTCGGCTTCGCAACGCCGGACACGCTGCACTTGCTGGCCGAAGTACTGAAGATCGCTTTCGCCGACAGGGCAGCGGCATCCGCCGATCGGGCGTTTGTCCAGGAGCCCATCGGCGAACTGCTGTCCAAGGACTATGCAGCGGAGCGCCGGGCTCGCATCACAATGGCCCGCTCCCAGTCATGGAGCGCAGGGGTGGCCCCTAGCGAAGGTGCGCATACCACTCACCTGACAGTTGCGGACGGTTTCGGAAACGTCGTTGCCAGCACCCAGACGATCGGCGCTCTTTTCGGCGCCGGCTACATCGTGCCGGGCACCGGCATGATCCCGAACAACTACATGTCTTCGTTCGATCCGCATCCGGGCCGCGCCAACTCGGTCGCACCCGGCAAGCGCGTGACCTCGTCGATGTCTCCGGTGATGGTGCTGCGCGACGGCAGGTTACGCTACGCGATCGGGCTGCCTGGCGGGCTGCGCATGTTCCCCTCGGTCATGCAAGCGCTGTCGAACCTGATCGATCATGGCATGAGCGTGCAGGAGGCGGTGGAGGCGCCCCGGCTTTGGACGCGGGGCTATGGGGTGAAGGTCGAGCCTTCGATGCCAGAAGGCGTGCTCGCGGCATTGCGCGACCGCGGTCACGATGTGACGGCGGTTAATAGCGTTGGCGGCGGCATGAGTGCGATTCAGTTCGATGCGGACGGCACGATGACTGGCGCCGCGTGCTGGCGTGCCGATGGGACGCCAATCGGGCTCGGCGGCGGGTTGGCGCGCGCGGCGTATGGTTCACGCCAGGCGCAGAGCGCAGAGGCTCAATGAAGATGGCGGCTGCGCCACCACGGACGGATCGACATAACCCACTCCGGTTTGGAAGGATTCGGTCGCAGCCTGATTGCAACTGACGAGGTCGTTGTCGAGGCGACCGGCAATGCCATGGCGGTGGTGCGCGTGGGCTTTCGCCCTTCGTCGGCCGGGCTATTGTCGCCTTCATGCCGGCCTCTGCTGCCGAGGAACCTACCAATTCCGCGAGTTCGGCAAAGGAAAGCCGATTGTTCTTCTGTAGCGCAGCAAGGATCCTTCGGTCTAGGTCGTCGCCCATGTGATACCGCTATTTTGACGCTTTTTATAATCGCCAAGGAATTTAACATTCGCATGAATTTCCGCAATGTTTATAGCAATCCATCCCACAACTGAAACAAAGGTGGCACTTTTGGGCTGGCGGATGATCGAATGTGCGCGGATCACGTACCGCGCTCTGCACAGACGACCTCGATGTCGAGATGATTGTGAACTTCCCGATCATCTCGAGACAAGCCGATCCAATTCGACAGCCACGCCCAACTGGCGCGCAGCCATCAGCAGCTTCTTCAAACACCTTCTGCGTGACGACCTGAATCACTTGCTCCAGTACAGCAAGGTCTTGGCGCTCCATCGAGAACGGCGCCGGATCAACCACCTGCCTTGAAGCCGCCGATGATCGGCGCACGATCGGTGGATGGGGATTGCGCCTGCTGCTCTTTCTCCATGAATTGCGGTGCGGATTCCGACGATTTACCGGACGGCATTCCGATCAAAAACCCTCCACTTCTCTCCGAGGACGTGGGAGGCGGCAATTTCCAGCCATCTTGGCCTCGCAATCGAATGGTGCTCGCAAAGGAGCATTGGGGCAAAGAGTCGCGCCGGGAGGCGATCGGGCATGGCTAGACGACGCTTGGTCAATCGGGCGGCCGGTGGTCGCAGGCTGCACACGCGCCGAGCCAACGGGGCATGCAAAAGCTCGGCATCAATGATCGCGCGGGTGATCATGAGAACCCGCAGTTCCGCGAGGCCGTTGGTTGCGGCCTCACCTGGCTTACCGCAAAACAGAATCCGACCGGTATGGTTCTGCGCTCTGCTCAAGGATCTGCGACTTCTCTCAGGCCACCAATTCCGCCGTTGCCGCCGACCGATGATCACCTCGATCAGTCGATACATTCCTTCATGTTTGGCCTCATCCATGGCTTCATTCAGGGCTTCATCCATGAAGCATGACATCAGCGCGATCTCCAACCATTCCTTTCCCTCCTGTCGATGAAGCAGCATATCTCGCGGCCTCAATCAGCAAAGAAAAAGGTGGGGTATTGGTCACGCTCACGTTGCAACAGATCCTGCAACCAAATTCACAGAAGCTTTGCGTCCGCAGATCGCTGACGATGGTACGTTCATCGCAACCCTGAGGTCAGGCACGGCAAGAGCAGTTGTAAATTTACGCTCGGGCCGCCGCGCAGCGCGCATGGAGATTAACAGCCAATGGCAAGAAGAGCGCTCATCCTAGTTGAAAGCACAAGGAGCAATGGTTTGCTGTACGTGAAAGCGGCCCAGCGTCTTGGTCTTCATCCAATCACCCTGTCCGCTGATCCGGCTCAATACGACTATCTTGCGCTGAAAGGCTTGAGGCAGTTCGTGTCGATACAGACAATCTCGATGCGCTGATCCACGAATGTTCCAGGCTACGTGCAACCTATGACATTGCTGGCATTTCTGGCCTTGCGGGCGACGACGAGTCAGTCTCGCGACAGTTGGCAAGCTCTGCCGGCATTTCGATCTACCGGGTCCAAACCCCGAATCCATTGAACGATGCTGCGACAAATTCATTCAACGTCAATTCCTCGCGAAGGCCGGCGTTCCAATGCCTGCCTATCGCTTGGCAACGGATGCGGCGGAGGTGGAAAGCTCTGCCGCCGAGATCGGTCTGCCGGTGATCCTGAAGCCAACCGTGGGTAGCGGCAGCAACGGCGTCCGATTGTGCCGCACCGTCGATGAATTGATCGACCATACCACTTATTTGTTGGGCGGTAAGCACATATGGCTGTCTCCGGCGAGAATACTGGTCGAAGAATGTGCACAAGGCCCATACTATGGCGCTAACATAATGGGAGATGAGGTCATTGCGATTGGTACCGCTGAATTCGGGTCCCTGCCCCATTTTGTCTTTCGTGAGTACAGCCATCGCATTTTTTTATTGAAAATACGATGGAATGTGATTCAATCGGCGCATGACTTCGAAGCCGGTTGAGCTCCCCTCGGATCTTGCCAGCGCCTACGTGGCGCTGCTGGCTGAACGCGATATGGCGGTCGCGGATGCTGCCAACTAGCGGGCTGAAGCCGCCAACGCGCAGGCCATGCTGTCCGACACCGAGGCGCGGATTGCGTACCTCGAACTGCGCATCGAGAAGCTGAAACGCGAACTGTATGGGCAGCGCTCCGAGCGCACGGCGCGGCTGATCGAGCAGTTGGAATTGGAACTCGAAGACCTCGTGACCGCGGCGACCGAGGACGAGCTTGCCGCGGCCGCCGCGGCGGTGAAGACGCAGACGGTGCGCCCCTTCACGCGCAAACGGCCGGTGCGCAAGCCATGGCCAGAGAATATCGAACGCGAGCGCATCGTCATCGAGCTACCCAGCACCTGCGCCTGCTGCGGCGGATCGCGGCTGTCCAAGTTGGGTGAGGACGTGACCGAGACGCTGGAAGAGATCCCGCGCCGGTTCAAGCTGATCGAGACGGTGCGCGAAAAGTTCACCTGCCGCGATTGCGAGAAGATCACCCAGCCGCCGGCGCCGTTCCATGCCACGTCGCGCGGCTTCATCGGTCCCCAACTGCTGGCGACAATCCTGTTCGACAAGTTCGGCATGCATGCTCCACTCAACCGACAGAGCGCGCGCTTCAAGGCAACCTTCGCCGTCATGCCGCTCTTCCAGATGATCGAGCGCCATGTGCTCGCGGCCGAGCGCCTTCATGGCGACGACACCACCATTCGCATCCTGGCGAAGGGCAAGTGCGCGACAGGGCGCATCTGGACCTATACGCGCGACGACCGGCCCTTCGCCGGGCCTGCGCCGCCGGCGGCGATCTATTACGCCTCAAGCGACAGGCGCGGGGAGCATCCTCAGAAACATCTGGCCGGATTCGCCCATCCTTCAGTGCGACTGTTACAGTGGCTTTGAGCCGCTGTTCGACCCACAGCGGAAGCAGCAGCCGATCACGCCGGCATTTTGCTACGCCCATGCGCGACGAGGATTCTTCGAATTGGCCGACATCGCGAAAAAGGCCCGGGATGGCAAGAAGGGCAAACCGATCTCCCCGATTGCGCTGGAGGCGGTCAGGCGCCTAACGCGCTGTTCGAGATCGAGCGCGCCATCAACGGCCGCAGCGCTGACGAGCGGTATGCCGTGCGCCAGGAGAAGAGCAAACCACTTCTCGACGACATGCACGCCTGGTTGCTCCGCGAGCGCGATACCCTCTCGCGCTCTTCCGAGGTCCTGAAGCCAATCAACTATATGCTCAGGCGCTGGGCCGACTTCGCCCGCTTCATTGACGACGGCAGAATCTGCCTGAGCAACAACGCGGCCGAAAGAGCGCTGCGTGGCATTGCTCTGGGAAGGCGCAACTGGACCTTCGCCGGTTCCCAGCGCGGCGCCGACCGCGCCGCCGTCATGCTTACCCTCATCACCACGGCACGCCTCAACGACGTCGACCCGAAAGCCTGGCTCGCCGATGTCCTGGCCCGCATTGCCGATCTTCCCGCCTCGCGTCTGCACGAACTACTGCCTTGGGAATGGAAGCGCCTGCGCGAAGCCGACAAAGCCGCCGATCAGCAGGCCGCCTGACCTTCACGCATCGCCATCATAGAGCCCGCGCCCACGCCCGCGTGCCAATCATGCGGCCTTCGTCGTATGCGTACGCCCGATCCCTCCCATCGATCGCAACAAAGCGCGTGACACCCCATGTCCTGAGGCACAGCTGCGCTCAGCATATGCTGCAGGCCACGCGCGATCTTCGAAAGGTGGCGCTGTGGCTGGGCCATGCCAGCCTCCAAAGCACCGAGGTCTACCCGCGCGCCGATCCGACGGAAAAGCTCGAAGCCCTGGCAGCGGCAGCCGCACCGACGCTACAACCAGGCAAGTTCAGGCCGCCAGACAAGCTAATTGCCATGCTAAAGGAGCAGCACCGCCGCCAAAATTATGCTGAGTAAAAAGATGCCGGATCCTGAGCGGACCTTACCTTGCTGCTCAGGACTCCGCATAATCTTGCGCACCGCATAACAGCGCATGTCCGTATACCCCGTCGAAAGCCAGACCTTGACCCCGGTTCCCATCGGAAACGGATTCACCGCAACGTCTCCAGTCGGCGCATGATCCGAAGCAGCGCCTCAACGTCGACATCGCGGTCCACGATGACACGGCGACCATTTGCGGTGACAACCTCAATCCGGCCAGCCTGCGGCCCTGCTGCCAGCTCTATCTCTGGAACAAGCAGTGCTGGGATAAAGCCGCCGGCAGGCAACGCAACATCCAGTTGCCACGCTCGTGCCAGCCGTCGCCATTCATAGAGCTGCGACCGAGAAATCCCATGTCGCCGCGCCGTGGTCGCGCACAAGCCAGGTTCCGAATAACTCTCAGCGACAATCTGGAGCTTCTTCTCTCTGCTGAAGCGTCGCCGACCGCTATCGACAATCTCAAGCCGTTCCATTCCGCACTGTCCTTATTGACGTCAACAAGGACAGTCAGTGCCAAACCCCACGAGGCCTACAAGGCGGCCTTGCTCGGATGCGTACGAAAGAGTGGAAAATGCCGCCACGTGAGTGGACCATGGCCAAGGCCCAGTTCGCCGTCATCTTCGGCGAGCGCTTCATCCGGGCCATGGCGGCGTAATGTTCAACCGCCCGCCCGCACACGGAATTCCTGACAGTGCCTAGAATCCAATGGCCCAACGTGGTCGATGCACTGTTTGGAACCCACGTCGCGGAACCCATCTTGGCCAGCGTTCATGTGCGAGCGCACCAACAGGCCGGACATATGAACGCAAGCGATCCGATCAAAATCATCAAAAGAGTTCTTGCAAGGAGGGGCCAATGGTATGGACCCCGCCCTCTAGGCGCGGTGAAATCTCGAACGCCAACTGCAACGAAGGAGGATGTCATGCAGGTCGTTCGATGGATCTTGCGAAGTATGTCTTCGAGGTTCACCAGCCACGGAAAAGTCGTTGTACGAAAGACGCTGCGTCGCGATGCGGTAGCCCGCTTCTTCGCCAATCTGCCGCGATGTCTGGTCGGCATGGAAGCCTCGAACGGAGCGCATTATTGGGCAAGGGTGCTTTCCGATCTCGGCCATGAAGTTCGGCTGATCAGCCCTCAGTTCGGGACACCATACGTCAAGTCGAACAAGAACGACCGGAACGATGCGGAAGCCATCTGCGAGGCGGTCGGTCGGCCATCAATGCGCTTTGTGCCGCCGAAGTCGACTGATCAGCTGGCAATCCAGGCCGTTCATCGCATTCGTCGGCGTCTGGTCGCCGACCGGGTCAGACTCGTCAATCAGATTCGTGGCCTCCTTTCCGAGCATGGGATTGTCATTGCTCGTGACATCTCGCAGCTCCGACGCGGCCTTGCCGTCATCGTCGGGAACAACGATGACGGCCTCAGCGACATGGTCCGTTCGCTCATGAGGGAGTTGCGGGCGGAAATGGCCGAACTCGATAATCGCATTGCAACCTATGACCGGCGGATACGGGAGATCTTCCGCACCAGCGAGCAGTGCCAGCGGCTTGGAAAGATCGAACGGCATCGGCCCCCTAACGGCAACCGCCTTGATCGCTGCCGTGGGCGATAGAACCTGCTTCAAGAACGGCCGTCAGTTCGCGGCCTGGCTCGGCCTGGTGCCGAAACAACGATCCAGTGGAGGGCGGAGCCCGCCTGTTCGGTATCAGCAAACGCGGCGATCGCTACCTGCGCACATTGATGATCCATGGCGCTCGCGCTGCGCTCGGTAAAGCAGCCGGCAAGCAGGATCCCCGAAGTCTCTGGCTCGGTAACCTGCGGCAAAGGCGGCATCCCAATGTCGCGGCTGTCGCGCTCGCCAACAAGAATGCGAGGATCGTGTGGGCCATGCTCTCGGGCAGCACATTCTACGAGCCCGCACCCTCGGTGAAAGCAGCTTGAGGCGAAGCGGCAAACGAAGGAATAACAGAAGGAGGTCTCACCCTGGCAATTGCAGCAAAATGGTAGGAGATGGTGAAACGGTCATTCCGTTAAGACCGGCGACCGGCGACCATTGTCCGCCCATTTGAAGGCGCAGATCGGCCGCGAACTCGATCGGCTGGAACTTGTTCTGGAACAGATCAAGACGGTCGAAGCCGCGCGCGATGCCATGCTTGCTGCCGCTGAGGCCGTTTCGCCAGCGCCGGCGATGCTGCTCAACCTGAAAGGCATCGGGCCGGAGTTTACTGCTGTTTTGTGGTCGGAAGGGCTTTCCCGCCATTTTGACAACCGACGACAGCTGGCCGCCTATGCGGGCCTTGCACCGACACCCTGGCAGAGCGGGTCAATCGATCACGACCAGGGGGTCTCGAAATCCGGCAATCCAAGTTTACGAGCGACGCTGATACAGCTCGCCTGGCTATGGTTGCGCCATCAATCGCACTCGGCGCTCATCTTGTGGTTCCAAGATCGGGTCAGGCGCCAAATGGCGGGTGGCTCAAGAAAACGACGATTGTTGCGCTTGCCCGTAAGCTGCTCGTCGCACTGTGGAAGTACGTCAATGCGGGCGTCGTCATCGAGGGGGTAATGATGAAGGCCGCCTGACTAGCGGCTGCTGAACGTCAGACCCATTCCCATCCTCAGGGCTTGACCAGTCCTGACGATCCAGGTGGACGACCCGAGGTGTGGCTTGGCTTGAAATGCCGCTTCGCGAGAATGGTCCCGTCCTTCTGAGCCTTGTCCGCCGCAAGCGGGATGTTGGTGCAGCTGTTCCGAACAGCGACCGTATATAAGTTGGATTTGGCTCGGCAACGGGCCGCGTCATGCATGGGGTTCAAACCCTGGACGCTGCAACAGCGGAGAAAAAAATGACGATCTGAAGACCGTCCGCATTGATCCTCCTCATATAAGCCACACCCGCACCCCCGTCGGAATCGGGATCATCGCAGCGTTTCCAGGCCGCGCATGATCCGAAGCAGCGCTTCCATGTCCACGTCGGACTCGACGATGACCCTGCGGCCATTCACGCTCACCGCTTCCATGAGCCCGCCAGCCGGTTCTGGACCCTTCTTTGGCTGCTCCGGTATGATCATAGCCGGCACGAAACCGCAGACGCCACCTTCGCCGACCCGACCCCTCGCGATGCGCCTTGCGCCAAGCAAGCACCAGTGGGTTGGAAATCCCGTGACGCCGCGCTGTCGCGGATGCCTGCCGCGGAGCCGAATAGCTCTTCTCGATGATCCGCAGCTTCTCCTCCTCCGACCAGCGGCGCCAGCGGCCAGTGTCAACAATCTCGAGCCGAGTGACTTGGCGACAGTCAGTAGCGATATCCATACCGAAAGTCAGCTACACCCTCCCTTCTCGGGCAAGGCCGCCCTCCTCGGAGGCGTACGTTTGCAATCCATCTTTGCCCGTCTGAACGCAATGGCGGAGTGGAAGGCCGTGACTGTGCTCTGCTGACAGCAGCGCACACCGCTTCAGCGCGTTCATACGCACACAACGTGACAGCCCCTCCGAGTGCTGGTTGCCCTGCCGCACACCAATGGCGCCAGCGGTGTATCTCTCGCCGATCACCTGATGTCGCGTCAGATGGAGCTTATGCTAACCCCATTTTGCATAACATTTAACACTTCTTCATCAAAACATCACAACGATTCGGCGCCTACACACACAGTTGTTCCTAACATATTCAAATACTTGGCATGCAATATCGTACTCCCGTCGCTACGTTGACGGGAACTCTATACATGATAGTATTTGGCCAAGGGTTTGGTGCGACGCAGAGCTTCAACCACCGGTCGGATGTCCTTTGACGTTAGCCGCTTTAGTTTCTGCAAGAGCAGGGGTAAACGATGAGATAAGGGATCGTCTGGCGGTAGGACAGCGGAGTTTTGCTCAGCAGACCCTAGTTCGAATCCACATACCTCAACCAGTTTAGGACATCTCTATTTTAGTTGCCCGCTGCTTGGAAACTCCGTAGCGAAAGCGGTTACCGCTACCTCGACAATTTGGCGGTGCGGAGCGCCTAGACCCAAGGGCGGATGATAACTGACAAGTTCTCAAACAGAAAAACTGCGCTTGCGCGAAGGAGAAATACTATGCAGCTTATATTGCAGCGCTTGGCCGCCAAGATAAAGCAAGCCGATGCTAATCCGAAATCGTCCGAACGGTTACGTATTGACCATATGTTTGATCCCGACTTCGCGCCGCGCTTTCCCGGAGACGACGTCTATCAGTTTATCGGCCATGCGGATGCAATCTTTCCAGACGGGGGCCTCCTAACAGAACAGATCCAGAAACTGCAAAAGCCGGCGGATTGCCTGCTCTGTAGCGACATGCGTGATACTGGCCATCGGGAGCAAATAAAAACCCACGATATACCCAAGATTATGGAGGACTTCGATGATTCCATTAAGGTACTCTCACTTGACTGTTTCGATACGTTGCTATGGCGCGAGACAGCGACACCTAGAGACGTTTTCGCGATGCTGGCCGATCATCCCGTCGCGCGAAGGTTAGGGATAACTCCTCACCAACGCATTAGCGCAGCTGCACGCGCCCATCGAGCAAAGCCTTTAGAGAACGGATCCACGGAGATCGATCTCGGTGACATTTATCGGCTTTTTACATCGCTTTCTGGTAAAGAACGGGAGCTATTGGCCGAGGCGGAAATCCGGACCGAAATGAATGTTTGCTTTGCATTCTCACCGTACGTAGAACTAATCAGGCTGGCGCACGCCCGTGGTATCAAAATTATCGTCGTGAGCGATACGTATTTGCGCGAAGGCGAGTTAAGACGCCTCTTGGCTCGGCATTTGCCTGCAGACGTTATGCAGGCAATCAGCAAGATTTACTGCTCTGTCGATTATGGAACGTCGAAGAGCCATGCTCTTTTTCAGGTTGTAATCAAAGAGTGTGGCGTGCCTGCATCGCAACTACTTCACATTGGGGACAATGACGTAGCCGATGCGCAAGCGCCGCGGAAATTGGGCGTACGTGCGCTGCATTTCCTGCCGTTTGATCGTGAGGTCGCAGACTTCTTGCGCCTACAGCACGCCGCATCTTCGTTGATTGCACTCGAAGAGGCGGCACCCGAATCAGTTGTTCTACCCTGCTATAGTCCATTTCGGCCAATCTTTTCTATAGCAAACCTGCATCCGTACGCGCCGGAGACAGTGATCGGCTACATGTCGTTCGGCCCTGTGCTATACGCCTATGCCCGTTTTCTTATGGACGAGGTGGAGGCACTACAACGGCAGGGCAGGCGGGTAAGAGTCTTCTTTCTGTTGCGTGATGCTTATCTTCTTTCAGCTGCGTGTGAAGCCTATGCGCGCAAGCCCGTCGGCAAGCTGGTACGAATCCGCAAATTCTTTGCTGTTGCGGCGTCTTTCAAAACCCGCGCCGATGTCGATTATTACATCAGCGGGATCGAGCCCGAATTTGACAATCTTCATGCCACTGCAAAACAGCTTTTGCTTCCACCCGAAGTGACAGAGTTGTTAATACGGATCGCCCATCAATCTGACGATCCAAAAACGGCATTCCATCAGTTGCTGCACGACGACGATGTGCTGGAACTGATATTCAAGAATTCATTTGCTTTACGTACGCGCTTGATGCGCTATATGTCAACGGAATTGGAGTTGACGGAAGGAGATACCGTTATCTTTGCAGACATTGGTTATAACGGCAGAACGCAGGAATATTTGGCTCGCACATTCAAAGAAGAATTGAAAGTAGACATACTTGGCCGCTATTTGGTCGCCTCCGACGAACCTTACCGTTCGGCGAACAGCAAGGCACTCATTACGTCCCCATGGTCTACCTTCACTTTATTTGAGGAATGTTGCACCTTCAAGGAAGGGGCGGTTGTGGACTATGATTTGGACGGCAGGCCCGTTCTTGGGGAGATCAAACTTAGTGAGAAGCAGTACGGGAAGGTTGCCAATGTTCAAGCTGAATGCTTGCGGTTCGTCAATGATGCGAGGGCCTTTTTTACCGAGTCTGGTATGACTCACGAGTATTCTACTTTGCAGCGGGCCGCCCATGCAGCTCTATTCCGTCATACTTACATGCCTATTGAAGCGGAGCTCGAATATTTCAAGGACTTCCAGTCCGCGAGGTTTATGGGACCAGATCGCAAGAAGACGATCTATCATCTAGAAAGTGCTTGGAAAACTGTGAGGTGCCTGCCCTCACCTTATAGGCTGGGTGCATATGAAACGCGCAGCTTGGGGCTTGACTTCACATTAAGCGGTCTGGTGCAGAGAAGATTCCAACTTGATCTAGATCCAGAAGATATGAATGTGCGTTTTTCACCTCTGAAAGTCTTGATAGTCGGCACTCACGAGTCCAAGGTCTTCTTGCTTAGAGCACACCATATGCATGACGGATATTTTTCAATCATGATCCCATATGTAAGCGGCACCAGCGTGAAAATGCTTTTCGGGGAGCACTACCAATGGTTGCAAATCACAGATATACAGCTTTTGAATGAAGCAAGAAGCGCGTGTAGGAATGTGTCGAGCTCTCTCGATCTGGAAGAAATCAACCGGCAGGGAGAGATTTACCGGTGCCTGTCACAAGCAAGTGCGGCGACAATCCGTCTCGTTGATTTGCAACAGTTCACAACGCCTCATTACTATCATATGATATTTCGCCCATTGGTTTCGAGGTAATTGCCCACGCCTTTGTCAGGGACAAGAACCCCTGAATCTATTGAGATATGGATCGCACCGATTTGCTGCATCTGACGAAGGAAGAGTTGATCGATCTGGTGCTGCGGATGCAGCGGCCAGAGAAGACATTACGGCACCTTCGAGCGACCGCAAGGCGCGTCGCGGCAGGCAAAGCCTGGCGGCCAGGGCGGGTCATGAAGGTCACAGCCGCGCCATCAGTGAGGAGCCGATCGCATCATCGATCGTCATCTCGACCAATGCCTTCGCTGCCGAGCCAGTCTGTCGAGCGATCTTATTGCCGAAACCGTCAGCGAGCACGACAAGATTGAGCTTCCGCGAATCAGGCCTTTGATTGAGCGCCATCGGCGTCTGGCAGTCCGTTGCCGGTCCTGCGGCACGCTGGGTCGTCGCGGCTGTACCAGATCCGGCGAAGGGGACGCCGTTCCGGCCACGCCTGCACGCCGTAGCGGCCAATCTCAAGTCAAGACTTTCCGGGCCCTGTCCTGCGAGCGTGCGGATTGAACTAAGCCGCTAGTCCCTATGATTGCTGGGCCCGGGGGTGGCCCGTCATCCGATATGCAACGGTACGAGGGTTAAGCCGGCTGGCCGGCGCAGAGCCTCATGCATAGGAGACGGGCCATATGGAACATATCAGATTTGTCGGTTTGGATATTCACAAGCAACGGATTTCGGTCGCGGTGGCGGCGAGCGGACGCTCCGGCTCGGTGGAATATCTCGGCGAGATTGCCAATGACGCTGATGCCATCAGCAAGCTGTGCGATCGTCTCAGGCGCTCCAGCAAACGGCTGACATTTTGCTATGAGGCCGGCCCGTGCGGCTATGGCGTTCATCGCCAACTCACAAGCCTCGGCCATCGATGCGACGTGGTGGCGCCGTCGCTGATTCCGCGGAAGCCCGGCGATCGGGTGAAGACGAACCGTCGCGACGCCACCATGCTCGCCCGCCTCAATCGGGCCGGAGAGTTGACGCCCGTGTGGGTGCCCGACGCTGATCACGAAGCCATGCGCGACCTGGTCCGGCTACGCAGCGTCGTGCGACAGGTGGTGACGCGAGCGCGCCAACATCTTCAGGGATTTCTGCTGCGTCACGGACGCAAGCACGAGCGTGGGACGGCCTGGCGAATGGCTTACCGGCGATGGCTTTCGACATTGGCCTTCGACCATCCCGCTCAGCAGATCGCATTTCAGGACTACGTCGATGCCGTCATGGATGCGGAACGGCGCCTGCAGCAGGTCGAGGAACAGATACTCAGCCTGCTCCCGGAATGGAACCAGCGTCCGGTCGTTGATGCCTTGCAGGCAATGCGCGGGATCGCGCTGATCAACGCCGTGGTGCTGGTCGCGGAAGTCAGCGACTTCACACGCTTCTCCAATCCACGCCAGCTCATGGCCTATTTCGGCCTGGTCCCCGGCGAGCAATCGAGTGGCGAGACCGTCTGGCGCGGCGGCATCACCAAGACCGGCAACACCCATGCCCGGCGCGCGCTGGTCGAGGGCGCCTGGGCTTACAGGATGAGGGCGCGCATCGGCCGGCACAAGGTCGACCGGATCGAGGCGCTGCCAAAAGTCGTGCGCGACATCGGATGGAAAGCGCAGGTTCGACTGTGCACCCGATATCGTCGGCTGAGTGCGCGCGGCAAGAATGCCAACGTCGTCAATGTCGCCATCGCACGCGAGATGGTCGGCTTCATCTGGTCGATCGCCTGCATGGTTCAATCCGCGCCTAAGGCGGCGTGACCGCTATTTGACCAGCCAGCCAGCAGAGGAGATCGCAACACCCAAGATCAGCCTCGGCGCGATATGCGGCGCTGGAGGCGGGACAATGCCGGGGAGCCCTCGTCTCCACTATGAGCCTCGACGCTCGTCATCTAGACAGAGGCAGCCCCAAACGAAACAAGGTCATGCGGCCCGACCCGCGGATGAGAGATTGTTGACCGACGTTCAAGTCCCGCCTCTTGCACCTGATATCCGCCGTACAAGTGCCTCGACCGCCGATCGGGTTCGGCGGGCCAATTTCTACGCCAAAGGCCGTTGTCAGCCATCATGAGAGTGGATTGATCGAGACAAAAGAGTCCAATTTTGGATTCTAATTTTTGCGGGAGTATGCGATTATGGTGCATGCGCAAAGGTATTACATTTGAGGTTTCCGCGGCTGACCGAGTTCGTCTCAATGCCATCGTTTCGGCGGGCAGTTCGCCTCAAAAGCACGTGTGGCGGGCGAAGATCATCTTGATGAGAGACGAGGGTCTGGGAACCGTCGCGATCATGGAGGCGACGGCCAGGTCGAAGACTTGCGTCTGGCGTTGGCAGGAACGCTTCATGGCGGAAGGTGTAGACGGTCTTTTGCGCGACAAGAGCCGGCCGCCCGGCACGGCGCCGCTTGAGGTTGACCTTGTCGACCGGGTGGTCGCTCTAACTCTGGAAACGCCCAGGCAGGAGGCCACGCACTGGACCGTTCGTGCGATGGCAAAGGCCGTTGGGATCGCGGCGTCTTCGGCACGAGCACGGCCT
This sequence comes from Mesorhizobium sp. M1403, assembly GCF_040317695.1. Taxonomy (NCBI): domain Bacteria; kingdom Pseudomonadati; phylum Pseudomonadota; class Alphaproteobacteria; order Hyphomicrobiales; family Phyllobacteriaceae; genus Mesorhizobium; species Mesorhizobium sp. M1403. The sequence goes on along the minus strand of NZ_JAMYKY010000051.1, from coordinate 4,618 downwards.
TGCGCCGCACCGCTGGCGCAGCTTCAAACTGTCGAATGACAAGGCTTTTGCCGAGAAACTGCACGACGTCGTCGGCCTCTATGTCTCGCCGCCGGCCCATGCCATTGTTCTTTCCGTCGATGAAAAGAGCCAAATCCAGGCGCTCGACCGGACGCAGCCAGGACTTCCTTTGAAGAAGGGCCGCAGCGGCACGATGACTGTTGAGCAGCGTTTTGATCGGATCGCTTGCGATCATATGTCCGGCCTCTGTTTTGTGCGGTCGCACATGACCGCGGGCCAAGATGGTTTCCGCAACGCGAGTTCCTAACATGACTGCGACCTACAAGGGCCAGTGGGTCATCCGGAGTATCTTGCGTCGTGGATCGATCGATCACACCATCTGCTCATTCTCTTGCAAGTTCCGACATCAACAAACACGGTCGCATTTTCGTCTGCTCCCCGTGTTCGGCTGATCTTCTAAGCCGCGCACGCCACACTAGGCGGCACAGCATTGGTTCGGTACGCTTCGCCGGTCACCATCATCTTCCAGGCGATGCGCGCGATTTTGTTCGCCAACGCCACGGCGACGAGCTTCGGAGGCTTGCGCTTGAGGAGATCGAGGAGCCAGGGCGAGGAATTCCTGCCCCGTCCGTCGCGGACTCGTCGCAGGAGAGCGGTGGCGCCGACCACCAGCGTACTTCTCAAGGCTTCGTCGCCGGCGCGTGTAATCACGCCGAGCCGGACCTTGCCGGCTGTGGAGTGATCTTTCGGGGTCAGGCCGATCCAGGCGGCAAAGTGCCGGCCTGATCGGAAGCCCTCGGGCGCTGGCGTCTTCATCATCAGAAGCGATGCGCCGATCGGACCGACGCCGGGGATTTGCGCCAGACGGCGGCTGCATTCATCGGCCCGATGCCAGGCCATCAGCTTGGCGTCGACCTCTTCCAGCCGCGCTTGCAACAGCGCATATTCCGCGCCGTGGAGCGCGAACAGCTCCCGCGCCAGCTCCGGCAGCGTCTCATCGGCCGCGATGCGCTCGAGTAGCGGGTCGATCTTGCGTATTCCCTTGGCGGCAGTCAGCCCGAACTCGGCCGCATAACCGCGGATCGAATTGGCGAGTTGCGTGCGATTACGGATCAGTCGGTCGCGCATACCGGCCAGCATCAGCGCCGTCTGGCGGTCGGCTGTCTTCACCGGCACGAAGCGCATCGTCGGCCGGCTCATCGCCTCGCACAGAGCTTCGGCATCAGCCGCATCGTTCTTGCCTCGCTTGACGTATGGCTTGACGAACTGCGGCGGAATCAGCTTCACCTCGTGGCCGAACGCCTGCAGTAGTCGGGCCCAATGGTGCGATCCGCCGCACGCCTCGATCGCAATCACCGTCGGCGGCGCTTTCTCGAAGAACGCCACCATCCCCTTGCGCCGAAGCTTCTTGCGCAGAACCGGGTCTTCAGCCGCGTTCACACCATGGAGCTGGAACACGTGCTTTGACGTATCCATGCCAATTCGAATAATCTGTTCCACGGACGGTCTCCTTTGCTTGAGATCTTCAACGACCTCATTCTGGCACATCGATGCCGTGCTGGGGGCCGTCCACACCAACATGATTACAAGCGCCATGGCACCACGACACTCTTCGCTGCCCTGAATGTTCTCGACGGCTCCGTCATTGGCCGCAACATGCAGCGTCACCGGCATCAGGAGTTCATCCGCTTCCTCAACGCAATCGAGGCTCAGTTGCCCAAGGATAAGGCGATTCACGTCATCCTGGATAACTATAGACGCACAAACAGCCGAAGGTCCGGGCCTGGTTGGCGCGGCACCCACGCTGGACATTCCACTTCGTTCCGACATCGTGTTCCTGGTTGAACGCCGTCGAGGGCTTCTTCGCAAAGCTCACACGGCGACGACTGAAAAATGGTGTCTTTCATTCCGTCGTTGATCTTCAGGCAGCCATCAATCGCTTTATCAAAGAGCACAACGAAGAGCCAAAGCCGTTCATTTGGAAAGCAGACCCCGACAACATCATCGCAGCCGTCAGACGTGGGCACCAAGTGTTGGAATCAATGCACTAGCTAGATGCCGTAATGGGCCGGCCTTCGCGAGCATAGCAGGTTCGGTGGCTGTCCCTCAGAATGATGGTGTTGAAACGGAGTCCGAGCGATCGGCTTCAAGCATCAGAGGAACAGCCATGGAACACTATGCGGGAATCGATGGTGCGCCGTGACGGCGCGGGAGGTGAACATGGAATAGCCACCTCTCAAGCTTGATGATTTTCGACCGGCGGCTGCAATGCCGCCCCGCCTATAGGAGCAGTAGGCGGAAGGGGGCCGAGAAGCTCAACCGGGCGTCGCCGTTTGGGTTTCATAAGCAGATCGGCCTGAACTGTACCAGGTGCGGATCATCGGCCGCAGGCCGGGCTACCACAATGTCCATGGCGAGATAACGAAGTGAGCGCTGGAAGCCTCGGATTCAACCGGTAACGCCTCTAAGTCGCGCGATGGCGTGGGAGGTAAGAAGCGATCAGACGCGGTGGGGCTCATCGATCTCCACTGCTGGGTGCGCGGAACGCACCCGAGACGGGGGAGGCTCTCACGGCCCTGTCTCCTGTATCGCCTGGGGTAAAGCTCACCGCCTACGGGCATGAAGGTTGGAAATCGGAACACGGGAACTCGGATCGTCTGCCCGGTACGGAACTGGGCTCGCCGCGATGGCCGGAGATGGACGACACCGAGGGCGGAGCTTCCGTAGTAGTCGGAGCGCGGGAAAGGTGCGGCGCGGCAATCAACGTGAGAGCGCGTATTGCAAAAGGCCATTGTCGCGCTTGCCCGCAGGCTGGCTGTCATCATGCATCGCATGATGAGTGACAGCACCGAATTTTGCTGGACGAGGGATGATTTGCCAGCCGCCACCTGACGCCAATCGGATGACCGCGCAGCATAAAAGTAGGAGATAATGGAATCCGCAATCTGGCGGAAAGCTGTCCTTCGCAGGACAATGGTGAAGTGAGTTCGCTGGACACCTTGTTCGAACGCAAATGACGTTCAGGACGCGTTCGATTTCTACTTCATCATTCTTACCCCATTATGGGAGGGCCAAAGGGCCGATCCGGGAGAGAAGCAAGAGCCCGCGAAAGATGGCAAAAGCCGGAGAACCGGAAAAATCGAAAGCCCTTGACCTTTACCTGCCGATAGAGAAGGTGTCCAACTGTTTGCTTAGCGCCGGGCTGGCGTTAGCCATCTGCGTTGCACGTTCGGATCAAGTTCTCGCGCTTTTGTTTGAGATCGTCGAGAAAATTCTTCAGCGGCTCAGCGCGGTCGGCGTGGCCGATCACCCGATCAAAGCATCGACATAAGCGTCGAATGCTGCTTCACTCTGGGCTGTCCAGTCGGGCATGGCGGGGCGCTTCCCTAATCACGAATCAGCACGCTAACAAATCTGCGACCAGCTCGAACATACTTTCAGACTCAGTAAGAATAGGCGCTATCTGGCACGCGGCAGCAATCGGGTGCTTACCAACGATTCAAATGATCTGCGCGCGCGCAACGCTCTCTCTTGAGCCGATATTCCTTGAAGTCGCAACCGCTCGGCTGGGATCTCAAGGGCAAGCGGAACTGCGGGCGGACGCTTGCTCAGGATCTCAGTTAGCGGGAATTCTCCTTCTCCGATAAACATGCGGTCGAACCGTGCTTCTTCTACAAGACATTCAGGGCCAGCATACTTGGGGCCATCGCTGAGTTGGATTTGCGAAATCATCGCGGGTGGTACACGCAGTATATCTTCAGGGCTACCACCCGATCGCAACAAGTGAAGCACGTCGATGACGATCTTGTCGTTAGGGGAACCTGCATCGGCAAGAACTTGCATGGCTTTTTGTAAGTCCTTGATTTCCGAAAAAACCATGAACTCAATTTCTAGACCGAGGCCAAGCTGACTTGCGCTGGCGCTCAGAGCACCGAAATTATCGAGCATTCGTGAATAAACATTGTCAAAGGCAACGACAAGGACGCACCGAGCACTTAGCTTAGCTGCAGCCTCTAGTATAGTCGTGTAGGTGAGAATATCGGTTTCAGGCGCAAGGACTAAGGCCTCGATACTTGACACGAGAACGCCGCTTTCCCTCGATACGAGTAGCGCTTTCTGAACTTCGTCATTAAGTTCCCGGGTTGATAAATTTTTTGCCCCGAGGCGCGGCGAATGCAACCGCATAGTTGCGTATTGGAACCCTGTTTCAGCAGCTATAGTGATCGCATCGGCCGGTGGCACCTCTTGCACCGTCAAATGCGCGAGAGTGAGGGGAACCTTGTCAGCGATAATCCGGTGATCAGTCTCCATCAGCCGCCAACCGCCAATTCTGACAGCGAAGCGTCAATTGATTCACCCAACAGTCCGACTATTGTCTCGAGGTCCTTCTCGCTGGCAATGAGCGGGGGGCAAACGACGATGTGATCGCCGTTAATCCCGTCGACAGTTCCTCCAAGGGCATGCGTGATCAGCCCCCTTGCCAGGGCTTCTCGATAGATCATCGGGCGGAGGTTACATTCGGCGGGAAAGGGCGCTTTTGTCTCGCGGTCCTTGACAAGCTCGAGCGTCATCAACATACCTCGACCGCGTATGTCGCCTACGTGCGGATGTTGATTGA
>NZ_JAMYKY010000050.1:0-22244 GCF_040317695.1 Mesorhizobium sp. M1403 | reverse complement strand
TCGTGCACGTGTCGCAGCACTCCGGGCGGCTATATCGCCTAAGACAGCATGACGAAGCGTTCCAACTTCCTGTTCGGCGAGCCCGCGTGCAGTTCCTGACTCGGACAGTGGACGAGAATTCTCTTGGCGGTACTGCGCCAGAAGGCATTCGCGTACAACGGAATCAAGCGACGACTATCAGCCGCAAACGTCACATCACAAGAGCGGTCTTCCACCCATTGCAGATTATCCGACTGATCAGGCGGCGTCCGATATGTCCGACTCTGCCTCAAGAATTCCCACAGGTATGGACAGCGATCTCGCTATCCGATTCCGATAGCCCTTATTGTACTTTAGACCCCGCTCGATGTTTTGGATTTCCTGAGCGGCAAGCCCGCACGCGACCGCGAGGTCCTCGATTGAATACCCAAGGTGCTCACGATAAGCGCGGATGATGTGGGTCCCCTGCGACATAGCCGTCAAGACTGGCTCGGGAATGCGCGAATCCTTCATAAACATCTCCAAGAAGATGGGAGCGCCTGACAAATCGGGAGATTTCCTCCCCGACCCTGGCGCACACCCAGCAAATCAAAAAAATGGACGTCCATTCGGCCGGACCGGCCTCATCCATGGAATGGGCCACTTGAAATTGGCAGCCGGGTCGGAATATGGCGGCTCACCTGCTTTTGATCAAGTTCTAAGAACCTGCCCGCCATGAGATGGCCTGATCGGCTGTAGCGCATTCGACCTGCGATCCTACACGACTCATTCTCCCCGATGGCTTTCTTGAACAGCAACTCGAACTCTCACTGACGCCTCCAGTGGCTATTCGCGGCACCGTCCACCCAGCCTCGCGGACGCTGATACCTTCGACCAATTTCCACCGCCGATGCAGCGAAGATGGACAAGCATCGCCACCTATAAAGGTTCACAATCACTCGACCGTGACCGATTTTGCGAGATTGCGCGGCTGGTCTACGTCTGTGCCCATGAAGAGCGCCGTGTGGTAGGCAAGAAGCTGTATCGGCAGCGAGAAGATCATCGGCGCGATAATCTCGTCGACAGCCGGCAACACGAGCGTGTGCATGGTGTTGAGTTTCGATGCGGCTGCCCCTTTTTCATCGGTGATGAGGATAATCCGCCCTCCACGGGCAGCCACTTCCTGCATGTTGGAGACGGTCTTGTCGAAAAAGCGATCATGGGGCGCGATGACGATCACTGGCATGTTGTCGTCGATCAATGCGATCGGACCGTGCTTCAATTCACCCGCCGCATAGCCCTCGGCATGGATGTAGGAAATCTCCTTGAGCTTCAGCGCACCTTCCATGGCTAGCGGGAAACTGGTGCCACGGCCGAGATACAGGACGTCACGACACTTTGACAGTTCGCGCGACAGGAACTCGATCTCCGGCTGGATGCTGTTGAGTACCTGGCCCATGACGCGCGGCACTTCGGCGAGGCTCCTGACGAGCGCCTGCAGCTCGTCTTCGGTTACGGTCCCGCGGGCTCTGGCGGCGCCGATGGCGAGTGCGGCTAGAACCGCAAGCTGGCAGGTAAACGCCTTGGTGGAGGCGACGCCAATCTCCGGTCCGGCAAGGATCGGGAAGACCGCATCGGCCTCCCGAGCGATGGTCGATTCGCAGGCATTGACGATAGCGCCAATTTTCAGCCCACGCTCCTTGCAGTACCTCAACGATGCGAGCGTATCGGCGGTTTCGCCGGACTGCGAAATGAAAAGAGCCGCCGACTGCGGCGACAACGGGATCTCGCGGTAACGGAATTCGGACGCAACGTCGATTTCAACCGTCAGGCGCGCATAGCGCTCGAACCAGTATTTTCCGATCAGTCCGGCGAGATAGGCGGTCCCGCAGGCCGAGATCGCCAAGCTCGGGATCCTGGCGAAATCGATGCCAGAAACCATGTCGGCGCGATTCTCTATGATGTTGCTATAGTGACGGAGAGCATGGGCGATGACTTCGGGCTGCTCGTAGATTTCCTTCTCCATGAAGTGGCGATGGTTGCCCTTGTTGGCCAGATCGGCCGCGGCCGTGGAGGTATGGCGCGGACGCTCGACGGGATGGCCGTCGAAATCGAAGATATGGGCGCCCGAATTGCCGACAATGGCCCAGTCGCCCTCGATGAGATAGGTAATTTCATTGGTGAAGGGAGCAAGCGCGATCGCGTCGGAGCCCAGGAACATCTCGCCGTCGCCGTGACCGATCGCCAGCGGTGGTCCGTTGCGCGCCGCCATGATGGTCGACGGATCATCTTCGAAGAGGACGGCAAGCGCATAGGCGCCCCTGACGCGTTTCAGCATGGCACGCATCGCCTCTTGCCGCCTCATGCCCTCCCGGCGGTGTCTTGCCAAGAGATGCGCGATGACCTCGGTGTCGGTGTCGGTCTGGAACTCGGCGCCAGCCGCCGCCAATTCGTCCTTCAGCTCGGTGAAATTCTCGATGATGCCGTTATGGACGACGGCGACACCGTCGGCAAAGTGCGGGTGCGCATTGCGTTCCGTCGAGGCCCCATGGGTTGCCCAACGCGTGTGGCCGATGCCGATGTTGCCGCTCAGCGGCTCTTCCTTCAGTCTCCTCTCGAGATTGACGAGCTTGCCCTCGGCGCGCCGGCGGTGCAAGACACCTTCGGTGATCGTCGCAACGCCGGCGGAATCATAGCCGCGATATTCCAAACGCTTCAATGCGTCGACCAACCGATCCGACACCGTCTGTTGCCCAACGATGCCAACAATCCCGCACATGTTCGTCTTCCCATTCTTGCCGGCAGCTTCAGCCTACGCGAGACGGATACCCATCCGGCCGCTTTCATTGGGGGATCTTCTAGTAGTATTGGGTAATATTGGTATAATTGATTGTAGGGATAGCTATCATCCACCCCATGGATAAGCCGCGTTTGGGGCCCTGATCTAACTTCCTCGTTGCGCCTGACGTCCTCATGACCGAACGCAAGCCCACACCCCGCGGCACGAAGGAACAATCGGCCATGCGCGATCATCCCGGCCACGCACCTGACACGAAGCGCCGCCGCTCGTGGTCACGCGGTGATCGGCATGATCACACAGCACTGTAGTTAGGCAGCATCAGCGACGCATGGTCGGCATCATCATCATCGGCAACGTCGGCGCCGTCGGCATGATTCACGTGTTCGTCACGTTGATCATAATCATCGTCGCCGCCGATCTAGTTTCTGATTGCCTGCCGCTTTGACGCGGCTTTCGCCGGTAGAGCTTAGCCCGCGATGGCCTATCAATACGCTGTTAGTCGGCATAGCCGAAACCGAGAGTCAGGCGGCGCAGGCCACAGAGCACGTTCAGCGACCGTTTCAGTCAGCGCCGGCTTTGTCGGGGTTCGTAACGGTCATCAGGATTCTCGGGGCATGAATGCACTATCACGAAAACGTTGGTTCTCAGTGCTTCGTCCGTATTACTCAAACCCGATTCCCGCAGCGGAAGAAGTAGGCGCGTGTCACGTCTTGTACAAGGCACAATAGCAGTGAGAAATGGAGATTGATGCCTGCGCGTTTTCGAATAAGACAATCACCAAGCTGTCACCCGAATTACATCAGGAACTGTCTATAGCCGCCGCCCATCAGGTAGCGGCCACGTTGGATGGCGCGACGCACCTGATCGCGAAGATGGCTACCTGGATGAGACCAATCTTCTTCGACACGGCGTCTCCCGAACAGGGCAATGGCGATCTCCTGATGAGATGCTCCCGCAAGCGAGCCATCCAAAGCCTGGAGCACGATACGCAGACGCGCTCCGCGGGGTTCCGGCGGAAAGCAAGCAGCTGCCAGGCGGCCGCAACCATTGATGTCGTTCAGGAACTGAAGGGCAGCGACATGGAACTTCAGGTGCTGCGGCTGCACGATCGCGTCGACATATAGCCGCAACGGGCGGAGAACGGATGCACCGGAAAGGGCGATCTGCAGACTCCGGCAGTCCTCCCTCAGCAGCACGTGCTGCACGCCGGCAGGTGTCAGCAGGATGTCCTTGCAGCATGAGAGCGAAGGGAGATCAAGCGGTTCAAAATCGTGGTCGAGCCCAACCGGCTCCGCGGCCGCTCGTAGAATACGGGCGCAGTCGCGCGGATCCCAAAATACCCTTGCCGACGTAGCGTCCGACTGTGGCGCGTCCGCGAAAAAGGAGGCTCCATTGTCTTAGGAAAGATGATCCTGTCGTCAACTCGATTATCTTCATGTCGGCCTGGGCTCCGACAATGTAGGCGGACGGTGCCATTTTGGCGTGGTCGCGCTGAAATTGTGGATTGCGCCGAAGAAACTCCCAGGCCCAGGCAGTGCGTGGCAATCGTCTGGCGTAGTGGTAAGCTTCGTGACGACGCCAGTCCGGCCAGCATACAAGACCGACCGTCGCTTCCTTGGGCAGACCAGCATCCTTCACGGCTCAGGTGTCCACAATGGCGCTATGCCGACGGGCCTAGAACCGGTTGCCACAGTACCGGTCCGCTCAGACGTCCCCTGCTGCGGATGCGCAAAAGGCTCGCGCGGGAAATCTCGAGAAACCCGGCCACCGCCTCCGTTTTGCCGACGGACTTGGGTTGTCCGATGCGCGACAATGGCCACGTCGCGAGGCGAAGGATCCGTTCCATGCGCGTGTCCGTCACCGTTACTATCCGGGTCAGATCCTTGGCCAAGCCGAACTCGATCATGCCCGCGAAGAGCTCGTAGGTTGCCTGGGCCAGTCCGCCCGCTGCCTTGGGCGCCGACGGAGGGAGATCGAGCGCGAAACGACTGCTCTCCCATATGTCGGAGGTCGAGGGCACGACGTCAGCACCCAGCAGCACCGGGAACGTGTCGCGCAACATTGTGGGTCCGGTGCTGGGCAAAAGACGCACGCAACCGCGAATTCGCCAGTCGGATCCCTTGAGGAGCAGATAGACAGGCTCCAGACCATCAAACGGGTCTGTTTCCATCTGGTCTTCGGTATCAACTTCCCAATCGAGCCTTTCCTTGAACACCCGAAACCTGAGCCCGTGCATCTCTTTGAGCTCGCTTGCGAACTCGTCGTAAAGGTCTGGTGTTATCAGCTGCATCATGGTCGCCTCCGTGCGGGATGTGTTCCCGCCATCGAAGGGCAAAGCCGGCAGCGATGCAGCCTGTAGAGGTTTACAGCTATCGTGGCCGACGAATCAGGATCTCGCCTGGCCGGAGGCAGCCAGTCGTGCAACGGCCTGGTTGATCGTTCGAACGCCAAGCTTTGCCTTGGCGTTTTCCAGATGAAAGGTCACGGTGCGCTTTGAGACGCCGAGAAGCTGGCTGATAACCCAAGCCGACTTGCCGCGCGCCGCCCATTTCAGGCACTCGAACTCCCGCGGGGTGAGCGTTACACCATCCACCACGCGATCGTCGGCGAGCCTGCGCCGGACATGGATATGAAAGTTGATGGCCACCAGCTGCAATGCTTTTTCGTAACGTGTCAGTGACCGCAACAGAGGCGGGCGGGACTCGTCGGAAGCAAAGGTCAGGGCAGCAAACCGGCCGCGATGATCATGCATGGATATCGTCAGGCCGCCGCGGATGCCAAACTCAGCCGCACTCTCCAGAATTTGTTGCTGCGAATTCGGCAGACAGTGCCGAGCGCGATCCACACCCCAATCGAAGGTATCCCAGCCTTGCAGCCCGCGCAGGATGACCGGATCAAGACTGTGGTACCGCTGTTGCAGATAACGTGATGTCCAGGATGAAGGATAGTTTGAGATCAATTGCGGGGCGTCGCCGGGGGCCGACGGGTAAGTGAAATAGGCGAATAGCGGAAAATCGAAGCCGGCTGCAGCGGATGCCATTGCCTCACGGAGATCGGCAGCATCAACACTTGCAGACAGTTGCTCGACGAAGTTCTCAAACACGCGATGCATTTGCGCTTTGCGTAACCTCCGTGATCGCTCGATGCCGGGCAGAGACCTTGTTTTAAACGATCCCGGACGGATACAGCGCGTGCCGAGAACCCCGTTAATCTGTTGAAACCCGTGATATTCTGACGTTGTCTATGAGCCGTGTGCCGCCGAGCCAGGCCGCGACAAGCAAGCGTGCAGGTCGGTCAAGGCTTGTCATGGGTCGCAGATCTGCCTCGTCGCGAAGTTCCAGGTATTCGACCTCGCGATAGCCCGCAGCCAGAATTGCTGCGCGCGCTTCGGCAAGCGTTGGCAGGACGGGCGAGCCGCGGGCAAGCCGCTCAGCCGTCTCGAGCAAGACCGATGGTAGCTCGGGGGCAACAGCACGCTCTGCTGGCGAGAGCCGGACATTGCGCGATGATAGTGCAAGACCGTCGGCTTCGCGGACTGTCGGACAAGGAACAATGGTGATTGGAATATCCAGGTCCCGGGCCATACGCCTGACTAGCTGAAGCTGCTGAAAGTCCTTTTCGCCAAAGAAGCCGAAGTCAGCGCTGGTCTGCAGGAAGAGCTTGGCGACGACGGTCGCCACGCCATCGAAATGTCCCGGCCGGAAGGCACCGCACAGGCCCTCGCTGACACCGGACACCGAAACGGTCGTGGCGAAGGCCGCCGGATACATTTCCTCTGCATCCGGCGCATAAAGCAGGTGCGCGCCAAGCGGTGCCAGCTTGGCGGCATCCTCGTCCTCGGTGCTCGGATACGCGGCGAGATCGGCCTGGCTGTTGAATTGCTTCGGGTTGACGAAGAGCGTCACGATCACCCGGTCGGCCTTCTCGAGTGCCGCGCGCACCAGGCTGAGATGACCCTCATGCAGGACGCCCATCGTTGGCACCACGGCAATCCTCACGCCCTCGCGGCGCCATGCGGCGACAATTTGGCGAAGCTGGGCAACGCTCCTGACAATCGGCACGCTCACGCTGCTTCTCCGCTCTTGGCCGCGTCCGCGTCGGCGGGCTTGGGCGCATCGGCAAACACGTGCTCGGCGGCCGGAAACTGGCGCTCCTTCACTTCCCGCGCATAGGCCGCGATCGCAGCCGCAGCGGCCTCCCCCAGTTCAGCATAGCGCTTGACGAATTTGGGCCGGAAGTCGCCGAAGAGGCCCAGCATGTCGTCGACGACGAGAATCTGGCCGTCACAGGCTGCCGAGGCACCGATGCCAATGGTCGGGGTCGCCACCTCCCCGGTGATCCGGCGGGCGAGCGCCTCGGGAACCTTCTCCAGCACGACCGCAAAGGCGCCCGCTTCGCTCACCGCAAGCGCGTCGCGCCTGATGCGCTCGGCATCCCCGCCTCTGCCCTGCACGCGGTAGCCACCGATGGTGTTGATCGCCTGCGGCGTCAAGCCGACATGGGCCATGACCGGCACGCCGCGCGCGGCGAGGAAGCCGATCGTCTCTGCCATCGTTTCGCCGCCTTCGAGCTTGACGGCCGCGCAGCCGGTCTCGGCCATGACGCGCGCGGCATTGCGGAAAGCCTGCTCGGGGCTTTCCTCGAAGGAACCGAACGGCAGGTCGACGACCATCAGCGCCTGCTCGAGGCCACGGCGCACGGCCTGGCCGTGCGTGATCATCATCTCCAGCGTCACACCGAGCGTCGAGGGCAGGCCGTGGAGAACCATGCCGACGCTGTCGCCGACCAGCACCACATCGCAATGGGGATCGACAAGCCGGGCGACTGGCGTCGTGTAGGCGGTAAGGCAGACGAGCGGCGTCCCACCTTTGCGCGAACGAATATCCGGCGGTGTGATCGCCTTGGTGTCACCAAACGCACTCAATGGACCCTCCTTCCCCAACGTTACCAACCGCGGGTGTCGCGTTTGCCACATTTCTGTGCAAGTGCGAAGAGCTAAAAAACGGCCGTGCAGCTGTGCGGTGTTGACGTGCGGACAGGCGCGCTTACACTTAAATCGATTCAGGCGCCCCCGAGCTGGCCAACCACTTTCGCGAACATGGACGATCAGGCAAAAGGACCCAGGAAAGACAGAGCCGCCGTCAAGGCCGACGAAGTCAAAGTGGACCTGATCGCCTTTGTCGTCGCCGTAAACGACAGTGAACCCTGTGTCCTCACCATCGGCCAGGCGGACACCCTTCCCTCCGGACCATTTGCGCTTGAGCACCGATCGCTGCAATCCGGTTTGAGGGGGTGGGTCGAGCAGCAGACCGGCCATCCGCTGGGGTACATTGAGCAACTCTACACCTTCGCGGATCGGGATCGCATCGGCGCCGAGCGCCAGCAGCGCGTCATCTCCATCAGCTATCTCGCATTGACCCGCAAGGAACAGGCAGCTGGCTCGCCCAAGTGCGGCTGGCAGAGCTGGTATGAATATTTTCCATGGGAGGACCACCGCTCCGGCACGCCTCCGGTCGTGCTGGACGTTCTGCGACCGCACCTGATTGAATGGGCAGACGGCGTCAGCGACGCGGCCACGCGACGTGAACGCTGGCAGCGGGCGACGATAGCCTTCGGCTTCGACGACCGCCTTTGGAACGAGGAACTCACGCTTCAACGCTATGAGTTAGTCTACGAAGCAGGCCTGGTCCAAGAGGCCGGAAGCGGACGGGACGCGACGCTGCCTCCGCTGGTGCCCAGCAAGTCTATGGTCGCCGATCATCGCCGCATCGTGGCGACCGGCATTGCGCGGCTGCGCTCCAAGATCAAATACCGGCCGGTCGTCTTTGAGCTGATGCCGCCGGTCTTCACGCTTTTGCAGCTGCAGCGAACCGTGGAGGCGCTTGCCGGCAGGCTCGTGCGTAAGCCGAACTTTCGCCGGCTGATCGAGCAGCAGGAGCTGGTCGAAGAGACCGGAGAGGCAACCGCGGAGACCGGCGGCCGGCCAGCGAAGCTTTACCGATTCCGCCACGCCGTTCTCGACGAGAGGGTCATCGCCGGGACAAAATTGCCGCTGGCGCGGGGTTGACATCGCTTATACTCACAGCAAGTATATGCTAGTTATTTTCACCTAGAGTATAAGCTGGGAGGGGTCGATGAGCGCCATGCTGCCTGCGACCGCGTTTCTCTACGAGCGCGTCCGACGAGTGATCCCGCCGATCGAATGGCCGGCTTTCGTCGAGGATATCGAGGCGATCCTTGCACTGAAGCGCGAGCGCAACGCCATCATCCTGGCGCACAACTATCAGACCCCCGAGATCTTCCATTGCGTGGCCGACATCGTCGGCGACAGCTTGGCACTGGCCCGCACGGCTGCGACGATCGAGGCGCAAGTCATCGTGCTGGCCGGCGTACATTTCATGGCCGAAACGGCCAAGCTGCTCAATCCGCAAAAGACGGTGCTCATTCCCGACCTGCGGGCAGGCTGTTCGTTGGCGGAATCGATCACGGCAGAAGACGTGCGCTTGATGCGCCAGCGTTATCCCGGCGTGCCGATCATCACTTATGTCAACACGTCGGCCGAAGTGAAAGCCGAGTCGGATATCTGCTGTACATCCGGCAACGCCAAGGCGGTCGTCCAATCCCTTGGCGTTCCCCAGGTGATCATGTTGCCGGACGAATATCTGGCCCAGAATATCGCCGCCCAGACCGATGTGCAGATCATCGCCTGGAAAGGGCATTGCGAGGTGCATGAGCGCTTTACACCGGCCGACATCCGCGAGTTGCGCGAAAGCCATCCCGGCGTGATCGTGCTCGCGCATCCCGAATGCCCGCCCGACGTCGTGGCTGAAGCAGATTTTTCCGGCTCGACCGCTGCCATGTCCGACTATGTCGAGAGGCAAAGGCCGGCACGTGTCGTGCTGATGACGGAATGTTCGATGAGCGACAACGTCGCGTTAGCGCACCCAGAGGTCGAGTTCATCCGGCCCTGCAATTTGTGCCCTCACATGAAGCGGATCACGCTTGCCAACATCCGCATAGCGCTCGAGCAGAACCACCATATCGTAACCATCGAACCCGGGATCGCCGGGCGCGCGCGGCTTGCGGTCGAACGGATGCTGGCAATTTGAGCGCCGATGTCCGCAGCTCCTTCGGGCGGCCCATCATCATCGGCGGCGGCATCGCCGGATTGATGACCGCGCTTCAACTGGCGCCGGAGCCGGTGCTGCTTCTGTCCAGGACGCTGCTGGGAGCTGACAATTCGAGCACGTGGGCACAGGGTGGTCTGGCTGCAAGTTTCGGCGAAGACGACGATCCGGCACTGCACCTGGCCGATACGCTTGCCGCCGGGGATGGTCTCTGCGACAGAGACGTGGCGAGCCGCATCCTCCAAGCCGCGCCCAAGGCGATAGAGGGGCTTGCGGGCTTTGGGGTTCCCTTCGACCGTACGCCGAAAGGATCACTGTGCCTCGGATTGGAGGCCGCACACAGCCGACGTCGCATCGTTCATGCGCATGGTGACGGCACCGGGCGTGAGATCATGCGTGCCCTGATCGCGGCTGTGCGTTCCACTCCCTCGATTGTTGTCGTGGAGGGCGTGGAAGCGCGCCGGCTGGCGGTGCGAGAGAATGCGATCCGAGGCGTCTGGGCGAGCGGTTCGATAGGACCTGTCTTCTTCGGCTCACGGCGGGTCGTCCTCGCCACCGGTGGGATCGGGGGACTGTTTCTCGACACCACGAATCCTTCGGGCAGTTGTGGACAGGGCCTGGCGCTTGCGGCCCGCGCTGGAGCTGTCCTTGCCGACCTCGAGTTCATCCAGTTCCACCCGACCGCGCTTGACGGCCCGGAACGCCCTATGGTGCTGGTCAGCGAGGCCGTCCGCGGCGAAGGTGCTGCCCTGATCGACGAAACCGGCCAGGTTTTTCTCCAGAGCGTGCCAGGGGCGGAACTTGCGCCTCGTGATGTCTTGGCGCGCGCCGTCTGGAACCATCTTGCCAACGGCCACCGTGTTTTTCTCGACGCGCGGCAACGGCCTGGCCCGGAATTTGCTCGACACTTCCCGACAATCGCATCAGCCTGTCGTGGAGCCGGCATCAATCCCGCGCGCGATCTCATCCCCATTCGTCCGGCCCAACACTACCACATGGGTGGCGTTGCCGTGGACGGCTCCGGTAGGACCTCCGTCAAGGGGCTGTGGGCCTGCGGCGAAGTCGCTTCGACAGGACTGCATGGCGCCAACAGGCTCGCCAGCAATTCCTTGACCGAGGCCGTCGTGTGCGCGCGCTGGGTCGCTGAAAGTGTCGCCGGAACGCCTGCTCGCAGAACAAGGCCTGCGGTTGCGGACGTTTACCCATCGCCCGCTCCGATACCCGTGCGTGTTTTCCTGTCGCGCGCACTCGGCATCGTCCGGGATGGTGAAGGTCTGAAAGCAGCCGCACGTGCCTTATTGCCGCTCGCCGAAAGCCAGGACGCGGCCTCGGATGCGGCGGCTGTCGGGCTAATGATCGCGGTTGCCGCCTTGTTGCGCCAAGAAAGCCGCGGCGCTCATTACCGGACAGACTTTCCTCATCATGCGACTGTCGCCCGACGGTCCGAAATCACCCTCGAAGCCGCCTTGGCCGCTGCGCGGGAACTCGGACATTCGCCAAGCCTCGAAGGGGCAAAGTGATGACGTTCTCACCGCTTCCCACGGTCATGCTTGAGCCGCTGGTAAGGGCAGCCCTTCTTGAAGACCTTGGCAGAGCCGGCGACTTGACCACGGAGGCCATCGTCCCGAAGGAACACCAAGCGGGAACCGTGCTGGCGGCGCGCCAGTCCGGAGTTGTCGCCGGCCTCGATCTTGCGATGCTCGCTTTCCGCTTGATTGATCCTGATATCGAAATCTCGGTGGAGCGGGCAGACGGCTCCAATGTCATGGATGGAGAGGTCATTGCATCAGTGGTTGGCCCTGCCCGGGCCATTCTCACAGCCGAACGGACGGCACTCAATTTTTTGTGCCATCTGAGCGGCATCGCTACAGCAACGGCATCGATCGTCGCTGCGGTTCGTGGATATGGCGCGAAGATCGTCTGCACGCGCAAGACGACGCCCGGATTGCGGGCAGTCGAAAAATACGCCGTGCGCGCAGGTGGCGGATCCAATCACCGCTTCGGCCTCGACGACGCAATTCTGATCAAGGACAACCACATCGCCATCGCAGGCGGCGTTCGCCCGGCGCTCGAGCGAGCACGAAGACGGGCCGGTCATCTCGTCAAGATCGAAGTCGAGGTCGATACGCTGGCCCAGTTGGAGGAGGTACTTGGCTTCGCTCCCGATGCGGTTCTGCTCGACAACATGTCCCTCGCCGATCTTCGCCGCGCCGTCGCAATCGTTGGCGGCCGTGCTATCACCGAGGCTTCTGGCGGGATCGCATCCGATACAGCGCGAGCGATTGCCGCGACCGGCGTTGATCTGATTTCGGTCGGCCGACTGACCCACAGCGCGCCGATCTTGGATATCGGCCTCGACTATTGGGGCTCATGATTGCCTGAGGAACGGACAGGATCGAATCAACTGTCCTTTCCGATCGTCATCAATCAGACAGCAAAGCAAGGCAGAACCGGAGGAACAGCATGGACATGCAAACAGCCAGTCCAACGCAGACATCGCCACAGGCTCAATCCCCTGACCCTGGAGCGTGGACCCTGGAGAAGGCTCAGGCACTTCACGATGCTCCCTTCAACAATCTCCTCTTCCTCGCGCAAACCGTGCACCGCCAGAATTTCGATCCCAACAAGGTCCAGCTCAGCCGGCTGCTCAGCATCAAGACGGGCGGATGCCCGGAGGATTGCGGCTATTGTAGCCAGTCGGCGCATCACGAGACCGGCCTGAAGGCGTCGAAGCTGATGGAGGTCCGGCGCGTCGTCGCCGAGGCGACCAAGGCGCGTGACGCCGGCGCAACCCGCTA
Organism: Mesorhizobium sp. M1403; assembly: GCF_040317695.1. NCBI lineage: Bacteria > Pseudomonadati > Pseudomonadota > Alphaproteobacteria > Hyphomicrobiales > Phyllobacteriaceae > Mesorhizobium > Mesorhizobium sp. M1403. The sequence continues at coordinate 9,561 of NZ_JAMYKY010000050.1, read as the reverse complement.
TTGCATGGGCGCGGCCTGGCGAAACCCCAAGGCGCGCGACATGGATGCGGTGGTGGCGATGGTCGAAGGCGTCAAGGCGCTGGGCATGGAGACCTGCATGACGCTCGGCATGCTCGATCTTGAGCAAGCCGCTCGACTGAAGCAGGCTGGTCTCGACTTTTACAACCACAACATCGATACGTCGGAACGCTACTATAGCGAGATCATCAGCACGCGGAGCTTTGCCGAGCGGCTCGAGACGCTCGAGCACGTTCGCCAATCCGGCATCAAGGTCTGCTGCGGCGGCATTGTCGGCATGGGCGAGGAGCCGGTGGACCGGATCGGCATGCTGGTGACGCTGGCCAACCTGCCGGAACATCCGCAAAGCGTTCCGATCAACATGCTGATCCCGATCCCCGGCACCCCGCTTGCCGACGCCAAGCCCATCGAGCCGATCGAATTCGTGCGCGTGATCGCGCTGGCGCGCATCATGATGCCGAAATCGCATATCCGTCTCTCCGCCGGCCGCACCGCCATGACCGACGAGATGCAGGCGCTGTGCTTTTTTGCCGGCGCCAACTCGATCTTCGTCGGGGACACGCTGCTGACGGCGGACAATCCCGGTGAGGACAAGGATACATTGCTGTTCCGGCGCCTTGGCATCGAGCCGATGGAACTCGAGGCGCAATGAACGGGGCACCGCTTGCCCGCTATGAGGCGACCTTGCAGGGACTGGCGCGCAAGGACCGGCTGAGGACGCTGAGGCCGCGCGCCGGGCGCGACTTCTCGTCGAACGACTATCTCGGGCTTGCCGCCTCCAAAAGACTTGGCGAAGCGGTTGCGGCGGCGATTGCGCGTGGCACGCCGGTTGGCGCCACCGGATCGCGGCTGTTGCGCGGCAATGCGCCGGAACACGAGCAGCTCGAGGCAGACGCGGCGGCATTCTTTGGAGCCGACCGTGCGCTGTTCTTCGGCAGCGGCTACATCGCCAATTTCGCTCTGCTGACGGCGCTGCCGCAGAAGGGCGACCTTTTGGTCCTCGACGAACTCGCCCATGCCAGCATGCATGAGGGTGCGCAGGCCGGGCGCGCACAGTTCGTGCTGGCCGCGCACAACGACGCCAACGCTGTCGAGGATGCGATCACGTGTTGGCGCGCCGAAGGCGGCATGGGATGCGTCTGGATCGCGGTGGAAAGCCTTTACAGCATGGATGGCGACTGCGCGCCTTTGGAGAGCCTGGTCGCGCTTGCCGATCGGCACGAGGCATTCCTCGTCGTCGACGAGGCGCACGCCACCGGCGTCTGGGGACCGGACGGCCGGGGGCTGGCCGCCGCTTTCGAGGGCCGCGACAACATCGTCGCGCTCCACACCTGCGGTAAGGCGCTCGGCGCATCTGGTGGGCTCGTGACCGGGCCGAGGACACTGTGCCAGTATCTGATCAACCGTTGCCGGCCATTCATCTACGCCACCGCGCCCTCGCCGCTGATGGCGGTCGCGGCGCGCGAAGCGCTCGCAATGCTCGCCGACGAGCCTATGCGGCGTTTTCAGCTGCATGAACGCGTCGGCCTCGCAGGCCGCCAATTGGTCGATGGCTGCGGCGTGATACCAAGTGGCTCTCAGATCCAGCCCTTGGTGATCGGCGATGTCAGGCGCACCATGGCAGTGGCGGCGCGCCTGCAGGCCCGCGGCTTCGACATACGCGGCATTCGTCCGCCGACCGTGCCCGAGGGCACGTCGCGGCTGCGCATCTCACTGACGCTCAATATCGGCGAAGCCGACATTTCCGCCATGGTCGAGGCGCTCGTCGAGGTGTTGGCTCAGACATGACCGGAGGCGACATGACCAAGCGCATCGTTATCACCGGAACAGACACCGGAATTGGCAAGACGGTGTTTTCGGCCGGGCTTGCCGGCCTGCTTGACGGTTTCTACTGGAAGCCGGTGCAATCGGGCCTCGACGGCGAGACCGACAGCGAGGCGGTTGCGCGACTTGCCGGGCTGCCGTCGGGGCGCGTGCTGCCGGAAGCCTACCGCTTGAAGAGCCCGCTTTCGCCGCATCGTTCGGCCGAAATCGACGACGTTTCGATCGAGGCTGCCGATCTTTCGTTTCCGGTCCTGCCGACACCGCTCGTCATCGAAGGTGCCGGCGGGCTGATGGTGCCGCTGAACCGCCGGACAAGGTTCATCGACATATTCGAGCAATGGCAGTTGCCGGTCATTCTGTGCGCCCGCACCGCGCTCGGAACAATCAATCACACCCTGCTGTCGATCGAGGCCCTGCGGGCGCGCGCTATCCCGCTGGCTGGCATCGCCTTCATCGGCGATGAGATGACCGATACGCAACGGACGATCGTGGAATTCGGCGACGTGCCGCAACTCGGCAGGCTGCCGCACCTCGATCCGCTGACGGACAAAACGCTGAGACAAGCGATGATTGCCGGCTTCGACCTCGCTTTGATTGCCGGAGGCGAATGATGTCGCAATCCCGTGTGTGGCATCCCTTCACCCAGCACGCGCTCGAGCCGGCGATCCCTGAAATCGTTCTGACGGAAGGCGCCTATCTCCACAAGGCCGACGGCGCGCGCATCCTGGACGCCATTTCCTCCTGGTGGGTCGTCACCCATGGCCACCGCCATCCGCGCATTATGAAGGCGATCGAGACGACCGCCTCGAGCCTCGACCAGATTATCTTCGCTGGCTTCACGCACGAACCGGCCGAACGCCTGGCCAAGGCGCTTGTCGGTCTCGCTCCCTCCGGACTCGACTGGGTGTTCTATTCCGACAGCGGCTCCACCTCCGTCGAAGTCGCGCTGAAGATGGCGCTCGGCTATTTCCGCAACATCGGCGCGCCGCGCTCGCGCATCGTCGTCATGGAGCACAGCTATCATGGCGACACGATCGGCACGATGAGCGTCGGTGCCCGTGGCGTGTTCAACGCCGCCTACGAACCCTTGCTGTTCGAAGTCGACACCATTCCCTTCCCGGCCGCCGGCCGCGAGCAGGAAACGCTGGACAGATTCGAGGCCGTCAGCCGCGACCGGCGCGCCGCCGCGCTGATCGTCGAACCGCTGGTGCTTGGCGCCGGCGGCATGCTGATGTATCCGGCATCGGTTCTGTCCGAATTGAAGAGGATCACTGAGGCCTCCGGCACGCTGCTGATCGCCGACGAGGTGATGACCGGCTGGGGCCGCACCGGGAGCATGTTCGCCTGCGAGCAGGCGAACATCTCTCCGGACATGCTGTGCACCTCGAAGGGCCTGACCGGTGGCGCAATCCCGCTGGCGGCCACGCTTGCCACCGATGCGATCTTCCAGGCTCATTATTCAGCGGATCGCAAGAAGACGTTTTTCCACTCGAGTTCCTACACGGCCAATCCGATTGCCTGCGCGGCAGCACTCGCCAATGTCGAGATCTGGCGTGACGAGCCGGTGGCCGAGCGGATCGCGGCCTTGAGCGAGAGACAGGCCGCCGGGTTTCGACGCTTTCGCGACAATGCCAACTTCACCGACAGCCGCGCGATCGGCACGATCCTGGCTCTCGACCTGCGCGCCGGCTCTGCCGGCTATCTGGCCGAGATCGGACCTAAGCTGCGGGCCTTTTTCCTCGAGCTCGGCCTGCTTGTGCGCCCGCTCGGCAATGTCCTTTATCTCATGCCGCCCTATTGCGTCACCGGCGACGAGCTCGATCGGCTCCATGACGCGATCGAGGAGGCAGGCGAACGCTTCGGCTCAAAGCCATGAGCAGGTTGTCGCGCCTTCTCGGGTTTGGCCATCATGCGCCTGGCCGAAAGGTGACGAATGCCGAAATCGAGAACAATCTCGGCCTCGAACCGGGCTGGATCGAGCGGCGTACTGGAATACGGTCGCGCTTCTGGGCAACGGACGAAGACACGCTGTCTGGTCTTGCTGCGCAGGCCGGCGCCATGGCGCTGGCCAGCGCCGGCATTGCGCGCAACGACATCGGTCTGCTGCTGCTTGCCACCTCGACGCCCGATCACCTCCTGCCGCCCAGCGCGCCCCTGGTCGCACATCGGCTGGGGCTCGGCCGCGCCGGCGCTGTCGATCTGACCGGCGCCTGCGCCGGCTTCATCTATGCGCTGATGTTTGCGGACGGGTTTACCCGCCTGCACGGCAAAGCGAGCCTTGTTATCGCCGCCAATATCCTCAGCCGCCGCATCAATCCCTCTGAGCGCGCCAGCGCCGTGCTGTTTGCCGATGCCGCCGGCGCCGTCGTGATCGGTCCGTGCGAGGATACTGATCGGGGGATTCTCGGTGCCTCCGTGGATTCGGACGGCTCGCGATACGGCCTGATCCAGATTCCCGCAGGAGGAAGCAACATCCCGTTCCACGGTGACCTCGACCTCGCGCAAACCCGAATGACGATGACCGACGGCCGCGAAGTGTTCGCAAAGGCCGTCGAGATGATGACCGATTGCTCGATAAGCGCGCTAGCCGCTGCCGGAGTGCGACCACAGGATGTCGACCGGTTCGTGCCGCATCAGGCCAATGCTCGCATTTTCGATGCGGTCGGGCGAAACCTCGGCGTTGCCGATCACCTGATCGTCAAAACGATCGCCGAATATGGCAACTCTTCCGCCGCGACGATCCCGCTCTCACTGTCGCTCGCCAATCAAGCGGAGCCGTTTCGGCCGGGCGAGAAAATACTCCTGGCGGCGGCAGGTGCGGGACTCAGCGGCGGGGCGCTCGTCGTCGGGATTTAGCCCAGCGAAGCTGCTCAACATCAGGACTGACTTTGTGAGATGAATAGGACAACGGGACCAATGCGAAAAATAGTCGCCGGCAAGCTGCACGGCATCCACGTCACCGAAGCAAACCTCAACTACCACGGTTCGATAACGCTCGACCCTGACCACTGCGAAGAAGCCGGGATCCTGCCAATGGATTCGTGGAGACATGGAGCAAGACTTCCGGCGCGCGAATCTCGACCTATGTCATCCTCGGCGAGCGCGGCTCTCGATGCTGCATCCTCAACGGCGCGGCCGCCGGACCTGCCAGCCCACTCCATCCATCTGGACGAAGCGCGCATTCCTCTCTGAAGCCGCGGATCGTTACGTTCGTCATCAACAATGTCGTTGGCTTCTCGCCGATGGCAATGCGCTGACGCGGACGGCGTTGACGACTACATCGGCAGGGGCGCTTCAGCAGAACTTTCGCCGGTTGATGGAGCAGCAGGAACTGGTGGAGGAGACCGGCGAAAGTGCTTTTGACACCGACGGTCGGCCGGCGAAGCTTTATCGCTTCCGCCACCATGTCCTCGACGAAACGGCGGTCGCCCGGACAAAATTGCCGCTGGCGCGGGCTTGACATCCTTTATACTCAACGTAGAAATATACCCTTATAATCAATTCGATTATAACGAGAAATTCATTCGCAAGTCCGAACCCACGGTCTCGCTCGGGAAGCCCGTATGAGTGGATCGAAGTGATCTTGGAAATGAAACGCCCGAGGACGGGCTTTCAACCTTTGTCGTGAAGGAGGTGCCGCGCGAGTGGGCCAATGCCTTGCGGCAACGGTGAAGGATGTATACCGCCAGTAAACGCATGCGTCAAAGTCGCTGTCGAATGTACAGTTCGTCTAAATGTGCGATACGTTCGATTTGTGCAAGTAACACTTGGAAAAGTGTTGCATAAAAGAAACGTCTAATTATATAAAGCTGGCAAGCTAAACTTTAAACTTGCACAAATGAGCGTCGCGGATAGCGTCCCACTGTGAAGCGTGCACTGCGATGTGCGTCTGTTTCGATCGTGGGGGCAAGACGGTCGTCCATTGATGTTCTTCCCTTTTTTATTGAGAGGCAAAAGTTGAAGCCGCAAGACGGCTGCTAGGTTGCGCGCATACGAAAACGCAACACATCGCCGTCCCCCAAACTTCATGTCTTCAACGCTCTTTCGGAGGCTTGCTGAGGGAATGCTATTGGGAAAGCCAGATATGTCCGCGTCGAGTGATCTTGGGGATGAAAAGCGCCAGACCGAGCTTTCAAGCTTTGTCATGAGGGAGGTGCAGCGCATTCTTGCCCAATGCGATGAGGCGAAGCAGGGTGACAAGGCTGCCGTTGCGCCTTCGGGTTCTCCTTCCAACGAATTGACCGCCGTGGCCGCCGAATTTCTTGGTAGGCTCGAGGCCGAAGCAGCGCGACGGCTAAACGCCCAGGCGGGTGAGATCGCTTCGCGACCACGGGCAGCCGATCATCCGCTCGGGCATCCGGTTCTGAAAGATTGCCCGAGAGAAGGCGCGCGCATTGCAGAATGGGCCGGTCCAGTTGCGGGGTCGACGCATCTCGAGAGACGTTTTGGAATACCGCGGTCCACTTTGTACTGGTGGCAGCGACACAATGATGTGGTTGCCTTTCGGAGAGGCTCCCGGAAGCATGTATTTCCCCTAGCTCAGTTCATCGACGGCAGGCCTATGCCCGGAATCAGGCAGGTCCTTTCCTCGATCTCCAATCCCAGACTGGCTTGGCTGTGGCTGATCAGCCCCTCGCCTCTTCTCAAGGGTCGCGTCCCTATCGAATTGCTCAGAGAAGGTATGAACACAGAAGTTGTTTCATCCGCCGCCCAGGCTGTTTCTCTGATTGAATCTATCTGACAATTGGCCGGATGCCGATGGCTTTCCGCGCATTATGTAAGTGCGCACAAGCAGATGTACCAATTGTGCGATTTGTTCAAATGTACAGTTGTTCAATTTGTGCAAGTAATACAATGGATTTAGTGACAATAATGCAACGGATACTTCTATATGTGGTTGGCAAACGGAATTTGAACTTGCACTAATTCGCCCGGTGAATAGCGTTCGAGCCGGGAAGGATGCATTGCGATGCGCATCTTTTTCGATCGTGGGGACAGGGAGCGGTTCGTCCATCGACGTCCTCGCCCCCTTCAAAATCATTGAATGGAGATCAAGTATGAACATCAAGAGCCTTCTTCTCGGCTCAGCTGCGGCTCTGATCGCAGCTTCCGGTGCTCGCGCCGCCGACGCGGTGACGGTCGCCGAGCCGGAACCGGCAGAATACGTCAAGATCTGCGACGTATATGGCTCGGGCTACTTCTACATCCCCGGCACCGAAACCTGCCTGCGCATCGGCGGCTATGTCCGTTACGACATCAGCGCTGGCGACGTTGGCTCCTACGATGGGGCGCGGACCCACGACGTCCAAGACGGCAGCGACCAGGGCACCTGGCGCAAGAACGCCCGCTTTGACCTAAGGACTTGGACCGGCCAGGAAACCGAACTCGGTACTTTGAAGACATACACCGAGACCAAATTCAATTTCGGTAACCGCAACGCCTATTCGGGTCCCGACAGTCCCCAGAACTATGCCTTCAACAGGGGCATCACACTGAACTTCGCCTGGATCCAACTCGGTGGCCTTCGCGTCGGCAAGGACGAATCGGCCTTCGATACGTTTATCGGCTATGCCGGCAACGTCCTCAACGATACGCTCGTTCCCTACGGCGATTTCGACACCAACGTCGTGCAGTACTACTTCGACGCCGGCAATGGCTTCTCCGCCGTGGTATCGCTCGAAGAGGGGTCTGGCGTCGTCGGCACGATCGACAGCTACGTTCCGCATCTTGTCGGCGGCGTGAAGTACACGCAGGGCTGGGGCGCCATCACCGGCGTCGTGGCTTACGACAGCAACTACGAAGAGGTAGCCGGCAAGGTCCGCTTGGATGTAAACGCCACCAACGAACTGTCGCTGTTCATTATGGCTGGCTATGGGACCGACGACAACCTAACCGATGGGACCTATGCTATTCCTGCCGGCGGCCGCGGCTTCTACAAGCAGTGGGGTGGCAACTGGGCCGTCTGGGGCGGCGGCACCTACAAGTTCAACGAGAAGACCTCTTTCAACCTTCAGGCGGCGTATGACGAGTGGAAGAACCTCGGCATCGCCGCCAATGTCGCCTACGATATCGTTCCTGGTCTGACGATCACGGCCGAAGTCGACTATCTCCACGCTGGCAAGTTCGGGGATGTGGACTTCTCTAACTGGACCAATGCCGACAAGAAGAACAGCGTCGGCGGTCTCCTCCGCTTCCAGCGCTCGTTCTGAGGATTGAAGAGCCCGTTGCCGCGTTCGAAGCAGTAACTGTGAGCCTAATTTGCGGCTGAACCATTGTGTGAGGCTTGTAGAGGCTTTCGGCGAATTGCTTGATCACGGACCTCCAATCCGAGCATTTCGTCGATGAGAAGGGCGCCCTGTTCCCGGGCGCCCTTTTTTAAGGGTTATCATCAGACTCTCTCCCGGGGAAACTGTGGGTAAGAAACAACGCATCGTCCTGCAGGCAGCTGTTTTGGCGTCTGCCTTTGGCTTTTTTTTGCTGATCCTGATCCTGCAGATGGTCAGTTTTTTGGTTGACTAGGCACGCGCAAGCGGGAGGAATCGCGCAGAGACACACGGAAGTTTTTTTCGCCAGCGAAACCCCGACGACCTGATGGGAGTCGCGCCAGCAGGGTGGGTTCCGGTGCCACCGACCATGCGAGATGCCGATTGTTGGCGCGTCTGTCAGTTCGCGCGGCCATATTCATTCTGGTGCCGATCTGTTGCCTTTTCTGCTTTTCCCATGCGTTTTAGGCCGAGCCATTTGTGAAGCGGGCGGTCAATGGATCTGCGCCTCGCGATTGCCTGCCGTTGCCTGGTTGATCTGGGCGGCATAATCCGAGAGCGAAGGCTGCAACCGCGGTTCGAATTGCGCGAAGTTGAACCGGACTTCATCCGCCGCAGGAACTGGTGGGTTGCGCCGGGAAAGCCGGCGACCATCACAAGGTCGCCTTCCTTGACGCCTTCACAGGCTATGCGTAGCCAACTCTTCGGCCGGTAAGGCACATTGTCGCGCGCATATGGCCGGGAGGAACCATCAGGAGCGACATAGGCGCGATAAAAGCCGAAGTCGCCTGTGTGGCGCGGCCTCCAGTTGTCCGTTTGGCCGCCGAAGTTGCCGATGCCGAGCGCGGGCGCATAGACAAGGCGCACGTCCTCGATTTCGAGCTTCTGCTGGAGATAGTAGGAGGCGCCGCCATAATAGGCCCCTACGTCGCAGCGGCGATTGGGCTGTCCTTCACATGCGGCGATCAGGGCCTTGCGGTTCGTGGCGAGCCGCTCATAGCGGGCAAACTCATTCAGCTTGTCCGAGACGCCCTTGAGCATTTCGGCGGTCACATCCCGCATGTCCTCGATCACATAGATTCGGCTGCCTGGCGCCGCGGGCAATTCTTCACCCAGGGCTCTTCGCCAGAAACCCGTCTGTGAGATAGTCCTGGCCCTCCTTGCTGGTGGTATTGGATGGACGCAGTGATGATTGGTTGCGACCAGCCCTTGTGGACTGACGAACGAGGCGGAGCATCCGCCCAGTGATACGATCGCGTTGAGCGGGTCAGCGTCCAGACGGCCCAGCTGGGCGGGATCGATCTGGAGCCCATCCGCGCGCATGGCCGCGCCCACTTCCGCAGTCTGGCCCGGCATCCACATACCTTCGTCCGCCGACGTAGCCGTGACCGTCCAGAGCAAGGCGATGGCAGTTGCTTTGGCCAAACATTTCAAATTCGAGTTCATGCTGACTGTC